>JBBTFF010000073.1:0-37143 GCA_038041995.1 Gemmatimonadota bacterium | reverse complement strand
GCCGCGGTATTCGAGGCGACCCACGGCACCACGCCCAAGTACGCGGGTCTGAACAAGATCAATCCGTGGAGCGTCATCCTGTCGGGCGTCATGATGTTCGAGACCATGGGATGGCAGGAAGTGTCCGACCTCATCGTCGCAGGCATGGAGCGCGCCATCGGCAACAAGACCGTGACCTACGATCTCGCCCGCCAGATGCCGGGTTCCACCGAGGTGTCGACGTCGGGCTTCGGTGATGCGATCATCGCCGGCATGAGGGAGGCCTGAGATGTCGCTGGCGCTTTCCCTGCGGGGCGGTGATCCGGGGCGCGTTGCCACGCCGCTGCTGGCGGTGGCGCTTCACTCCGGTGGCGTCTTCCCGCGCGTGCTGTCCGCACTCGACAAGGGGTACGGGGGCGTGCTGGCCCTCGCGGTGAAGCAGGCGGACTTCAAGGGAGAGCGCGACGAATCACTGCTCTTCGTCGGTAACGGTCGCGGCCCGGCGCGCGTTCTGCTCGTCGGGCTCGGCGAGAACGACGATGCATACGCGGCCATTGCGCGCGCCGCCACGCTCGCCGGTCGCAAGGGCAATGCGATGGGCGTTCGCCGGATGGCGTTCTGGGCGCCGCAACTCGCCGGAGATACAGTCGAGGCGGCGGCGTTCGGGCTGTCGCGCGGCTCGTGGGATTTCACCGACTACAAGACCCAGCCGGTGGCCAAGGATCGACCGAAGCCGCTGGCCGAGGCGGTGGTGATCAGCAATGACGTGCGGGGATCCAGGGCGGCGTTCGCCAACGGTGTTGCCCTCGGCGAGGGGCAGCGCGTGGCGCGACGGCTGCAGCAACTGCCGGGCAACGTCTGCACCCCCGAACACATTGCGCGCACGGCGCGCGACATCGGCAGGCGCCATCGCCTGCGCGTGAGCGTCTTCGGCCGCCGCGAGATCACGCGCCTCAAGATGGGGTCGTTCCTGGCGGTCGCGCAGGGGACGCCGCAGGACCCCAAGCTCATCGTCGTCGAGTACCGTGGGGGGCGCCGCGGCGACGCACCCATCGCACTGGTGGGCAAGGGACTCTGCTTCGACTCGGGCGGCATCTCCATCAAGCCCGCACTGGGGATGGAGCTGATGAAGTACGACATGTCGGGCGCGGCCGGCGTGCTGGGCGCGCTCGAGGCGATTGCGCGCATGAAGCTGCGGGTCAACGTCGTCGGACTCATCGGCAGCACCACCAACATGCCGTCGGGTACCGCCATGAACCCCGGCGACGTCGTGCGGGCCATGAACGGCAAGACGATCGAGATCCACAACACCGACGCCGAGGGGCGCCTGGTGCTGGCCGACGTGCTCTCCTACAGCGCGAAGTTCAAACCGGCAGCCATCATCGATGCCGCCACGCTCACCGGCGCCTGCGTGATCGCCCTCGGCAACAGCGCCACCGGCGTCATGGGCAACGACGAGCAGTTGGTGAACGAAGTGCTCGCCGCCGCCAAAAGGGGTGGTGAGCCAGGGTGGCAACTGCCGATGTGGGACGAATACCGGGAGCTGATCAAGGGCGACATCGCCGACATCAAGAACATTGGCGGCCGCGGAGCGGGCACCATCACGGCCGCGCTCTTCCTGCGGGAGTTCGTTCCGGCCGGCGTGCCCTGGGTCCACCTCGACATCGCCGGCACGGCGTACTCGGAGAACGACCTCGTGGTGATTCCCAAGGGGCCCACCGGCACGCCGGTGCGCACCTTCGTCGAGTTCGTGCGAGGGAGGGCCCGCTGATCGGAGGCCGTCGCTCGCGGGGCCGCCTCCTGGCGGCCCTTTTGCTGACGGGAGGCTCCGCGCTCGCGGCCCAGCAGCCCATCCCGCCCCGGGACACGATCGCGCGGCCGATGATCGTGCCGCGTGCTGTTCCCGACTCTGCGCTCCCGCGCGATCCCTCGGTGCGCGACACCACGCCGCGCATTCTCACCAAGGCCGATTCCGCTGCCTTGCGCCGCAAGCGCTTTGCCGCCGATTCCATCAAGGAGCCGACCGCCCAGGCCGAGTTCCCGGTCGACGCCGACGGGAGGTGGGTGTGGCGCGGCGAAGCGCTGCGCAGCGCCGGGGCGGTCACCCTGGCCGACCTGCTGGCCCGCATTCCGGGCGTCACCGCCTTTCGCGCGAACTGGATCCCGGCACCGCAGTTCATCGCCTGGAACGGCGACGCGGCTCGCGTGCGCGTCTTCTTCGACGGCGTCGAGATCGACGCCATCGACGCGCGCAACGGCAGCCTGCTCGATCTTGGCGTCACGCCGCTGTGGCAGCTCGAGGAAGTGAGCGCGGAACGCGCCGCCGGCGAATTGCGCGTGCACCTGCGCTCGTGGCGCGTGGAGCGCACCACGCCGGCGACGCGCACTGACGTCACCTCCGGCAGCGAGAACACCAACTTCTACCGCGGCTACTTTGGTCGCCGCCTGCACAACGGCGGGGTAATTCAATTGGCTGCCCAGCAGTACAGCACGGCGTCGCTCCGCACGGGCGGCGACGGGTCGTCCCTGCAGGTGTTCGGTCGCCTCGGGTGGGCCCGCAAGCGCTGGAGCGTCGACGCGACGTGGAATCGCGCCGGCGTCGACCGCGCGCCGACCATCCGGTTCCCGCTGTCACGGGAAATCGCGCAGAAGAACGCCGTGCCCGCCTTCAAGGGCACGCTCGGGACGGCCTACGGGCGTGTGGCGTGGGGTGATCCCGATGCGAAGGCGGCCCCGTGGGTCCAGTTGATCGCGTCCACGCAAAGCGTGAAGGACGACAGCGACACGCTGCCCCCGGATACCGCATATGTGGTGACCGGACCTGACTCCGCCAGGACGATGCTGGTCGACACCGCGACCTTCGCCACCTCACGCGCGCAGTACGTGCTCGCCGCCGGGGCGTCGCGCTGGGGCCTCGACGGCAGCGTGACGGCACGGCTGCGCGTTGGCCACGGTCGCACGGACCTTTCGCCGTCGGCCAGGCTCGGCTACCGGTGGTCGTTCGTCACCTTCGCCGCGTTCGCCGAGACCCGCGGCGCCGACTCGACGCGCCGCGTGGACCTGTCGGCCCGTGTTGCGCCCTGGCGCTGGCTCTCCGTTGACGGGGCGTACGGCAGCTATACCCCGTCGGCGACTTCGGCAGGCGGACCAGCCTTCACGGCGTCGCGCCTGGTGCTCTCCACGGTCGTGCGCGGGATCTCGGTCAGCGCCGGCGGCCTGTCGCGCGGCCTGACGGAACTCACGGCTCCTGCCGTGCTCGACAGCAGCCTGGTCCGGGTACTGTCGGGCGAGACGCGCGGCGTCGTGATTGGCGTGAGGGGCCCGGTCTATCGCGATGTGAGCATCAACGTCGATGCCGTTCGCTGGGACGGTTCGGGCGCCTACCGTCCGCAGATGGAGGTGCACAGCAGCCTCACGCTCGACAGCAGCTGGCCGCGCAAGTTCCCGCGCGGGAACTTCCACGTGCTGGCGGCGGCGATGTACGACCATCGCACGCCGATGTTCTTCCCGGACGCCACCGGTGGAGTGGGGCAGTCCACCGGACCGATCGACGTGCTGTCGGCACGCCTCGAGTTCCGCATCATGAGCGGCACGGTGTTCATCCAGTTCAATAACCTGGTCGGCAAGGTGTACTACACCGCCCCGGGATACATGATGCCGCGGATGCTGCAGTACTACGGGCTGCGCTGGGAGTTCTGGAACTGATCTGACGAGAGAGGATAGTTGATAGTCGATAGTGGATAGTTGATAGTGGATGGTTGATAGTGGCTATCAACTATCGACTATCCACTATCCACTAGCCTCAGCCGTTGCCAAACACCTTGTCACGCCGTAACTTATCTGGTTCCAGATGATACGATCCATGACCGGGTTTGGGGCGGCTGACGGCGTCGTGGGCACTGCCCGCATCAGCGTCGAACTCCGCACCGTCAACCATCGCTTCTTCAGTCCCAGCCTCAAGCTCCCCTCGGCGCTCAGCCGGTGGGAGGGTGAGGTGCGCGACGCGTTGCGCAAGCGCATCGCGCGCGGGCACGTCACGGTCAGCGCCCGGATGGAGCGCTCGGCAGACCTGGGCGCGATAATCGACGAGACCCGTTTCGCGCAGTACGCAACGCAACTCAAGGCGCTGCGCGACAAGTTCGCGTTGGGAGGAGAGATCGACGTGGCAACGGTGCTCCGGATGCCCGAGGTGGTGCGTACCGGCAGCGAGGACGATGTCCTCGACGGCGGTGCCGCCGCATTGGTGGCCATCGTCGTCGCCGCCGCCAGCGAGCTGTCGACCATGCGCGAGCGCGAAGGCGCGCGGCTCGCTGCCGTCATCCTCGAGCGGCTGGCCCTCATCGAGGTCGCCGTCGAGCGCATTGCCACGCGGGCGCCCGAGCGCGTCATCGCCCAGCGGGACCGCCTGGTCGAGAACATCGCCAAGCTGACCAACGGCCTGGCACTCGACGAACAGCGCGTCGCCCAGGAGATCGCCATCCTCGCCGACCGCCTCGACGTGGGCGAGGAGATCGACCGGTTCCGGGTGCACATCGCCGCCTTCGCGGGCGCGTTGCGCGATGGTGGTGACGAGCCGGTGGGCAAGCGGCTTGGCTTCCTGCTGCAGGAAATGCTGCGCGAGGCCAACACCGCCGGGAGCAAGGCGAACGACGCGCTCATCCAGCGCGACGTCATCGCGATCAAGGAAGAGCTGGAGCGGATTCGCGAGCAGGTGGAGAACATCGAGTGATCCGGTTTCCCATCGTGCTCTCGGCGCCCTCGGGCGCCGGCAAGACCACCATCGCCCGGCGGCTCCTCGCCGAGCGCGACGACGTGGGGTATTCGGTGTCGTGCACCACGCGCGAACCGCGGCCGGGTGAGGTGGACGGCGTCGACTATCACTTCCTGGCGATGGACGACTTCGTTCGCCGCCGTGAAGCGGGCGAGTTTGCCGAGACGGCCGAGGTGCATGGGCGCCCGTACGGGACGCTGCGCAGCGAGGTGCAGAAGGTGCTTTCCGCGGGGCGCCACGTGATGATGGACATCGACGTGCAGGGCGCGGCCCAGTTCGCGCGCGCCTTCCCGCAGTCGGCGCTTATATTCATCATCCCGCCGTCCATCGATGTGCTGGTCGAGCGCCTCAACCGGCGCGGCAGCGAGGACCGCGAGGAACTGCTCACCCGGCTGCGCAACGCGCAGACCGAGTTGCACGAAATCGGCCGCTATCACTATGTGGTGGTGAACGACGATCTCGACCGCGCCGTGGCGCGGGTGTCGGCCATAATTGATGCGGAAATGGCCCGCCGCGAGCGGGCGCCAGCGCTGGACGAGCAGGTGGCTGAACTGATTGCCAGGCTCGAGCACAAGATCACGAACTACGTCTAACCCCGGAAGACAGCCATGCGAGTTTTCACCCCGTCCGAAGTCACCGAGCACGCGACCAACAAGTACCTCTCGGTGCTGGTGGCCGCCAAGTACACGCGCGTGCTCAACGAGTTTCCCCGCGACCGCTCGAAGTCCGGCGAGAAGAAGCTGACGACGCGCGCGCTCGAGGAGCTCAGCGAAGGCCGCATCGAGTATCGCGTGGTGCCGCGCCGCCGGCCCACCGAGTAACCTGGCCGAAGGGTCCCTCCGGTGCGTCCCTTCGAAGGCCGGCGCGTCCTCCTCGGGGTCACGGGGGGAATAGCCGCCTACAAGTCGGCGACGCTGGCGCGGGAACTGACCCTGGCCGGCGCCGAGGTCGACGTCGTGCTCACGCGCTCGGCGCGCGAGTTCATCGGGACCATCACCTTCGAGGCGCTCACCGGGCGGCCGGTGCACGACCAGCTGGTCGCCGCCGGACACGCCCTTGACCACATTCGACTGCCGCGAGCCGCGCACGTCATGGTCGTGGCGCCGGCAACCGCCGACTTCATCGCGCGCGCGGCCATCGGGCGGGCCGACGACCTGCTGACCGCGTCGCTGCTGGCGGCGGGCGACGTGCCGGTGCTGGTCGTGCCGTCAATGAACGACCGGATGTGGGCCCACCCGCAGGTCCAGCGCAACGTCGCGCGCCTTCGCGAGATCGGGTATCACGTGCTCGACCCGGAGGTCGGCCCGCTGGCCAGCCGCGAGGAAGGGAGCGGTCCGGGACGCATGCCCGAACCGTCCACCATTCGCGCGCACATCGCGCGACTGCTGGAACCGGCGTCGTCGCTGCGCGGCAAGCAGGTGGTCGTCACCGCCGGTCCCACGCGCGAGGCGCTCGACCCCGTGCGTTTCCTCAGCAACCACTCCTCCGGGAAGATGGGCGTCGCGCTGGCCGCGGCCGCGTGGCGCCGGGGCGCCGAGGTGACGCTCGTGGCTGGTCCGCTGGGGGTCGAGATTCCCGTGGGACCGCGAGTCGTGTCGGTGGAGTCGACGCAAGAGATGGCCGATGCCGTGCGTCGCTCGCTCCCCAACGCCGACGTGTTGATCATGGCCGCCGCGCCGGCGGACTTCCGTGCCGAGCGGCCGGCGCCGCAGAAGATCAAGAAGGGCGCGACCTCTCCGTCATTGGCGCTGGCCGCGACGACCGACATCCTCCAGTCCACGCGTGACGCACGGCGAGCCGGATGTGTGGTGGTGGGATTCGCGCTCGAAACGGAAGACCTGGAAGCCAACGCGCGCGCCAAGCTTGTCGCGAAGGAACTCGACCTCATCGTGGCCAACAAGGCAGGGGAAGGGGAAGGACCGGGCTACGACACGAATCGGGTCACGCTGCTCGGGCGCGACGGGTCGACGGTCGAACTGCCACTGCAGAGCAAGATCGACGTGGCCGACGCGATACTCGACCGCGTGGCCGGGCTGTTCGATGGACGCTAGGGAGCGGCTGCGGCTGTACCTGGAACAACGCCGGGATCAGGGAGAGTCGGATCTCGTGCTCGACTCCGTGCCCGTGGCAGACGTGCTGCGCCTGCTTGGCGTGCGGGGCGGTGCGGGTCCCGATGCCGCTTCGTCGCCCGCGCCGCGCGGTGGCGTCAAGCGCTCGCCGCGCGACGAGGTACCGGCCGAGAGCGGCGACTGGCGCGAGACGCTCAAATCCATTGGGGCCGAGTCCGGCGACGCCGTTCCGCGTGCCGTCTCGTCCGTGACTCCCCGTGACTCCACGGTGGGCAGCGCGCCTGCCCCAGCGGCGGTACCGGGCCAGCCGATCGTGATCGGCCGCGCGGTCCGCGAGTTCATGGCCGGGCCGCTCGCCTCGGTGGACTCCCTCGACGGCCTCGCCGCGCACATCGCCTCTTGCACGGGGTGCTCGCTGGCGAAGACCGCCCGGAATCACGTGCCAGGGGAAGGCAACCCGGCGGCCCGGTTCGTCTGCGTCGGCGAGGCCCCGGGCGAGAAGGAAGATGAACTGGGGCGCCCGTTCGTCGGACGCTCGGGCGAGCTGCTCACCAAGATCCTCGAGGCCGTCCAGCTCAAGCGCGAGGACGTCTTCATCTGCAACGTGCTGAAGCACCGTCCGCCGGGCAACCGCAACCCGACGCCCGACGAGATCAAGGCGTGCAGTCCGTACCTTTTGCGGCAGCTGGAGTTGCTCCAGCCGCGTGTCATCATCGCGCTGGGAACCTTCGCTTCGCAGACGCTGCTGCAGACCAGCCAACCGATCGGTAAGTTACGGGGTCTGGTGCACCGGTTTCACGGTGTCCCCCTGATCGTGACGTATCACCCTGCAGCGCTCCTGCGGAATCCCGCATGGAAGCGCCCGACCTGGGAAGATGTCCAGCTCGCCCGTCGAATTTTCGATTCCGCAGTCCAAGCCTGATCCCTTCCGGGACCGGCGTCCTCCGTACTCCGAGGACGCCGAGCAGGCCGTGCTCTCGGCGATGCTGCTCGACGCCGACGCCATCGCGCGCGCGTCGGAACTCATCGACGAGACGATGTTCTATCGCGAGCCGCACCGGCGCATCTTCAAGGCGATGCTGGTGCTGCACCGCGACGGCGGGGCGGTGGACCCGCTCACACTCTCGAACGAACTCGATCGCGTGGGCTCGCTGGAGGCCGTCGGCGGCAAGGACTACCTCGCCACCATCATCGACATCGTGCCCACCACGGCCAATGTCGAGCACCACTGCAAGATCGTCCGCGAAAAGGCGCTGCGCCGCCGGCTGATCGAGGTGGCCACCGGCATCGTCACCGAGGCGTACGAGGGGCAGAACACCTCGCACGATCTCATCGACATGGCCGAGCACAAGATCATGGAGGTGGGAAAGGACCGCGGCGCCGAAGGGTTCGTCCGCGTCAAGAACCTGCTGTGGTCGGCGATGGAGCGCATCGACCTGCTGCGGGCCAGCGGCGGCGACATCACCGGCGTGCCCAGCGGCTTTGCCGACCTCGACAAGATGACGCTGGGGTTCCAGCGCTCCGACCTGATCGTCGTCGCCGCGCGCCCGTCGATGGGCAAGACGGCGTTCGTGCTGAACGTCGCGCAAAACGCCGCCATCGACCGCAATGTTCCGGTTGCGATCTTTTCCCTCGAAATGAGTAGAGAGCAGCTGTTGCTCCGCATGCTCGCTTCGGAGGGTCGCGTGGACGCACAGCGCATTCGCAGTGGCAAGCTCACGCCCGATGACGACGCGCAGATCGCGCGCGCCGCGGGCTTCCTGGGCAATGCCCCCATCTGGGTGGACGACTCGCCGGGCCTGAGCATCTACGACATCCGCTCGCGGGCGCGCCGGCTCAAGGCGTCGGCCGACATCGGGCTGGTCGTGGTCGACTACCTGCAGCTTATCCAGCCGCCCCCGAACTCCGAGAACCGCACGCAGGAGATCTCGCAGATTTCGCGCGCGCTCAAGATCCTCGCCAAGGAAATCGACACGCCGGTCATCGCGCTGTCGCAGCTGTCGCGCAGCGTGGAGCAGCGCACCGACAAGCGCCCCCTGCTCTCCGACCTCCGTGAGTCCGGGTCGATCGAGCAGGACGCGGACGTCGTCATGTTCATCTACCGCCCCGAGTACTACGAGGGGGCCTACGACGAGCAGGGGACGGCGAAGATGCTCAAGGACACCAACATCCCGCTCGACGGCCTGTCCGAGATCATCATCTCCAAGCATCGCAACGGCCCCACGGGCATGGCGCGCTTGAACTTCCGCAAGCAGTTCACGCGCTTCGAGAGCTACACGGCCCGCCAGCCCGGCTGATGGCCGCGAAGGCCAGGACCGCCTATCGCTGCACCGAGTGCGGCGCTGACCACGCCAAGTGGCAGGGCCGGTGCGACGCCTGCAGCGAGTGGAACACGCTCGTCGAGGAGATCGTCGCGCCCACCACGACCGGCAAGAAGGAGCGTCGGAAGGGCGGCGCGTCCGGCTTCGCCCATGGCGGCGCGGTGCTCGACACGCCGCGCCTGCGCGACGTTGCCGGCACCGAGAGCTATCGCCTGCGCACCGGGCTCGCCGAGTTCGACTTCGTGCTGGGGGGCGGCGTGGTGCCCGGCTCGATGGTGCTGGTCGGTGGCGAGCCGGGCATCGGCAAGTCCACGATCCTGCTGCAGGTGGCATCGTGCCTCGAGGCCAAGGGGCACCGCGCGCTGTACGTGAGCGGCGAGGAGTCGCCATTGCAGGTGAAGCTGCGCGCCGATCGCCTGGGGGGCGGCTCGCTCGAGGTCTCATTGCTGAGCGAGACGAACCTCGAGACGATCCTCGCAACGGCCGGCGAGCGGCGCCCTGCCGTGATGGTCGTCGATTCCATCCAGACCTGTTACACCGGCGACCTCGAAGGCGCGCCCGGCAACGTGGGGCAGGTGCGTGAGTGCGCCGCGCGGCTGATGCGCTTTGCCAAGGAGAGCGGGACCACGGTCTTCGTGGTGGGACACGTCACCAAGGGAGGCGGCATCGCCGGTCCCAAGACGCTCGAGCACATCGTCGACACGGTGCTCTACTTCGAGGGCGAGAACACGCTCGATCACCGCGTGCTGCGCGCCACCAAGAACCGCTTCGGGTCCGTCGACGAGATTGGCGTCTTCCGCATGACGCAGGAAGGGCTGATCCCGGTGGACAACCCGAGCGCGCTCTTCCTGGGCGACCGCGCCGACGCGACGTCGTCGGGAAGCGCGGTCACCGCGCTGATCGAAGGCTCGCGTCCGGTGCTGATCGAGATCCAGGGACTGGCCGCCAAGGCCGGCTTCGGAACGCCGCAGCGCGTCAGCACCGGGTTCGACTCGCGGCGCCTCGCGCTCCTGCTGGCCGTGCTCGACAAGCGGGCGGGATTGTCGTTCGCGCAACTCGATGTCTTCCTCAACGTCGTCGGTGGCGTGCGGGCGGGCGAACCGGCCGCCGACCTGGCGGTGGCCGCATCGCTGGCCAGTTCGGTGTATGACCGCGCGCTCCCGCGCGATGCGGTCTTCATTGGCGAAGTCGGGCTCGGCGGGGAGATACGCGCCGTATCGCAGGTGGACCGCCGGCTCGCCGAGGCCGGAAAGATGGGAATGCGCGTTGCCTACGTGTCGGCCGGCGGCCTGCCGCGTCGCACCACCAATTCGCTCAAGGTCGTCGGCGTGCGTGACATCACCGCCTTGCTTCGCGAGCTGTTCCAGTGACCGCCCGCGACGTGGGCGTGGTGATCGTCGCCGCCGGGTCGTCGACGCGCATCGGCGAGGGCGAACTGAAGCAGTTCCGCTGGGTCGCGGGCCGGCCGATGCTTCTGCACTCGCTGCAACTGTTCCAGTCGCGCCCCGACGTGGCGATGGTGGTCTGCGTCCTGCCGCGTGAGTACGCCGGGGATCCGCCGCCCTGGATCTTCCAGTGCGACGCCGAGCGCATGCTCGTGTCGGTGGGCGGCCGGACGCGCGCCGAGAGCGTACGCAATGGACTGGCCGACCTTCCGCCGGAATGCGGCATCGTGCTCGTGCACGACGCGGCGCGTCCGCTCGTTCCCGAAGCCGTGCTCGATCGGGTGGTCGAGGCGGTGCGGGGGGGCACGTCGGCCATTGCGGCGCTGCCCGTGGTCGACACGCTCAAGGAAGTCGACGACACCGGACGGATCGTGCGCACCGTCGAACGCGGCGCCCTGTGGCGCGCGCAGACGCCGCAGGGTTTCCCACGCGAGGTGCTGTTGCGCGCACACCGTGCCGCCGAAGACGCGGGCTACGACGGCACCGACGATGCCGCGCTCGTGGAGCGCCTCGGCGAGCCGGTGGTCGTGGTGCAGGGCAGCGAGCGGGCGATGAAGGTCACGGGGGCTGCCGACTTCCTTCGCGCCGAGGCCATGTATGGGCTCGCCGACTGACGTCCGCCCGGTTCCCTTCTGGTCGCTGGCCGAGATCGACGCGGCCATTCCGCGCGCCATGGCCCACGTGCAGGATGGCGGCGTGCTGGCCTATCCCACCGAGACCGTCTACGGCTTTGGCGGCGCCATCGACACCGATGCCGTGGGGGCGCTGGTTGGACTGAAGGACCGGCCCCTCGGCAAGCCGTTCCTGCTGCTCGTGTCGAGCAGCGCGATGATCGGCCGTCTTGGACTGCACATGACGCACGCGAGTTCGATGCTGGCCGCCCGGTTCTGGCCCGGCCCGCTGACGCTGGTGCTGCGCGGCGCCGAGCGCCGGGTGCCGGCGCGATTGCGCGGCCCCGAAGGGGGCGTGGCGGTGCGGTGGACCTCGCATCCGGCGTTGCAGCGCCTCATTGCCTCGCTCGGCGACCCGCTCACGTCCACCAGCGCCAATCGTCCGCGGCAGCCCGCCGCGCTCGCGGCCAGCGAGGTGATCGAGCAGTTCGCCGCGCAGGCGCGCAGCGGTACGCTGATGGTGCTCGACGGTGGGCGGCTGGAGCCCTCGGCACCCTCGACGGTCGTCGACTGCACTGGTACCCGTCTGCGGATCATTCGGCCCGGCGCGCTCTCCGCGCTCGAACTCCGCACCGCCGTGCCCGACTTGGTGGGTGACCAGTGACCGTGCACGTGTTGTTCGTCTGCACGGGGAACACCTGTCGCAGTCCGCTCGCCGAGGCCATCGCCCGCCGCCTGATCGCGGAGCGGTCGCTCGACGTCACGGTGGCGAGCGCCGGAACCAGCGCTCTCCACGGCGCGCCGGCGTCGGATGGTTCGCTGCTCGTCGGACTCGAACGGTCGTTCGACCTGTCACGGCATCGCGCGCGGCGGCTGACGAGCGAGCTGGTGGACGAGGCCGATCTCGTGCTGGGCATGGCGACGCATCACGTCGAATGCGCGCACGACCTTGGCGGCCAAGAGAAGGTGTTCCTGTTGACCGACTACGCGCTCAGGCGGGTGACCGGGCGTTCCATTGCCGACCCCTTCGGCGGGGCCGTCGATCAGTATCGTCGCATGGCTGACGAGCTGGAACAGGAACTTGCGCGCGTCGTCGAACGGCTTGCTGCGGAGCCGCCGCCGGGGTCCTCGTGACTTCGCTGCCGGGCCGGCTGGTGTTGATTGGACACCCGGTATCGCACTCGCTCTCTCCCACGTTCCAGAACGCCGCGCTTCGGCACGCCGGACTGCCGCTGACGTACGAGGCGCTCGATGTCCCGCCGGGTCGGCTGGAACGCGCGGCGGCATGGCTGCGCACGTCGAACGCCGCGGGCAATGTCACACTGCCGTACAAGGAAGCGTTCCTGGCGTCCTGTGCACGGCTGAGCCCGATCGCCGAACGCGTGGGTGCCGTGAACACTTTCTGGTGCGAGGACGGTGCGCTGGTCGGCGACAACACCGATGTGGGAGGATTCGAGGAGGCGATCGTGCGCGCGTTCGGATCCGATCGTCGCTGGCCGCGCGTCGCGCTTATCGGCGCCGGCGGCGCTGCCGCCGCGGTGCTGGCCGGGGCCGAACGGTGGTTCGGCACCGAAGTGCGCCTCTGGTCACGAACAGCGGGCCGCGCCGAGTCGCTTGCCCGGCGGTTCGCACGCATCTGCACGACGGTGCCGACGGTGCACGACGCGCTGGAAGGGGCCGACCTCGTGGTGAACGCCACTCCGCTGGGTCTTGCGCCCGACGACGCGCTGCCCGTGCCCATTCAGGATCTCCCGCCGAGAGCGGCCGTGTACGATCTCGTGGTGCGACGTGGCGACACCGCGTGGGTGCGCGCGGCGCGCGGGGCGGGGCATCCCGCCGCCGACGGACTTGGCATGCTCGTCGCACAAGGCGCCCTCTCGTTCGAGCGATGGTTCGGCCAGGCGCCCGATCGGGACGCGATGTGGTCGGCCCTGCGCCCCTGACTTCGCGCTGGCGCGGCGCCGTGCACGGCGCCGTGCGTGGCGCCGCGGAGCTGCTGTTGCCGCGCGCGTGCGTCGCCTGCGGCGGGGCGATGGGCGCGGCCGAGGATGGCGTCGCGTGTGGCGCATGCTGGAGTCGCGTGCCGCTCCTGCCCAAACCGTGGTGCCGGCGTTGCGGGCATCCGCTGCACGGAAGCTCGGCCATCGGCCCACCGCCCACCGCCAACGGCCACCAGCCATTCGCCTGCCGCGGGCTCTGCGATCAGTTGCACCCGCAGTGCCTGCTCGCGCGGTCCGTCTGCTGGGTTCCCCACGCCGCCAGTTCACCGTTGCTGGCCGCGCTCAAGTACCAGGGCTGGTGGGTCATCGCCGACGCGATGGCCCTGCGCATGATGCGCACGGGGCGCGAGGTGCTCGACGGCATCGACGCGCCGGTGTTCGTGCCGGTGCCGCTGGCGCCCGGGCGGCTGCGTGAGCGCGGGTTCAACCAGAGCGAACTCCTCGCGCGGGGGCTGGCCCGTCGCGCGCGCGGCGAGGTGGCGAGCGACCTGCTGGTTCGCCTGCGCGAAACCGGGACACAAACGCAATTGACACCGGTGGAGCGTCTGGTGAACGTTCACTCTGCGTTTGCCGTGCCAGAACCGCGGCGCGTCGCGATTCGCGGCCGTTCGCTGGTGCTGGTCGACGACGTGCTCACCACAGGCGCCACGCTCAATGCGTGCGCCGTCGCTCTGCTGGACGGCGGAGCGTCTCAGATCAGGTACTGGACCTTCGGGCGGGCGCGCACTGACGCCGACCGCCCCTGAAAACACCGGGAGCTCGAGTCATGACGATCAAGGTTGGCATCAACGGGTTCGGCCGCATCGGCCGGCAGGTGCTGCGCGCCGCGAAGGAGCGGGGCGTGGCCATCGAGTTTGTCGCGGTCAACGACCTCACCGACACCAGGACGCTGGCCCACCTGTTCAAGTACGACTCGGTGCACGGCACCTTCGAAGGCACGGTGTCGCACGACGAGAATTCGATCACGGTGAACGGCGACGTCGTACGGGTCTTCAAGGAAAAGGACCCGTCGACACTGCCGTGGAAGGACCTCGGGGTGGACGTGGTGCTCGAGGCCACGGGGCGCTTCACCAAGGCCGATGATGCGAGAAAGCACATCGCCGGCGGGGCGAAGAAGGTCATCATCTCGGCCCCCGCGACCGGCGAGGACCTGACCGTCGTGCTGGGCGTCAACCACGAGAAGTACGACAACGCGAAGCATCACATCATCTCCAACGCTTCATGCACCACGAATTGCCTGGCGCCGATGGTGAAGGTGGTGCTCGACAACTTCGGATTCAGGCACGGTGCGATGGTCACGATCCACAGCTACACCAACGACCAGAACATCCTCGACCTGCCGCACAAGGACCTGCGCCGCGCGCGCGCCGCGGCCATGTCGATCATCCCGACCACGACCGGTGCGGCCAAGGCCACGGCGCTCGTCATCCCGGCGGTGAAGGGGAAGATTGACGGCATCGCCATTCGCGTCCCCACCCCCGACGTGTCGCTCACCGAGCTGACCGTCGAGGTGGAGCGGCCGACGACGATCGCCGAGGTCAACGCCGCATTCAAGGCCGCCAGCGAGGGCGCGCTCAAGGGCGTGCTGCAGTACCAGGAGGTCGAGCTCGTCTCCGTGGACTACGTGGGCAACCCGCATTCGTGCATCATCGACTCCAAGTGCACCAACGTCATCGACGGCACGATGGTGAAACTCTCCGGCTGGTATGACAACGAGTGGGGCTACTCGTCGCGCTGCGTCGACCTGCTGCTGTACCTAGGCGAACGCCTGTAGGCGGGAGCTGCCATGATCAAGCGTACGGTCGCCGACCTGGCGCCGGCGGAACTCAAGGGCAGGCGCGCCCTCGTGCGAGTGGACTTCAACGTCCCGCTCGATGAGGGCGGCAGCGTGTCTGACGATACCCGCATCCGTGCCGCCATTCCCACGCTGCAGGTGCTCATCAAGGGCGGCGCGCGCGTCGTCCTCTGTTCGCACCTCGGGCGTCCCAAGGGAAAGCCGGAGCCGAAGTACTCGCTGGCGCCGGTAGCCCGCCGGCTGCAGGAGCTGCTCAAGAAACCGGTGTCGTTCGTGCCGAGCGTCGTGGGCGCCGACGCCGAGACCGCAACGCGCGCGCTGGGCGACGGCGAGGTGCTGCTGCTCGAGAACACGCGCTTCGAGGCGGGCGAGGAGAAGAACGATGCCGCGCTCGCGCAGGCCTTTGCGAAGCTCGGCGACTTCTACGTCAACGACGCCTTTGGCACCGCGCACCGTGCCCACGCCAGCACCGAGGGCGTGGCCCACCTGCTGCGGCCAGCGGTCGCCGGCTTGCTGATGCAGAAGGAACTCGAGTACCTGGGCGGCGCGCTCGACAAGCCCAAGCGGCCGTTCGTCGCCATCCTTGGCGGCTCCAAGATATCGGGCAAGATCGACGTCATCGAGGCGCTGCTGCCCAAGGTCGATGCGCTCCTCGTGGGCGGCGCCATGGCCTGCACGTTCTTCAAGGCGATGGATCTCGAGACGGGCAACTCGCTCGTCGAGCCCGACCGTCTCGAGATGGCGGCTGATCTTGTGGAGCGAGCGGGGAGCGTGCTGATCCTGCCGCACGATGCCACGGTGGCGCCGTCCATCGCCGAGGGTTCCAGGGCGCACGTGGTGCGCAAGGATGAGATTCCGGCGCTCGAGGCGATGTTCGACATCGGTCCAGACACCGCGGCGTCGTACGCGCGCGCGATCCTCAGCGCGAAGACCGTCATCTGGAACGGCCCCATGGGGGTGTTCGAGTCGCCGCCGTTCGACGCGGGAACGACGGCAGTGGCGCAGGCCATGGCGCAGGCCACCGCGAAGGGATGCACGACGATCGTCGGCGGCGGCGATTCCGCCGCGGCGGTGGAAGGGGCCGGCCTGGCCTCGAGGATGAGCCACGTGTCCACCGGCGGAGGCGCGTCGCTCGAATTCCTCGAGGGAAAGGTGCTTCCGGGGGTCGCCGCGCTTGACGACAACAAGGGACGCAAATGAAGCAGATGATCTTCGCGGCGAACTGGAAGATGAACCACTCGCCCTCCGATGCCACGGCGTTCATGCGCGAGTTCCTCGCGCACTTCGGCAAGCATCAGGACCGCACGGTCATCTTCTTTCCGCCGGCGCTGACGTTCGGCGCGGTCGCCGGGGCGCTCAAGGACCGGCCCGACATTCAACTGGGCGTGCAGAACGTCTACTGGGAAGACCGCGGCGCGTTCACGGGGGAGAACTCGGCGTCCATCGCCCGCTCCGCCGGCGCCAAGTACGTGCTCGTCGGGCATTCGGAACGCCGGCATGTCTTCGGTGAGACGGACGCGGAGACGGGCAAGAAGGTGGCCGCCGCCACGCGTGCCGGGCTGACTCCCATCGTCTGCATCGGCGAAACCCTGGCCCAGCGCGAGGCGGGAGAAACCGAGGCGGTGGTGCTGCGACAACTGCGCGCCGCGCTCGCCGACGTCAACAGCGCCGACGCGGCCAACGCGATGGTCGCGTACGAGCCGGTGTGGGCCATCGGCACGGGGAAGACCGCCACGCCGGCCGACGCCAGCACCGTGCACAAGGCCATCGGCGCCGAACTCCGGAAGCTCCTAGATACCGGTTCCACCGCAGTTCCGATTCTCTACGGTGGATCAGTCAATCGGGGCAATGCGGCCGAACTGCTCGCTGCGCCAGAGGTGGACGGGCTGCTGGTTGGCGGCGCGAGTCTCGACGCCGGTGGGTGGGCGTCGATCGTGCTCACTTGATCTCAGGCTGTAAGTCGGCTAGTATACAAGGCTTACCTACAGATTCACCCCAGGACCTCGATGTTCTCCAGAACTCTCGTCATTCTCCTGATTATTGACAGCATCGTGCTGGTCACCGCCATCCTGCTCCAGGCCGGAAAAGGTGGGGGCATGGCGGCGAGCTTCGGCGGCGCCTCCTCGTCGGCCGATAGCATGCTTGGCACGCGGCAGGCCGGTAACCTCCTGACCAAGGCCAGTTGGTGGGCGGGTGGCATCTTCATCTTCCTCGCCTTCGTGCTGCAGATCGCATCGCAACGCACCCGGACGCCGACGTCGGTGCTCGACCAGGCCATCGCGGTGCCTGCGGCGCCCACCGCTCCGTCCACGCAGGGCGGCGCCGCGCAGTCGGTGGTGCCACTGCAGAACGTGACGCCCACCACTCCCGCTCCGCAGCTGGGTACGCCGGCTCCGGTGCCGGCCAAGAAGCCCTGACGTCGCGGTGACGAAGCTGCTCGACGAAGAGCCCGGGTTCCTCCTCCTCGAGGACGGGACCCTTTTTCGTGGCAGTCTCGCGGCTTCGCGCCGGGCGCCGTCGGTGGCCGAGGTCGTGTTCACCACGAACATGAGCGGGTATCAGGAGGTCTTCACCGACCCGTCGTTCCGCGGCCAGATCGTGGTGATGACGGCTCCGATGATCGGCAACTACGGCATCAACCTCGAAGACCCCGAGTCGCAACGACCGCAGGTGAGCGGAGTCGTGGTGCGCGAGCTGTCGCAGTCGTACTCAAACTGGCGTGCCTCCGGCAGCCTGCTGGACTACCTCACGGCCGCCGATGTACCAGTCCTGGTTGACGTTGATACCCGGAGGCTCACGCGTCACTTGAGGACCGGGGGCGTACTCCGCGGGGTGATCGCCGCAGGCACGGAGCCCACGCGGGAGGCGCTCGCGGCACTCGACGGATGCCCGTCGATGGCTGGTCTCGACCTGGCGTCGGTCGTCACGACCGACGCCCCCTACCAGTGGGGCAACCCTGCCGCGGGGCGTCATGTCGTGGCGTTCGACTACGGCATCAAGCAGAACATCCTGCGCCTCTTCGAGGAGCGGGGTTGCCGAGTGACGGTCGTCCCGTCGCGCACGACGGCTGACGAAGTGATGGCGCTGAAGCCGGATGGCGTATTCCTGTCGAACGGCCCGGGGGACCCCGAGGCGGTGGAGTACGCGCCCGCGACGATCAAGTCGATTGCCGGCCGCAAGGTGCCGATCTTCGGCATCTGCCTTGGGCACCAGCTGCTCGCGATCGCCTTCGGTGGACACACTACGAAGCTCCCGTACGGGCATCGGGGCGGGAATCATCCGGTCAAGGATCTCGGCACCGGAAAGGTGCTGATCACGTCGCAGAATCACGGCTTTTCGGTGGAGGGCGGCGTCGACGGTATTCCCGGGGCTCCCGACCTCGAGGTGACGCACGTCAACCTCAATGACGGCACCGTAGAAGGGCTACGGCACAAGTCGTTGCCAGTCTTCGCGGTGCAGTATCACCCCGAGGCTGCGCCCGGTCCGCACGACGCGCGCCCCATGTTCGACGACTTCATGAAGGCCATCGGCGCGTAAGCGAAACGCAGGCCGAATGTTAGGCGAGGCGCCCTGTTCCCATGCTGGTTTTGGGGACCGGGCTTCTTTGTGCTTGACACCCTTGGCGTAAGACCGTACTATATCGTCAGTTACGCCATTGCTGCGACATTTCAGAGGACGGACATGACCAAAGCTGATCTGGTCGAGAGTGTGACCGAGGCCATCGAGCGCACTTCCGGCCCGATGATCTCGAAGAAGGACTGTGCCCGGGTGGTCGACGCCTTCCTCGATGCCATCCGGGACGCGCTCAAGGAGCAGCACAACATCGAAGTCCGCGGCTTCGGGACGTTCAAGATTCGCCAGCGCAAGACGCGCATGGCGCGCAATCCGCGGACTGGCGCTCCGGTTGAGGTTTCGGCCCGCCCCGTGCCGGTGTTCAAGCCGTCCAAGGAGCTGCGCGCGATGGTGGCCGGTGTCGAGGAGTCGGAACTCGAAGGCGAATAAGGGGATACACCTGCAGGCCGCGGCTCCGGGAATGCCACGCGCTCCCGGAGCCGCTTCGTTACCTTGATCTCACCGATGAACCTCGACGTCCTCCTGTTCGCCTCGTACGCCGACGCCATCGGCGCTCCGGCGGTGCGCGTCTCGGTGCCGGACGATGCGCGGGTGGCCGACGTCGTGCTGGCGGTACGGGCGCTTTCCGCGGGAGCGACGCTGCCCGAACGACCGCTCGTCGCCGTGAATCACCGCTATGCCAAGCCGGACCAGCTGGTGAAGCCCACCGACGAGGTGGCGCTGATTCCACCCGTGGCGGGCGGCTGATGCGCACGGCGGTGGTGGACCGGCCGATTGACGTGGCGGCGCTGGTGGCGGAAGTCACCGCCGCGCACAACGGCGCGCTCTCGCTGTTCATCGGAACGGTGAGGGACGTCAATGACGGTCGCGCGGTGGAGGCCATCGAATACAACGCGTACGCGCCGATGGCGGAACGCGAGATGGGCGAGATCGCCAGCGAGGCGGCCGCGCAGTTCGGCACCACGCAGATCGTCATCGAGCATCGCACGGGCTACGTGGCGCTCGGCCAGGCGAGCGTGGCCATCGCCGTGGCCCACGCACGCCGCGCGCCGGCCATGGATGCGTCGCGCTGGATCATCGAGCAGCTGAAGGTGCGGGTGCCGATCTGGAAGCGGGAGCACTACGTCGATGGGACGCGGGAATGGACAGGGCAGACCTCATGAAAAGAAGCCGTGAGCTCTACGCTGTACGCCGTAAGCCGTACGAGGATGTTCGGTGTACTGCCGTCTACCGTCTACCGTCTACCGTCTACCGTCCGGGCGCTCTCTGATGCTTGATCAGTTCGGCAGGAGCATCGAGTACCTGCGGATCTCCATCACCGACCGCTGCAACTTCCGGTGCGTCTACTGCATGCCGGAGCAGGGACTCGACTGGCTGCCGAAGCCGCAGATCCTCACCTACGAGGAGATCACGGCGGTGGTGCAGCAGTTGGCGCCGCTCGGGCTCAAGCGACTGCGCATCACGGGCGGCGAGCCGACGATTCGTCCCGATCTCGTGACGCTCATCGGCATGCTGCGTGCCGTGCCGGGCATCGAGGACATTGCGCTCTCCACCAACGGGGTCAAGCTGCCGCAGATGGCGGTGGCGCTGCGTGCCGCCGGGCTGGACCGCGTGAACATGAGCGCCGATTCGCTGCGCCCCGCGCGCATCGCCGAGATCGCCCGCCGCAGCCTGTCGTTCGATCCGGTGGTGGCGGCGCAGGCGGCCACCGATGCCGGCCTCGATCCGTTGAAGATCAATGTCGTGGTGATGCGTGGCGTCAACGACGACGAGATCGAGGACTTCGCGGCGCTCACGGTGGACCACCCGTGGCACGTGCGCTTCATCGAGATCATGCCCGTGGGCGACATGGCGGCGGCCGAGTTCGCGCCCGTGGTGCCGAGCGACGAACTGCTGGCGCGCATCGCGGCGCGCTTTGGCGCGCTGGAGGCGGCCGACGGCCCGGCACGCGGCAACGGCCCGGCACGCTACCAGCGCATCAGCGGGGCGGCGGGGTCCATCGGTGTGATCACGCCGATGACGCACACCTATTGCGGCTCGTGCAACCGCGTGCGACTGACGGCCGACGGCCGCCTGCGCACCTGCCTGTACGGCGATCATGAGGTGAACCTGCGCGACCCGCTGCGCGCCGGTGCACCGCTGGAGCCGCTGTTCCGGCAAGCGCTGGCCGAGAAGCCGAAGGAACACGAGCTGCTGCAGTTGCGCACCGGTGGGTTGAAGGCGCTGTCGCAGGTTGGGGGATAAGGGGAGCTCTCACGAAGACCGGAGCGAGCGGAGTTGCACGGAGGAAACGACTCTATGGGGGTTTGGTGGACGGGTCTGTCCGCCGAACCCCTATTGAATTATGTGTTTGCTGCGCGCCCTCCGCGCTCCTCCGGTCTTCGTGAGAGATGAACCGATTCACTCGAGTGCACCAACGCGTTTACAGGAGAGCAAACAAGTCGTAACTTTGCCGTGTTCGCGCTGCATCGTTCTTTACACTTCTTCTCTGCTACCCATATGGTAAACAAGATCACGGTGGTCGGTGCCGGCAACGTCGGCGCCACGACTGCACAGCGCATCGCTGAAAAGGAACTCGCCCGCACCGTCGTGATGGTGGACGTTGCCGACGGCATTCCGCAGGGGAAGGGACTCGACCAGTGGGAATCGGCGCCGATCGAGTTGTTCGACTCGCGCGTCAGTGGCGCCACGAGCTACGAGACCAGCGCGGGCTCGGACATCGTCGTCATCACCGCCGGCATCGCCCGCAAGCCGGGCATGTCGCGTGACGACCTGCTGAACACCAACGCGGGCATCGTGAAGTCCGTCGCCGCCGAGGTGGCCAAGACGTCGCCCGACGCGATCGTCATCGTCGTCTCCAACCCGCTGGACGTCATGTGCTGGGTGGCCAAGGAAGTCACGGGCTTCCCGCGCGAGCGCGTCATCGGCATGGCCGGCATTCTCGACACGGCGCGTCTTCGCTCGTTCATCGCCGAGGCGCTCGACGTCTCGGTGCGCGACATCCAGGCGATGGTGCTCGGCGGCCACGGCGACACGATGGTGCCGCTCGTCAGCTACACGAGCATCAGCGGCATCCCGATTCGCCAGTTCATGACCGACGAGCAGCTGCAGCCGCTCCTCGACCGCACGCGCAACGGCGGCGCCGAGATCGTCAAGTACCTCAAGACCGGCTCGGCATACTATGCGCCGTCATCGGGCGCCGTGCAGATGGTCGAGTCGATCGTCAACGACCAGAAGCGCATTCTGCCGTGCTCGGCGTGGCTCGACGGCGAGTACGGCATGAAGGGGATCTTCCTGGGCGTGCCGTGCAAGCTGGGCCGGAAGGGCCTGGAGCAGATCGTCGAGATCGAGCTGACGGCCGACGAGAAGGCCGCGCTGGCCAAGAGCGCGGAAGCAGTGCGCGAGCCGATGTCGGTGGTGAAGCTGTAGTTGATCCGAGTGATGTCATTGCATTGAAATGAAGCTGTAAGCTGTACGCTCTACGTTGTACGCCGTCCGTTTCCAACAGTACGGCGTCCGTATCGTACGGCTTACAGCTTACAGCTTACAGCTTACGGCGTAGAGCGTACAGCTTCTATTCGTCACCGACCCTTCGGCGCGCACATATGCTCAAGTTCTGGCAAAGCTCAGTTGGCAAGAAGGTGGTCATGGGGGTCACGGGGCTCGTCCTCGTCGGCTTCGTCATTGGCCACATGGCCGGCAACATGCAGGTGTTCATGGGGCCCGAGCGTTTCAACGGGTACGCGAAGCTCCTCAAGCACGACCTCATCGAGATCACCTGGCTGGTGCGCATCGTGCTGCTGGTCTCGGTGGTGCTGCACGTCACCGCCGCGTACCAGCTGACCAGGCGCAACTGGGCGGCGCGCCCGGTGGACTACGCCATCCGCGAGCCGCAGGTCAGCACCTATGCCTCGCGCACCATGCGCTGGGGTGGCGTCTACCTGTTCATCTTCCTCATCCTGCACATCGGCCAGTTCACGCTGGGCTGGAAGTGGCTCCTGCCCGAGTACACGGCGGATGGCGCCTACGGCAATGTGGTGCTCGCCTTCGAACGCATTCAGTTCGTGGTGCTGTACCTGGGCGCGATGTTCTTCCTGGCCTTGCACCTGTATCACGGCGCGTGGGCCGTGCTGCGAACGCTCGGGGTCGCCCAGGCCTCGGCCCAGCCCCTGCAGCGGCGCCTGCCGCTGATCATCGCCCTCGTCGTGACCGTGGGCTTCAGTCTCGTGCCGCTGGGCGTTGCGCTCGGCGTCGTGCGCTGAGGCGGAGACGCATATGAAACTCGATTCCAGGATCCCGTCGGGGCCGATGGCCGAGAAGTGGGACAAGCACCGCTTCGAGATGAAGCTGGTGAATCCAGCCAACAAGCGGAAATACCACATCATCGTGGTGGGCAGCGGCCTGGCCGGGGCGAGCGCCGCGGCCTCGCTGAGCGAGCTCGGCTACAACGTGAGCTGCTTCGCCTTCCAGGATTCGCCGCGCCGCGCGCATTCCATCGCGGCGCAGGGCGGCATCAACGGGGCCAAGAACTACCGCAACGACGGCGACAGCATACAGCGGCTGTTCTACGATACCGTGAAGGGCGGCGACTTCCGCGCCCGCGAGGCCAACGTCTACCGCCTCGCCCAGGTGTCGGTGAACATCATCGACCAGTGCGTCGCCCAAGGCGTGCCCTTTGCGCGCGAGTACGGCGGCCTGCTGGCCAACCGCTCGTTCGGCGGCGCGCAGGTGAGCCGCACGTTCTACGCCCGCGGCCAGACCGGACAGCAACTGCTGCTTGGCGCGTACCAGGCGCTCGAAAAGGAGATCGCCGCCGGCGGCGTGAAGATGTACAACCGGCACGAGATGCTCGACGTGGTGACCATCGGTGGCGTGGCGCGCGGCATCATCACGCGCGACCTCGTCACCGGCAAGGTCGAGGCGCACGTGGCTGACGCCGTGGTGCTGGGCACCGGCGGCTACGGCAACGTCTTCTACCTGAGCACCAACGCCCAGGGGTGCAACGTCACCGCCACGTACCGTGCGTACAAGAAGGGCGCGGCGTTCGCCAACCCCTGCTACACGCAGATCCACCCCACCTGCATTCCAGTGGCGGGGGAGCACCAGAGCAAGCTGACGCTGATGTCCGAGTCCCTGCGCAATGACGGGCGCGTCTGGGTGCCCAAGCGCCGGGAGGACTGCGGCAAGAAGCCGAGCGAAGTGGCCGAGGAGGATCGCGACTACTACCTGGAGCGCAAGTACCCCAGCTACGGCAACCTGGCGCCGCGCGACATCTCGAGCCGCGCCGCCAAGGAAGTGTGCGACGACGGGCGCGGCGTCGGCCCGGGCGGTCGCGGCGTGTACCTGGACTTCAGCGAAGCCATCGGCCGGGTTGGGGTGCAGGGGATCGCTGAACGCTATGGGAATTTGTTCGAGATGTACCAGCGGATCACCGACGAGGACCCGTACAAGGTGCCGATGCGCATTTACCCGGCGTCGCACTACTCGATGGGCGGGCTCTGGGTGGACTACAACCTGATGAGCACCATTCCGGGGCTGCACGTCATCGGCGAGGCCAACTTCAGTGATCACGGCGCCAACCGGCTCGGCGCCAGCGCGCTGATGCAGGGGCTGGCCGACGGCTACTTCGTGCTGCCGTACACCATCGGCCACTATCTCGCGTCGAACAAGCTCGACAAGGTGACCACCGACCACGCCGAGTTCCGCGCGGCGCTGGAGGGCGTGGAGCGGCGCACGTCGACGCTGCTGGGCATCAAGGGCAAGCGCACCGCCGACTCGTTCCACCGCGAACTGGGCAAGATCCTGTGGGAGCATTGCGGCATGGCCCGCAACGAGGCCGGCCTCAAGCAGGCGCTGCAGGAGATCCCGAAGCTCCGCGAGGAGTTCTGGCAGAACGTCACCGTGCCGGGGAGCGGCGATTCGCTGAACCAGCAGCTGGAGAAGGCCGGGCGCGTGGCCGATTTCCTGGAGTTCGGCGAACTGTTGTGCCTGGACGCGCTGCACCGCGAGGAGTCGTGCGGCGGCCACTTCCGCGAGGAGTACCAGGAAGCGGGCGAGGCGAAGCGCAACGACGAGGACTTCTGCTACGTGGCGGCGTGGGAGTATACCGGCGACCGCTCGGCACCTGTGCTCAACAAGGAGCCGCTGGAATTCGAGAGCGTGCATCTTGCCACCCGCAGCTACAAGTGAGTGACTGACGAATGTCTGGAAACCTGAATCTCACGCTCAAGGTCTGGCGGCAGGCCGGCCCGTCGGCTCCCGGGAAGTTCGAGGAGTACGCGGCGCACGACGTCAGCACCGAAATGTCGTTCCTCGAGATGCTCGACGTGGTCAACGAGCGGCTGATCATGGCGGGGAAGGACCCCATCGCGTTCGACCACGACTGCCGCGAGGGGATCTGCGGCATGTGCGGGCTGATGATCAACGGCGCGGCGCACGGGCCGAACAAGCTGACCACGGCGTGCCAGTTGCACATGCGGTCGTTCAAGGACGGCGACACGCTGACCATCGAACCCTGGCGGGCGACCGCGTTCCCGGTGCTGCGTGATCTTGTCGTCGATCGCGGCGCGTTCGACCGCATCATCCAGGCCGGCGGCTTCATCAGCGTGCCCACCGGGTCGCCGCAGGACGCCAACGCGCTGCCGATCGCCAAGCAGGATGCCGAAGAGTCCATGGACGCGGCGGCCTGCATTGGCTGCGGTGCGTGCGTGGCGGCGTGCCCCAATGCGTCGGCGTCGTTGTTCACGGCGGCCAAGATCGGTCACCTGGGATTGCTGCCGCAGGGTCAGCCCGAGCGGTACCGCCGTGCGCTGAAGATGGTGGCGCAGATGGACCTCGAGGGCTTCGGCGGGTGCACCCTGTTCGGCGAGTGCATGGCGGCATGCCCCAAGGGGATCAGCATCGACTTCATCAAGCGCATGAACGGCGACTTCATCTACGCCTCGGCGACGGCGCGGGACGAGAAGGTGCTGTTGGGGGCGGGGTAGGGAACTGCACACCACGGAGTCACGGAGGTCACGGAGGACCACGGAGGGCGCACCGGCAGCGGTGGGCCCTTTGTTCGAGCCTCGGCGCTCCGCGCACTCGCGTCGCTGCTGGCGAACGTCGGTTGGCGGCGCCACTATGAGGTCGCGCTCGTGCTGCTGAATAGGAAATGGAGTTCCCACGCCATCCGGAGATGGTTGCCATGCGTTCCGTCCGCCTGCCCTTGATCGCTTCCGCTACCGCGTTGCTGCTGGCGTTCCCCGCTCGCGCCCAGCAACGCGAGATCCCCATCGAACAGCTGATGTCCGCATCGTATCCGGGCGGCATGTCGGCCGCCCCGTCAGGCGGACTCGTCGCGTGGGTGCTCAACGACCGCGGCGTGCGCAACGTCTGGGTGGCGGCGCCACCGGAGTATCGCGGACGCAAGCTGACCTCCTACACACAGGCCGACGGGCAGGAAGTGGGTGGCATCGTCTGGTCGAAGGACGCGAACACGCTCTTCTATACGCGAGGGCAGGGGCCCAACCGCGCCGGCGAGAGCCCAAACCCCATCAGCGATCCCGCCGGGGCCGAGATCGCGCTCTGGCGCATCCCGGTCGCGGGAGGCGCACCGACGCGCGTCGGGCCGGCGAGCGGGGTGACGATCTCGCCTGACGGCGCGACCATGGCGTTCATCCGGCGCGGCGCCATCTGGACCGGGCCAGTGGACGACAGCAAGCCGGCCGTTCAGGTGGCGACGGTGCGCGGCGGCATCGGGTCGTTGTCCTGGTCGCCCGACGGCGGCCGCCTGCTGTTCGCGAGCAACCGCGGCACGCACGCCTTCGTCGGCATCCTCGACCTCGCCGCGAAGACGGTGCGATGGATGGCGCCGAGCGTCGATACCGATGCCAATCCCATCTGGTCACCCGACGGCAGGCGAATCGCGTTCTTCCGCTTCGCCGCATCGTCTTCCGGCGCGATGTTTGCGCCCGAGCGGCGGGGGGAACCATGGTCCATCCTCGTCGCCGACGTCGAGACGGCCGCAGCGAAGACTGTCTTCCGCGCCGACACCGGCCGTGGCTCGGTGTACCGCGAGATCGTCGGGCGGCAGCTGACCTGGGCGGCGGGCGATCATCTGGTGTTCCCGTGGGAGAAGACGGGGTGGACTTCCCTCTACTCGGTATCCGTCGATGGAGGCGCCCCTCTCCTGCTCACTCCGGGGGCGTTCGAGGTGGAATACGTCACCTTCACGCCCGACCGGCGCGATGTCATCTACAACTCCAACCAGGATGACATCGACCGGCGCGACATCTGGCGCGTGGGCGTCGCCGGCGGGCCACCGCGCGCGTTGACGACTGGCGCGGACATCGAGTGGCAGCCGGCGGTGACCAGCGATGGCGGCGCGATCGCCTTCTTCAAGTCGGGGACGCGCAAGCCAGCGCACGCGGTGATCCAGGTCGGGAGTGCCGCGCCGCGTGAGCTCGCGCCCGGCACGATTCCCGCCGACTTCCCCGAACGCGCCATGGTCGACCCGGTGCCGGTGCTCATCACGTCCACCGACGGCATGAAGATCCATGCGCAGCTCTTCCTCCCGCCGGGCGCCAAGGCGGGCGATGCGCGCCCGGCCGCGATCTTCTTTCACGGAGGTTCGCGCCGGCAGATGCTGCTCGGCTGGAACTACTCGAGCTACTACGCCAACGCGTACGCCTTCAACCAGCACCTCGCCAGCAAGGGGTACGTGGTGCTGGCGGTGAACTACCGCAGCGGCATCGGCTACGGCTTGGAGTTCCGCGAGGCGCTCAACTACGGCGCCACGGGCGGGAGCGAGTACCAGGACGTGATGGCAGCGGGGCTCTACCTCGCCGGCCGCCCGGACGTCGATCCGAAGAAGATCGCGCTCTGGGGCGGTTCGTATGGCGGCTACCTGACGGCGATGGGGCTCTCGCGCGCCTCCGATCTCTTCGCGGCCGGCGTCGACTTCCACGGAGTGCACGACTGGAATGTGGGGATCGCGACCTTCCAGGCGTCGTACAACCCGCTGGAGAATCCGGAGCGCACCCGGCTCGCCTTCAACTCCTCACCGATGTCGACGGTGAACGGCTGGCGTTCCCCGGTGCTCGTCATCCACGGCGACGACGATCGCAACGTGCGCTTCGTGGAGACCGTCACGCTGGTCGAGGCACTCCGCGCGCGAAACGTGGAGGTGGAGCAGCTCGTGTTCCCCGACGAGATTCACGGCTTCCTGCGCTGGGACCGCTGGGTGGAGGCATACAAGGCGTCGGCCGAGTTCCTCGATCGACGATTGCGTGTCGGCAAGTGGTGAGCGCGAGCGGTCGCGGGGGCTCGATGGACGATCCAGTCCGGCGAGCCCCTTCCCGTCACCTGGGACTCTTGTCGATCACGATGGTCTTGTTGTTCTCGTCGGCGCTGGTCGCCTTGAAGAATGCGATCACATCGGCAAGGCGCGACGGGGGATAGACGCCCTGGGCGGAGATCTCCCGGCGCACGATCGTGAAAGTGCGCCCCTCCTGGCTGTACTCGGTGGAGTAGGTGCCGAAGTCGCCTTGGACAATCACGTTCGCGGGCACGCGCACGCGCCACCCCTCGGGGAGCGTGACGGTCATCGTGACGAGGCTCGACGTGGGAGGAGGAGCGCGCAGCACTGACTCGGCGTTGATCGACGTCTTGCGCGCACCGTAGCGATTGATGGCGCTGACACGGGCGGCGCCAGGCAGAACCCCCCAGGGAAAGGTGAAGAGCTCCAGTCCGCCGGTACTCGCCGTCCCTCTGGCGTTGGAGAAAACGATCTTGTAGCGCGGCGCGGCATACAGGTCGCGCCCGTCGAATGCGCTGATGCTGTCACCCTGTGCGCCGGGAAGCACTCCGAGCAGGGCGCGCATCAAGAGCGCCTTCCGGGCCGAGTCGAGGGGGACACTGAACGCGCTCCGCCGCGCCTCGAAGCCTCCACCGCTGTTGATCTCCTCCATGTACCCGGACATCAGTCCTGAATCGGACATGGTGGCGACGATCCGCGTTTCAATCTTGCGGGAGAGAAACGGCGCCTTGGGGAGCGCGACCTCCCTCGAACGACCCTCCGGGAGCACGACCACCGCGAAGCCCCCCTGCTCAGGGAAGGGAAGCTCACCGTACGGCGTGAATCCGGAGGTGAGGTCGGTGAAGGTGAAGCCATTCCCATCGGGCACTGCGGCGATGACGTGGTTGAATTGCCGGATGGATGGATGTTCCTTGCGGGCCGCAGCGGCGTTGTTGTTGAGCAGGACCGGATGGGCCGCGATGCCGAACCGTCGCAGCGTCGCGATGAAGAGCGTCGTCTTGTCCTTGCAGTCGCCGAAACCGGTGGTGACGGTCTGCTCCGGCGGCCGGGGCTGGTATCCCCCAAGCCCCAGTGAAACCGAGACGTAGCGGATGTCCTGCGCCACCCAGCGGTGAACGGCGCGGATCGTGTCGAGCCGCGTCTTGGCGGCGGACACGAGTTCGCGTGCCTTGGCGTCCACGGCTGGCGTCAGGGCGTAGCGGTCGAGCGCGAGGCCGCCGTACCACCTGGCGATGTCGGTCCACGTGGTGGGGAGTGACGCCACGACGGCCATCTGCACCGAGTTGGTATCAGGCGAGAAAGGTTCGGGGCTGAACTTGGGCAGGTCCGACCTTACCCACAGGTACGTCTTGCGAGCGTCCTGCTCCGACACCTGCACCTCGAAATCGAGATTTCGCTCGGTGAGTACCGGTCGCAACGATGCCGGCACGTCGAAGATGAACCTGGACCGCAATACGCGCACCGACGCGGGATTCAGGCTCCAGGAGGAGAACGAATCTCCCTCATGGTACGGCTTTGTCTCTTCGGTGGTGTAGCTGAGGTCGATAATCGTGCCCACGGCGACCCCGCCGAGCGACAGGCGTATCTGCTTGGCGTTCACGTAGACCGGGTTCGCCGTGGCCGCCGCGACATCGGACTCCTGCATCTGTGCGGGCTTGTCGCTCACAATCTCGCCGGTCGGGCGGACAACGCGCGCCCAATTGAGCGTGAACTTCTCGTGATCCGGGGCGTAGCCAAGGCGACGCTCGGACAACGAGGCGACGGCGGACTGCTTGAGTATCTGGATCACCTGGCGGTAGGTGCGCGTACCGCGTCCGTCGGCACCAAGGCGGACCACACCGTCGTCGAACAGGTACAGGAAGGCGTCTTCCGGGAAGTCGGCCGGGTTCACGGCGAGCTTGTAGATGGAATCCGCGCGGACCGACGGGTCGCCCGCGGGACTGATCACCGGCGCCTGCGCGCCAAGGGTCGGCACCGGGAGGAGCAGGAGAGCGGCAATCCAGATGCGTCGCATCAACACAGGTCTCTCGACTGGTGAAAGAGGACACGGTGGCAAAACGGATGAGTGGATTATGCGGCAATCCTCACGTGGCAAGCAACCGGTGCGTCGGGGGCGGTCGCGTGTCGCGTGAGAGCTTGCGCGCACTGACGGCAGTGGTACCGTAGAGATGCTGCGTTGTGGCTGTGCCCCCTGGCAGTGAGACGTTGGCGAACTTCCTCAGCGCGAGGGGTATCATGGTTATGGGACGACACTCCGGAACCATCATTCGCCGCCTCCGCACGCGCGCCACCGTGGTGGCCCTGGTGGCCGCGGCGGCCTGCAGCACCTCGCCCACGGAGAAGACTCCCTCGGGCCAACCCGCCGCGCTGACCGCCCTGCCGCGTGCACTGACCGCCAACGAGACCAAGGTGCGCGACGCGGCCAACGCGTTCGCCTTCGCGCTGTGGGGCAGGATCAACGCCGCCCAGCGCGACACGAACGTGTTCGTCTCACCGCTCAGCGCGTCGTTCGCGCTCGGGATGACGCTGAACGGTGCGGCCAACCAGACCGCGGACCAGATGCGCACGGCGCTTCAGTACGGCGGCGCCACGCTCCCCGAGATCAACGCCGGCTACAAGTCGCTCGTCGCGCTGCTGACGTCACTGGACCCTGGCGTGCAGATGCAGATTGCGAACTCCATCTGGTACCGTCAGGAGTTTCCCTTTCGGCAGTCGTTCTTCGACACGACCAAGGTGTACTTCGACGCCACGGTGCGCGGCCTGAACTTCGGCGATGTGGCCGCGTCGCTCTCGACCATCAACGGCTGGGTCAGCACCGCCACCAAGGGGAAGATTCCGTCGGTGCTCGATGACATCCAGCAGCAGCAGGTGATGTTCCTCATCAACGCCATCTACTTCAAGGGCAGTTGGCGCGCGAAGTTCGATCCCGCGCAGACGGTGGCGTCGACCTTCCAGGCCACGGGGAACGTTGCGCAGCCGGTGCAGCTGATGCACCGGCTCGACACGATGTCGTACGCCGAGTCGGCGACGTACCAGGCTGCCGACCTGCCGTACGGCAACACCGCATTCACGATGACGGTGCTTCTGCCGAAGACCGGCACGGACGTCGAGTCGCTGGCCGCGTCGCTGACGCCGGCCGCCTGGCAGGCTCTGGCGGCGAGTTTCCAGACGAGGAAGATCGACTTCTCGATGCCGAAGCTGACGCTCAGGTACGAGCGGCGGCTCAACGATGACCTGAAGGCGATGGGCATGGTCGTGCCCTTTGTGGCCGGCGGGGCCGACTTTACGCAGATGGCTCCAGCACCGGTCGGGAACGAGCTCTTCATCGACTTTGTGAAGCAGAACACGTTTGTCGATATCAACGAGGAGGGGACCGAGGCGGCGGCGGTGACCACGGTCGCGGTCGGGGTGACGTCGGCGCCAGTGTATCCCGTGATGCGCGTGGATCGCCCGTACCTGTTCGTGCTGCGGGAGCGGCTGACGGGCACAGTGCTGTTCATGGGGAAGATCGTGCGAATGCCGAACTGAGCCGGACTGTTGCGCCGTAGCCGGCGATCCGCGCACTCTCGGATCGGACACGGTTCATCGCCCCGCCCACGGCGTGCAATCGTCTCATCGCAGCCGCGAGAACCTCCGGTTCGAGCCCGGCAAGTCCGCGCCGTAGGCGAGGTAGTGAATCGCTCCCACGACAAGGATGATCGGCAGGACGCGCGCGTCGAACGCCATGGCCGCCCGCGCGGCAGTCGGCTTGAGCGTCGTCAACACCGCGCCGCCCACGACGAACGCGATCGCCAACCACTGGTACAACCGCAGCCCGGCGATCACCGCCGTCTGCGGCTCTCCCCGATAGTGCTCCTCGGCGAACCTCCCGAGGCCGACGAGGATGAAGTACGTGCCCGCGATGAACTGGAGCGAAACCTCGAGCGACCAGAGGCGCAGGATGACGAGGCCCACAAACACCATCCAGATCATCGAGTAGAGAGGAGTGGGATGAAGGGGCGTGCCGCCCAGTGCACTCAGGCGCGTCACGCGGGACATCGGATGCCGGTAGCGGATTCCCAGCACCTCGGGCGCCTCGCGGCCGTGGCAACAACCTTGCACCAGGCACCGCGCGCGCCCGATCGCCTGGGCGAAGCACCCGCCCGTGCCGAACGACACCAACAGGAGCCAGGCGTCGGCGTGGACCAGGCCGGCGACGAGCGCCACCAGAATGGCGGCGAACGGCGCACCGAAGTAGCCGTACGGCCGCAGCAGTTGCGGCGACCCCTCGACCACCTGCGCCCACAGGCCGGCACCGAACACGCCCGAGATGATTGCCATCGCCACGAGCCAGCCGAGGTTCTCACTCCCGGCCAGGGTCACGGCGATGATGAGCCCGACCATTACCCCCATTCCCACGTAGAGGCCGTGACTCATGAAGCGCACTGGTCCGATGGTGACTTCGCGCCACGAGTTCGCCAGGCGCTCGGTTCCGTTGCGCATTCGCCGCCAAACGGCCTTGCGACGCGCGACCAGTGCGAATGCCGCGAATCCGGCGACCCCGTCGGCCGCGGCGTGCATTCCCGTCGTGACGCAGCTGGCCGCCAATGCGCCGACGAGCGCCCACCAGAACCACCGCTACCGGGCCCATCGCGCTGCGTATATCTGTGCCGCAAGGCACGACCAGACCACGTGAAAGGCGGGAAAGGCCGTGACGGGCTGGTCGTACCGGCGCTCGGCGAGCATCAGCGTTTGCCACAGGCCCTCGCCCGGAACCGGCTTCGCCTCGGCCACCAGCGGGAACAGCAGATAGAATGGAAGGATGATCGCCGTGGCCCACAACCCGCCGAGCGCAAAGCGGCGCAGGTCGCGCGTGCGCGACGCGGCAAGTGGTGCGAGGATCACGAGCGGATAAGTGGCCACATAGATCGCCTCGGTCCATGGAATGACCGCCAGCGACCGGTCCCACGCGAAGTACGTCGAACGCGCATCCGCTGGAACGCCGAGCAGCTCGACCCCCATGTACAGGGCCAGCCAGGGCAGGAGCACGAGGGCGTAGACCGCGGCGCGATCGGTCGCCGACGGCGGTCCGTCCGATTCGTCCGGCAGGCGCAGCAGCGACGCCGGCAGCGCGCCGTAGCGGCGATGCGTGGAGTCGTTCTCGAAGCCGATGACGAATGCCGCCGCCGAGAGGGCCAGTACGGGTGAGACGATCCAAAGTCCCGGCGCGGAGCGCGTGGCGATCGAGACACCGAAGGCCACGAATGCGGCGCCCACATACACGGGATGCGCAATGACCGCGTAGACGCCTTGCGTGACCAGTCGCTCCGGTGGAAACGGACTGGCCGGCAGTCCGTGGCCGTGAATCCACAGGTCCCTGGTCGCCGCCGCCATCAACGCGACGCCGGCGAGGGCGACGAGCGCACCCGGTACGAGCGACCCGTATGAAGGCAGCGCGACTATCGCCTCGAGGCGGATCGCCCACGCGACGAGCAGCGCGGGCATGGCCACGACGAAGAGCGCGGTGTACGCCAGTCGCGCGCTCATCCGAACACCACCACTTCGTGGATCGCCTGGCCGTCCAGCGCCGGGGCGTCTCCTTCGGTCAGCGTGGCGTCGCTGCACCACCTGGTCTGCTGGAGCGCGAGGAGGGACTTCGGCACGACCGCCTGGAGGGGAGGAATCGCTGCGACGATCTGCGAAAAGGACTTCGCGTCGAGCGTGCGGCGCTGGCCGACGGCAACCTCCGCTGTTCCGGCGGACACGCATTCATCGGTCACCACCGCAGAAGCAGCCAGCTGACCGTCAACGAATACCCAGGTGCGCGGGGATTCGCCGCGCCAGTCAATCCACACGACCGAGCGGTTCACGGCGGCGTCGATCCAGCGGCCCCAGCGCAGCTCGCGGATGGGCAGGCGCCACGGAGGAACGGTCACGAGCAGGCGCTCGGCGTATCCCGTACCCTGCAGGGGTGGACAACCACTGAGTGCCACCGAGACATCAGCGGCCGGGGCATCGGCTCGCCACTCGACGATGCCGGTGTCGTCGTCGAGCAGCCGCTGCTGGATGGGCGCTTGCCGCGACCTGACGTCGATGGTGCAGCCCAGCGCCTGCGCGCGCCAGGTGATCGCGTTTGCGCCCAATTCGGGCGGCGACGACGACGAGAGGCTCGACTGGCGCCGCGGTGGCTTGCCGGGTTCGTACAGGTCGACATGCTGCCAGGTGATCGCCAGATCACGCCACGAGAACGACGCCCAGTACCCGACGACCACGCGACCGTCGGGCGCCACGCAGTCGAGGTACCACTTGCTGAGCGTGAATGCATCCGCTCCGCGCCGGGCCGGCAACTGCAGGTCTGGAAATGCGTTGACCACGCGTCCTCCCGTGCCCTTCCGACGATCCCCCATCGATCCAGCTCCCACCCAACGCGAAACACCCACGCTCAGATCTTGGGAAGCGTCACTCCGACCTGTCCCTGGTACTTGCCCTTCCTGTCCTTGTAGCTGGTGATCGGCGGCTCGTCGCCCTTGAAGAAGAGCACCTGGGCGATGCCCTCGTTGGCGTAGATCTTGGCCGGCAGCGGCGTGGTGTTGCTGATCTCGAGCGTCACGAAACCCTCCCACTCCGGCTCGAATGGCGTGACGTTGGTGATGATCCCGCAGCGCGCATAGGTGCTCTTGCCGACGGTGATGGTCATGACATCGCGGGGCATGCGGAAGTACTCGACGCTCCGGGCCAAGGCAAAGGAGTTCGGGGGCACGATGCAGACGTCCCCCTCGAATTCCACGAAGCTCTTGGGATCGAAGTTCTTGGGGTCGACGATGGAGTTCAGGACGTTGGTGAAGATCTTGAACTCGCGCGCCACGCGCATGTCGTAGCCGTAGGCGCTCACGCCGTACGAAATGACGCCGGACCGCACCTGGGAGGTTTCGAACGGCTCGATCATCCCGTGCTTGGTGGCCATCTCCGTGATCCAGCGATCGTTCTGAATGGACATGCGGTGCGGGGAGTTAGGGGTTCATCCCGAAGATAGGCTTGTGAGCGGGCGTACAGAAGGGGACGAGTGCGGGGTGCGGGGGTTTGGTGCGGGGGTGTGAGTGGCGTGGGGAGAAGGGGGCAGGGGCACCGCTGTCTCCTTGCTCACCCTCACCCTCCACTCGTCTCCGCGCACCAAACCCCTACACTCCGTCCTCTTCCTCACTCGTTGACACTCACCTTACACCGGGAATACTTTTCTCTCTTGCTTCGCGCTCGTGATTTCCTTCACGAAGTCGGACCCACAGGCATGGATCGCAACTACCTACCCGTTCTCTTCCTCCTCGGCCTGGTCGTCATCACCGCGGTCGCCATCATCGGACTGTCGCAGCTGGTGCTGCGGATGCGCCCGACGCCGGTGAAGCAGCAGGCCTACGAATCGGGCATGCCTCCCCTTGGCGACGCCCGCGAGCGATTCTCCGTCAAGTTCTACATGGTCGCGATGTTGTTCATCGTGTTCGACATCGAAACCGTGTTCATGATTCCGTGGGCCGCCTACTATCGGCAGCTCTCCTGCCACGTGCCGCTGGTCGCCGGCGCCTGCCCCGCGTCGCAGATCTCGTTCTTCGGGCTCGGCGAAATGCTGGTGTTCATGGGCATTCTCCTTGCCGGCTTCGCCTACGTCTGGAAGAAGGGAGCGCTGCAATGGGATTGACGGCGTCACCGACATCGCACCTGGTGTCCATCGATCCTGCCAACAGCGACGGCTGGATGACCTCGCGCCTGGACTTCCTGGTCAACTGGGGGCGCGCCAATTCCCTGTGGCCGATGCCATTCGGCACCGCCTGCTGCGCCATCGAGTTCATGGCGAGCGCGGCGTCGAAGTTCGACCTCGCCCGGTTTGGCATGGAGCGCATGGGGTTCTCACCGCGGCAGGCTGACGTGCTCATCTGCGCCGGTCGCGTTCCCTTCAAGCTCGCGCCGGTGCTGCGCCGCATCTGGCAGCAGATGCCGCAGCCCAAGTGGGCCATCTCGATGGGCGCTTGCGCTTCCACCGGCGGCATGTTCGACACCTACGCCGTGACGCAGGGCATCGACACCATCATCCCGGTTGACGTGTACGTGCCCGGGTGCCCGCCGCGCCCCGAGGCCCTCATCTACGGCATCATGATGCTGCAGAAGAAGGTGATGAAGGAGCGCATGAACGACCCGCGGTCGCGGAATGAGATGGCCCCCGATCCGACGAGCCAGCTCTACATTCCGCCGACGCTCATCGACGAACTCTCGGAGCCGTTCGGCAACTCCGTGCAACAGACGCGGAGCGGCATGTGAGCGGCTTCCAGATCGTGCAGGCCGGCACCGCGCCCAACCTGCCGGCTCCCGCGACACCACGGAATCTTCCGCACCGCGGCGGTGAAGCCAACCCGTCGGCCGCAGCGCTGAAGAGCAAGTTTGGCGAGGCCGTCACGCGCGTTGACGTGGTGTGGGGTGAAACGGCGGTCACCATCGACGCCGCGCGCGCGCGCGACATCGTGCGGTGGTTGCACGACGACGAGGCGCAGAGCTACGAGTACCTGGTGGACGTCACCGCGGTGGAGTTCCGCGACCGTGACCAGCCGATGGAAATGATCTGGCACCTCCGTTCCATCAAGTACCGGAGGTTCCTGCGCCTCAAGGCGCAGCTGCCCAAGGGCAAGCCGATGCGCGTGCCGTCGGTCTGGCCGGTGTACAAGGCCGCCGACTGGCTGGAGCGCGAGTGCTACGACATGTTCGGCATCACGTTCGACGGGCACCCGGACCTGCGACGCATCCTGATGTGGGAGCAGTACGCCGAGGGGTTTCCGCTGCGCAAGGATTTCCCGTTGCGCGGGCGCTTCAGCCGCTCGGAGCAGCTGCGGCAGGCGCTGGCCGCCAATCCCGAGGCCCGCTACTCGATGGAAGAACTCTCCATCGCTGACGCCTTCGAGGAGCTTCCGAAGGACATGCGCGCCCGCATCAGGGGCGGCGAGTCGACGGGAGAATAGCGATGGCCACCACACGCACCATCGAAGTCGAACTCTCGACCTCCGGCCTCGGCGCCAACGGCCGGCCGCAGCGCGTACCGCTCGTCGCCGGTGATGCGGCCGGGCTGACGCTCCAGGCATCGCCCGCCGTCGAGGCGCAGCTCGAGGGCGAGCACATGCTCATCAACATGGGCCCGCAGCACCCAGCAACGCACGGCGTGCTCCGGTTGGTGCTCGAACTCGACGGCGAGACGGTCGTCCGTTGCATCCCGCACATCGGCTACCTGCACTGCGGCTTCGAGAAGATCGGCGAGTACCGGCAGT
>JBBTFF010000072.1:0-9259 GCA_038041995.1 Gemmatimonadota bacterium | reverse complement strand
GAGCAGGTCGCGCCGCGCCGTGTCATAGGCCACGGCGTGCGATCGCCGATGTGACTGCGCGGTATACTCTGCCTCGGGATGCCGCAGCGCGTGAGCGAGCAGGGCGAGCTGCCGCTGGTTCAGCACGACCTTCGTCTTCCAGTGCGCCGCCAGCACACGCTGCGTGTCGCGCATCTCCGCTGCTTTTCTTGCCAGGTAGTCGTGCAGGTCACGAATGCCGCGACGCAGCACGCGCAGCTGGTCGAACACGAAGTAGGTGACGTCGTTGTCGTCGGTCTCGCAGTGGAGGAACGAGCGCAGGTAACGCTCGCGCGCCCGGCGCAGGATGCGCGAGATCGACACGAACTCGCATAACCAGTACCCGTGCCGCGCCATCGACCAGTAGAACAGCGCTCGCGCAACACGTCCGTTGCCGTCGACGAACGGATGATCGTAGGCCAGCTTGAAATGCAGCAGGATGCTCCGCAGCACCGGGTGAAGAAAGTCTTCGCCCTGCGCCGACGCATTCGCGAAGTTGCAGAGCTCGGCCAACCGCCACGGAAGTTCCTCGGCCCGTGGTGGGCGGTGCAACACCTGCCCCGTGTCGTCACTGACGACGATCTCGTCTTCGTCCTCACGATACCGCCCCGCGTCCGCCGGGTCCTCGAGGGTGCCTTCCGTCACCAGCTCGTGGAGCTTGAAGATGATACCCGGCGTCAGCTCGTCCTCGCCTTGCGTCCGTAACCACTCCATGGCGCGGTATGTGTTGACGATCATCCGCTCGCCGTGGTCCTTCGGGGCTCGCCCCTGCCGCAGCATGTCCTTGGCCCGCTCACGTGTCGTCGATGCTCCTTCGAGCTGGCTCGACGTGATGGCCTCCTCGAAAAGCGACGTCATCAGGCATCGATCACGTGACTCGGCGTTGGCCACGCCAGGAGTCGCATCGATGGCTCCTGCGGCATCACGATCAACTTCGTGCAGCAACTCGGCCAGCGCCGGCACATGCGAGAGCGTGAACGGAGCACCCTTTACATCGGCGAACGGCAGCGCTCGAGACGAGGCTCGTCGCGCGAAACGAACCGCCAGCCAATGGTCCTCTGACGAGAGGCCGTTCGGGGCCTGCTTGTAACGCAGCTCATCCCAGTGCAGGTACCTGCCGCGATTCGTCGGCGACGGGCGCAGTGTGGCGAGCACCAGCATTTTCAGAATGGCTGCCCGGCTCAAGTTGCCTGCCAAGTCGTTGATGTCATGGAGCTTGGGAGACTGTGTCGGGATTTTCACGATAATTACCGGTTATTGAATTATTGGTAGATTAGTTTAATAGTTTCTACCGAAATGTCAATGATCGGTAATTGTCGTCCGTTCGGTAGAAAAAATACCGCTCACGAGCCATGCGAACCGTGTGCAGCGATCGTCTCCGCCCTACGGATTGTCCAGAAATTCCGAGGCCGATGGATCACCAGCCAGATGACGGGTGGGTGACGGCACCAACGCAGATAGTTGCAGGCCAGCTTTTTTGGCGTTACATACCACGGTTACGGAGCGTTCCCCCGGTGCGGGTCGCGCTTGGCGTTTGCCCCCGATCAGCCGGCGTACCGAATGAGCGAGCGGTGTCCATTGGCGAAGGCAGACAAATACCCCAGCGATGGAGCCGTTTTGACGCCACCGGGCAGTCTGGTATCCGTGCCCGACGCCGCAAGACGGTCGGGGGTTCATGCGTCCCGGCCAGCCGTGGTCCTGGTGGTCGACGACGACACCCCGGTGCTCATGACCACGAGCCGCATCCTCGTCACGTATGGGTATACCGTGCTCCAGGCTCCGGGCGGCGAGGAAGCGATGCAGATCGCGCGCGAGAATTCGCAGCGCATCGACGTCGTGCTCACCGACGTGCGCATGCCCGGTCTCGATGGCCCGTCGCTCGTGCGCAAGCTCTCCGACGTGCTCCCCACGCTGCGCGTGATCTACATGTCGGGCGGCACTGCCGGACTCCTTGACGGGGAACTTCTCTCGTCGACACGCGCCTTCCTGTCCAAGCCGTTCACGATCGAGCAGTTGACGCGCACCGTCGCCGACATCCTTGGCTGACGCGAGTGGCGCCAGTGGCACGAGTGGCATCCCGCCCCGCCCGACGCTGACGTCGCACGATGAGCCTCGTCGCCCTCCTTCATGAGTGCACGCGCCTCGCCGGCGGCGACGGCGTGGGTGCGCTGGCGTCGGTCGTGCGCCGGCGCGGGTCGTTGCCCATGAGCGCCACCGCCAAGCTGCTGGTCACGGCCGACGGCGCACGATTCGGCACCATCGGTGGCGGCTGCCTGGAAGCCGAGGTGATGGAACGCGCGCTCGACGTCTGCGAGCGCCGCGTGCCCGTGTGCACCCAGCATTCGCTGAACGCGGAACTCGCCGGAGACTACGGACTCACCTGCGGCGGCACCGCCGACGTGTTCATCGAACCGGTGGTGCCCGACGCGATGCTTGCGGCGCTGTACGCCGAGGCGGCGGCAGTGGTGGCGCGCGGTGACCGCGCGGTGCTGGCCACCGCCCGAACCTGGCCCGACGGCACACCGCGCAAGCTGCTCGTCACGTCGCAGCAGCGCGTCGGCTGCGACGGTGACGCGGCGCTGCGCGATGCCATCGACGCCTATGAGGCGACGCGCGAGACGCCACTGCTCGGCGACGAGGTCGTGGTGGAGGCGCTGGTGGGCGCGCCGCGGGTGGTCGTCTTCGGGGCAGGGCACGTGGGTGCACGCATCTGCGAGGCTGCGTCGTTTTCCGGGTGGCGCGTGACGATCGTCGATGACCGCGCCGAGTTTGCCGATGCACAGCGGCTGCCGTGGGCCGAGCAGGTGCTGGTGTGCGACTTCGGTGACGTGCGCGCCGCCGCGGTGGCCCCCGGCGACTACGTGATCATCTGCACGCGCGGCCACCAGCACGATGCGCTCATCGCCGCGCAGGTGGCGCCGGTATTCCCGCGATTCCTCGGGATGCTCGGTTCGCGCCGCAAGGGCGCGCTCACGGCACAGGCGCTGCGCGGCTGGGGCGTCGACGCATCGGCCATTGGGCGCATCATCTGCCCGGTCGGAATGGACGTCGGCGCCGACACCCCCGCCGAGATTGCGGTCAGCGTGGTGGCGCAGCTCATCGCTGAACGACGACAGATGACGGATGTCCGAAGGCCGATGGCTGTTGGCGGCGGGGAAGACAAGTTGTAGGATTCAGCAGGACGGCAGTTCTTCGTCATCCGTCATCCGTCATCGGTCCTCCATGCCGCTCCCCAAACTTTCGGACATCGAGATCCAGCGCGAGCTCAACACGCTCGAGGGATGGTCGCGCCGGGGCGAGGCGATCGTGAAGACGTTCGAGTTTGCCACCTTCACGCTGGCGATCGCGTGGGTGACGCGCGTCGCCGAGGCGTCGGAAGCGGCCAACCATCACCCCGATCTCGACATCCGGTACACCCGCGTGCTGGCGACGTTGTCAACGCACGATAGCGGCGGCGTCACGGCGCGCGACTTCGTGCTGGCGCGCGCGATGGATGCGCTTGCCAAGACACCTGACGACGAGGAGCCGGTGAAGCGGGCGTGATAACACGTAGGTGGCTGGTAGCTGGGGGTTGGGGGTAGGTGTAAAAGGGCCCCGGCAGCGGATCGCGCGCCGGGGCCCTCCTTGTCTCCCACCAGCCACCAGCCACCAGCCACCAGCCACCAGCCACCAGCCGATTCCTGTCAGCTCCTGTTGCGTCCCCCGCCCAGCAGCTGCAGGACGAACATGAACATGTTCAGCAGGTCGACGTAGATGTTCACCGCGGCCGGCACGTAATCGTCCGGGCCGTACACATTGCGCAGGCGCCAGGTGTCGAACACCAGCAGGCCGCTGAAGATCAGCACGCCGACGGCGGCAATCCACAGGCCGCCGGTCGCGTTGCCGAAGAACATGTTCATCAGCATGGTGCCGAGCAGCACCCAGACGCCGATGACGAGGAACGAACCCCACGCGCTGAAGTCACGGCGACTGATCCAGGCGTACAGCGTGAGCACGCCGAACGTGCTGAGCGTCAGGATGCCGGCCTGGCTGACGACTCCCGGGTCATTGCGGCTGTAGACGTAGATGGTGGGCGCAATCGCCACACCCATCACCAGGTTGAACAGGAAGACGAAGCCGAGCGCGCGTGGCGCACTGTCTCGCGTCTTCAAGGCCATCCAGAGCGGAACCATCGCCAGGATAAACGTGATGAACGGATGGCGCGCGGCGCTGACCAGCAGCGCTTCCTGCGTCATGGCCACCGACGTGCCGAGTATCGTCACGATGACCGACGCGAAGACCAGCGAGTAGGTGCGGCGCACCAGCGTGGCGCGCTGTTCGCCGGTCAGGACCAGCGCCGGCATCTGCATCGTGCGGGAGAAACCCATCGAGATCAGCTCCTCAGGAGTGAGAGGTATAGCTGAATAATAACGCCCGTGAGGGCGGAAAGTTCGCGGAAGCGGCTAAGTGCTTGCGGTGGCAGTTCACGGCGCTGTCGCGCTCACGATCCTGCCTAGCGCATCGAGCGCGCCCAGGGTCACGTCGCCGTTCACGGACTTCACGACGACGTCGCGCGAACCTGCGCCCAGCACTCCCTCGAGACGCCGCTTCGACGTGCCCTGCACCGTGAGCGGGAACCATGTCGTGACGTCGCCGTTTGTGGTGCGCATCGAGACCTTGCCGTCGAGCGACTGCGGCGCGTAGACCGACACGTCGCCGTTCGTCGATTCGGCGCGGACGTCGCCGGCGCCGCCGATCGTCGTCATCCGCACGTCGACGTCACCATTGACGGTCTTCGCCTCGGCCGGCCCGATGGCGGTGGCCACCTGGATGCCGCCGTTGACGGTGTGGGCCTTCACCGGCGACTGCGCAGTGACCGCGAGCTCGCCGTTCACCGACGAGACGTCGATGCGCGTGCCGGGAGGCACTTCGACCGTGAAGTCGACGCGCGCGTCGGTGCGGCGCCGCTTGAAGAACCACGCCGCGAAGCCACGCTTGCGCGTGTTGGTGTAGGCCGTGGCGCTACAGGTGCCATCGCCCCAGTGCGCGCAGATGGTGGCATCGTTGCCAGCGCCGACGGCGACGAACTTGAGGTCGCGCTCGGGGTTGCCGCGGCGCCAGCGCGTGGCCGCCCGCACCCGAGCGGTCCTGCCGTTGGTCGACGGCACCACGGTGATGCTGCCATTGGTGTTGCGAATGCGCAGGGTGCCGCCGCCGGCGAGGTCGCGCGACCAGTTGAACGCGTTGGCGTTGTCGTGCTGTCCGTGGCAGGCGATGGCGAGGAGCGAGACAACGGCGAGTGCCGTGCGATTCATGATGTCCTCCCGGGGACGCCTTCAATTACGAGGGGGCGGCGGGAAGGTTTCTCCGCCGCCCCCTGGCCACACGTGTTGGCGTCAGTTGCGGCGCAGCCGGATGGAGCCGTTGACCGTCGACACACTCAGCTCCGGCCCGCCCTTGCCGATCTTCCCCGAGATGCGCCGGCGGTCGAACCGTCCCTGCACGGTGATCGGGAAGTCCTCGGACGTGATGCTGCCGTTGACCGTTCGCATTTCGACGTCGGCGTCCAGGCCCTGCGGAAGCTCGAGCGTGATGGAGCCGTTGACCGTCTCGTACTCCACGGGGCCGTCACCGATGGTGCCCGCTCTCACTCGAATGCCGCCATTCACCGTCCTGGCGCTCACCGGGCCGCTGGTCGACAGCGCCTCGATGCCGCCGTTCACCGTGCGCGCCTTCACCTGCGCCGTGGCGCCCTCGATGGTAAGCCCGCCGTTGACGGTGGACGCGTCCATCTTCACGCCCTTGGGCAGGCGGACGGTGAACTCCACCGAGACGTCGTTGCGGTCCCACCACGAGTCGTTGCCGCGCGAGCGGTAGCCGTCCTCGTCGCAGCGCGTGTTGCGCCCCTCCCAGATGGCGCACACCAGGATGTCTCCGCGCGACGTCCGCTCGGCCGTGATCCGCACGTCCTTGGGGTCGCCGCGCCGCCAGCGCTTCTCGGCGCGCACTTCGACCTCGGCGCCGCTGGCGCTCTCCACCCGCACGGCGCCGTTGAAGTTGCGCACGAACACCGTGCGGCCGCTCTCGATGCCGCCGGTCCACTTGAACGAGTCATCGCGCTCACGGTCCTGGGCGCCGGCGATCGGCGCAATGGCCGCGACCGCCGCGATGGCGGAAATCAGTCGCAGGGTACGCATGGGTCACTCCTCCCTGGGGGCGCGCGTGGCGTCATGTTCGATGATGATGTCGCCGCTGAATGTCTCGAGGCTGATGCGGGGCCCACCTCCGTTTACGGTGAAACGCATCCGGCGGTTTCGCCGGTTCAGCGGCTGCTCGCCGGGCTGCAGCGTGATCGGGAATGCGGAGCGCAGCTCGCCGCTGAACGTCTGCAGCTCGAGCGTGGCGCCGATGTTCGACGGCAGGGAGAGCCGCAGGTCGCCCGAGTGCGTGTCGGCCGCGTACGAACCGTCACCCTGAAGGTCGCCGGCGAAGTTGAAGCTGCCGCTGACGCTCTCGAACTGGAGGCCCGTTAGCGTGCCGCGTGCGCGCAGTTCGCCGCTGACCGACTTGGCATTGAGCGCGCCATTGATGTCGTCGAGCGTCACGTCACCGCTTACGGTGTTGGCGCGGATGCGCCCACGAAGCCTGGACGCGCGGATGTCGCCGCTGACGGCGTGCATCTCCACGCGGTCGCTGGCGTCGCGCACCTCGATGTTGCCGCTGACGGAGTTCACGCCGACTTCACCGGCGGTGCCGCGAATGGCGACGTCGCCCGAGACCGCCGACGCCCGCACGTAGGTGCCGATCGGCACCGACACCTCGTAGCGCGCCTTGCTCATGCGGTTGCGGCGCGAGCGCGCGGTGATGCTCACCCGCGACGTGCCGAGGGTCACGTCGAAATATCCGGTCTCGATGGAGGCGTAGATCCTGATCTCCGGCTTCGTCCATCCGGTGACGACGATCTCGCCCGAGACGAGGCCGAGGTCCACCGAGCCGCCCTTGGAGAAAGCGAAGGTGGTGTCGATCTTCTGCAGCGATTCGTCGCGCTGTGCCCGGGCAACGGGAGCGATGGCGAAAAGGGCAGTGGCGGCGATCAGGAAGTTGCGCATGGTCAGGTCCTCTGGGTCTTCTAAGTGCGCGACGGCAGCGTGGCGACCGAACGCAGGAGTTCGAGCTTGGTGTCGTAGGCGTGGTTCAGGCGTCCGGCGAGGAACGTGCTGGCCGGATCGGCGGCCAGCGCGGCCTTGCTCTCGCTGATCGCCTGGTCGATGAGCTTCAGGTTTCGTTCGAGCACCGCGATGGTGGCCGTGTCGAGTTCATTGCGGCGCGTGTCGAGGATGCCACGCAGCTTGCCGATCTCGCCTTCATAGGTGGCGATGCCCTTCTGGTCGGCCACCGAGACCAACTCGGTGCGCGCCGAGGGATCGGTGATGGAGGCCGCCTGCGGTGTGTTGGCTGCCGGACGCGAGGCGACCATCCAGGTTCCGCCGGCGGTGACAGCGATCAGGATGGCGGCCGCCGCTGCCACCTGGCGGGTGGACCAGCGCCCCACGGCGCCGCGCGGACGACCGGCGATGGAGACGATCGGTGTGTCGATGCGCGCTTCGATGCCGCTCCACAGGTCGTGGGACGGTGAGAAACTCGGCAGCGTCGCCGCGTCGTCGCGGATCTTCGCCAGGTCGATGGCCAGCGCGCGGCATTCGGCGCACCGGGCCACATGCGCGTCGAAGGGTGCGCGCCGCGTGTCGTTCAGCGTGCCATCGAGCAGGTCGGGGATCAACGCCTGGGCGTCGTCGCAGGTCAGCATGGGTGTGGTCATCGGTTCAGAGCCTCCCTCAGCAGCATTCGGGCGCGGTGCAGCTGCGCCTTGCATCCACCCGCGGTGACGCCGAGCATGCCGGCGATCTCCTCGTGGGTGTAGCCCTCCACGTCGTGCAGCACGAACACCTTCTTTGCCCCCGGGGGCAGCGTGGCGATCGCCGACTCCAGGTCGATCGAGAGTCCCGGCACCGGGAGCGGCCGCACATTGCCGTGCGGCAGTTGGTCGAGATCCTGTATGCCATCGTCGTGCCGGTCGCGCCGGCGCTTTTCCGTCTGCCGGTCGTTGAGTACGACGTTCACTGCCATGCGGTGCAGCCAGGTGCCAAAGGCAGACTCGCCGCGGAACTGCCCCAGCTTCTCCCAGACCCTCACGAAGACATCCTGCGTAAGTTCCTCCGCCCTCTGCCGCTCGCCCACCATGCGTGTGCAGAGGGTGAAGACCCGGTCCACGTGTGCCCGGTACAGCCGCTCGAACGCGCGCCGGTCGCCGGTGGCGGCGCGGGTGACGTCGTCGGTGAGCGACGGCGTGGGCATCACGGGAAGTGGGGTGACGTGCATCCGGAGTGCTGGTCCTCAGTGGTTCGCAGGATCAGACAGGCGGATGGAGCTGATGGTTTGAATGGCATTCTGCCGGGTGCGAGTGCGGGGTGCGCGGGTGCATTGACAGCAGATTGGGTGCGGGGTGGCGGGTGCAAGTGGGGGTGGTGAGTGGAGGTTGGGGGCGAGGTTGGAGGCCGGCCCCCATCCCCGCACTCCATCTCCACTCGTTCCTCTGCACCAGACCCCGCCACCTCGCACTCGTCCTTGAATGTGCGCGGACACTATCCATCTGCACCATACGTAAGGAGCATGGATGCAGTACTTTATTGCCTCCCCCGGAGGGTGGCTCGATGCTGACGATGCAGAATTCCCGAGAGGCCGTGCGCACCGAGATCCGCAACCAGGTGCGGGATGCCGTGCAGGCCGCGCAGGATGCCGCCACGGAGGCGGCGCAGACGGCGCAGACGGGGCAGGCAGGCGGAGGTGCTGGCGGCGCGACGCCCAAGGCGCCCGTCGCTCCCCAGGCGCCCGTGGCCCTACCGCCCATTCCGGTGGGAGGCGGCCGCTTGATCGTCGACAAGCAGGGTGACCGCACGGTCATCACCAGTGCCGCCCTGCCTCCGGAGATACTGCCGCTGGCCAGGATGGCGCAGGAGACGGCCATCGGCTTCGTGGCCATCCTGGCGGCCATCTTCATCCTGGGACCCTTCGCGCGCGTCTTCGCGCGCCGCGTGGATCGCCGCACGGAGATCAAGGCGGCGGGTGCGAACGCACAACTGCTGCAACAGCAACTCCTCCAGCTCCAGCAGAGCGTCGACGCGATGTCGCTGGAAGTGGAGCGCATCAGCGAGTCGCAGCGGTTCCAGAGCAAGCTTCTGAACGACAGTAGATAGTAGATAGT
>JBBTFF010000071.1:0-16015 GCA_038041995.1 Gemmatimonadota bacterium | reverse complement strand
TAGCGGTTCAGCGTTGCGTCTAGCGGGGCACCGCAGGTGAGCGTGAGAACGTGTCATCGCCTCCTGCCTATTCTCACCTATTCCCACGCGTGTGGACAGTATCCCGATGACCATCCAGGCCAAGTGAAGGGTTCCGGGCGCGTGTTCGCGTCGATCCTCCTCGTCATACTGGGCGTGGAAGTGGTCGTGATGATCGGACTGAGCGCACTACCGGCGATAGCGCCGCTCGTCGCGGTCTTCGTCGACGCTCTTTTGCTCGCGATCCTCAGCGCGCCCCTCCTGTGGCTCCTCGTCGCCAAGCCGCTCGCCTTGAGTGCGGAAGCCGAGAAATTACGCCTCGGGGCGCGCATCGCGAGCATCCTGCAGACCTCCGTCGACGGCATCCTGACAACCGACGGGCGCGGCATCATCTCACAGTTCAATGTCGGCGCGGAGAAGATCTTCGGCTACGCGGCCCGTGAAGCAGTCGGCCAGCACCTGAGCGTGCTCTTTCCCGAGCACGCATCCGGGGCGGACAGGGAAGGCGTTGCACTGCGCCAGGGACGCCGAAAGAACGGCGAGATCTTTCCCGCCGAAGCGACCGTCTCGACACTGGACGACGGCCACGACGTGATACGCACTGCGGTCGTGCGCGACATTACCGAGCGTTTACGAGCGCAGCAGACGTTGCAGGACAGCGAAAGCCGGTTGCGGCAGGCGCAGCAGATCGCCGGCATCGGCAACTGGGAACTCGACCTGACCACGAACCACCTCTGGTGGTCGGAGGAAATATTCCGGATCTTCGAGCTGGATTCCACCAGGTTCGGCGCGTCCTACGAGGCGTTCCTCGACGCCATTCACCCGGACGATCGTGACCGGGTCGCCGCCGCCTACACGGGGTCGCTGGAGAACCGCACGCCGTACGAGATCGGGCACCGGCTCCGGATGGCCGACGGGCGCATCAAGTTCGTCGAGGAGCGCTGCGAAACCGACTACGCGTCCGATGGTACGCCGCAGCGCTCGCGCGGGACCTTGCAGGACGTCACCGAGCGCATCCTCGCGGGCGAGTCCCTGCGCGTTCAAAGCGCCGCCTTGAACGCCGCGGCCAACGCTATTGTCATCACCGACCGGAACGGCACGTTCGAGTGGGTCAATCCGGCCTTCACGACCCTGACCGGCTACCGCGCTGAAGAAGCCATCGGCAAGAACCTGAGAGAACTGTCCTGGTCCGGCGTTCACGATCCGTTGTTCTTTCGCAACCTGTGGGACACCATTCTCGCCGGAGAAGTCTGGCGCGGTGAAATGACCAACCGCCACAAGGATGGCAGGCTCTATTCCGTGCACCAGACCATCACACCGGTGCGGGACGATCGTGGCGAGATCACGCAATTCATTGCGATCCAGCGCGATCTCACGGACGAGAAGCGACTGGAGGCCCAGTTCCTGCAAGCCCAGAAGATGGAAATCGTGGGACAACTCGCCAGCGGCATTGCCCACGACTTCAACAACCTGCTCATGGTGATCAATGGCACGGCCGAACTCGCGTTGCGGGAGCTTGGCGAGGACGACCCGTTGCGCGCGGACTTCCTTCAGATTCACGGTGCCGGGGACCGAGCTGCCTCGCTGACCCGGCAATTGCTGGCCTTCGGCCGCCGGCAGATCCTGAAGCCTGACGTCCTGAACCTGAGCTCGCTGGTCACGGACCTGCAGGGCATGCTTCAGCGCCTGATCGGCGAGGACGTCGCTCTGGTGGTCGTGCCGGCGAAGGATGTGGACAGCGTCGTGGCGGATCCCTGGCAGATCGAGCAGGTGGTGATGAACCTGGTCGTCAATGCCCGGGACGCCATGACCGACGGCGGCACGCTGACCATCGAGACAAGGAACGTCGCGCTTAATGAGGCCTTCGCCGCAGAACACGCATCCATGCAGTCTGGGCCGCAGGTGATGCTGGCGATCAGCGACACTGGCACCGGGATGGACGAGGCGACCCGCACGCAGATCTTCGAGCCTTTCTTCACGACCAAGGCGCTGGGAAAGGGCACGGGACTCGGCCTCTCTTCGGTTTACGGGATCGTCCGGCAGAGCGGCGGTAGCATCGAGGTGATCAGCGAACTCGGCAAGGGAACCACCTTCAAGATCTACCTGCCGCGAGCCGAGGCGGTGGCGAGCGAGGTCGCGTCCGCCCCGACGGTACCGTCGGTCCACGGCGTCGAGACGATTCTCGTCGTCGAGGACGAGGAGGCGGTGTGTCGTCTGGCCCAGCACGTGCTGGAATTGGACGGCTACACGGTGCTGACGGCCAGCAACGGCGGGGAGGCGCTGGCCCTCCTGGGGCGGCACGACGGACCAGTGCATCTGATACTCATCGACATGGTCATGCCGGGGATGACCGGCAGGGAGCTGGCGAGACAGCTGAAGGACATCCACCCGCAGACGAAGGTCCTCTTCACGTCCGGTTATACGAACCACGCCGGTTTGCACGATGGGCTGCTCGACAAGGACACCCACTTCATCGGCAAACCGTACGGCGTCGCCCAGCTGACGCAGAAGGTGCGGGAGGCGCTTGACTCGTAGAGTCACCCAATGCGCCTTCGGTCTCTCCACCACCGATCCATCGTTTCAGGGCGCGCGCTTCCCGGATTGTTCGAGCAGACCCTTGGCGGCGGTCATGTATGCATCGACGTCGAAATTCACGGGGTCGATCACGGACTGCACGGCGCATCCCTCGATGACGCCGACGGCCACCGCCGCGAGTCCCTCTGCGCTGACATGCCGGAACCGCTCCGGCTCCGAAGCCAGCACCGCTTCAGCCGCCGGCTGAAACACCTCGCGGTACCGGCGGAACTCCGCTCGCGTCCTGGTCCGGATCAGCGGATGGCGAAGCCCCTTCACACAGTACTCGAAGAACAGCCGGGTGCGACGAGGCTTGCTCGTGAGCGTGATCATCTCGCGTCGGAGCAACGACCACAGGCGAGCGAGCGGCGACTTGATCCGCGCGATGTCTGGCGTGAGGTGCAGAACGGCGGTGGCCTCGAGCATGTCACTCAGGAGCGCCGTCAGCAGCCGATCCTTCGTCTTGAAGTAGAAGTGCACGAGACCGCTGCTGAGTTGCGCCTTGGCGGCCACGAGGCGCACGGTCAACCGGTCGAGCCCCACGCGCGCGGCCACGTGGTGTCCCGCCCGCAGGATTTGCGCACGGCGTGAATCGCTTGCTGCCTTCTGCCCCGGCATGACTACCTCCTCGAACCTGCTCACGTCGTGCTCGTCACTGTTCGTCCGGGCGTCGTGTCTGTACGGAGTGTAGATGAGGACGGCGTCGCGGGGTATCGCTCGAACAGTTGATTAAGGAGGTAGAGTGTGATTAGACCCTCGTCTCGACGGATTCTGCGATCTCACTTGGGCACAGGTGGCAACTCGACGATTTCGAGCCAATAGCGGCCGAGGATGTTCATCGCTTCCACCAGCCCCGTGAACGTCACCGGCTTCGTGATGAACGAGTTCACGCCCAGCTGGTAACTGCGGATGATGTCCTGGTCGAGCCGGGAGGCGGTGAGCACGACGACGGGAATGTCGCGCAGCATCTGGTCGGCTTTGATGACCTTCAGCGCCTCGCGCCCATCGAACCCCGGCATGTTGAGGTCCAGCAGGATCAGCCCGGGGCGCGGGGCCTTGCCGGTTTCGCCCGCGAACGTGCCGCGCTGGTAGAGGTAGTCGAGTAACTGCTCGCCGTCCTCGACGAAGCGAAGCGCATTCGAGATGTGCGCCTGCTCCAATGCCTGCTGGGTGAGTATCCGGTCGTCCTCATCGTCGTCGCAGATGAGAATCGTGATCGGGATCTTGTGCCTGTCTTGCGTCATGACACGTATCCTCTTGGCGCCTGCGTGACCGGCAGAGTAACTGTGAATGTTGCACCCTGGCCGGCTGTGCTCGTCGCGGCGATGATCCCGCCGTGGCGCTTGACGATCCTTCGGCGAATCACAAGTCCGATGCCGGAACCTTCGTGCTCCATCCGGCCGTGGAGGCGCTCGAGCTTCTTGAAGTCGGATCCCGCGTGCATCTCGCTGAACCGCATCCCGTTTTGTCACGGCGATCGTTCAGTACTCGCGGCAGGGGCTCGATCAACTCAGTCGGAGCAGAGGCGGGTTGTCTCTCCGGCCGTACTTGCGCGCATTGCCGAACAGGTTCTGCAGCGACCGGCGCATCTTGCGCGCATCGTCACCGATGAGAACCGTGATCGGAATCATGTTCATGTCCGACGTCACGGCGCGAACTCCGTGTCAACTTCACCCATGAACGCGTCCATATTCACGTTGCGGCGCCCGCTGCCTTCGGATAGAGCGCTCATTGGTGCCTCTTGCCGACTTCACCGGCACACATCGCCCGCAACCGTCGCAGAACCGTATTGACCCACTGGTCAATCGAAACTACGTCGTACGGCGGACGAACCGCAATAGCGAGTGTGATCCACGCCAAGCTCCTTCCCCGTGATCGTGCCGACGATCGGCTTCGGCCTGCCACGCGCCCTGGTGACGCACGCGCACTTGCCGTGGCGCAACGAAATGCCGGCTCCGGACGCGCGAGAGTGTCCGGCCAGGATCCCTCCGGCTGGGATTGAGCCGAATATGGGGTTCGACCGCATCGAAGCGTGGTTCCGCGTGACGAACATCACGGCGGAGTCCAATCCGCCGGCCGAGCTGTGGGTCGGTCGGGAGTCACGTGCGCCGACGCAGGCTGGCCCACGGTGGAGGTCCATTTCGACTCGGCCATGACTCCGGGCATATCCGCGCCGCGCCAGCGTCCTGCATACGCGCCGTAACAGATGCTGAATTAGTCGAGGAACTCACCCGATCGGCTCGTCATTCATATGGATGCGCTGCAGTTGGAATGATCTCGCGCCCGCTCCGGGGAGGCGCGTGAGCTTTCGCAGACGAAGCGCATCCAGGCTCGGCTGAATCCCGACGATGAACTTCAGATCGAGCACGAGTGGAACCTCCGCAGGGTCCGTGACCCTCGGGGGAGGTAGATCCAATGGCTTCCAATAGGCCCCCAACACACAAGACGCCCAGCGATCGAGTCGCCGGGCGTTTCTTCTAACAGTATCAAAACCAACCACTTGCAAAGTCGGGGCGAGGGGATTTGACCCGCCGGGGAGCGCTGCTCACCCGAAGGGGAACGAAGTTCAACCTCCGACCTCCCGCTGCGGTAGGCGGGTGGCCGCCGCGGTCGTATCTTTTCGGGGGGCCTGGGAGTTGACGCCGGCTGCTGCGGTGCGCTGCTGCAGCTGCCGACGGCGACACACATCACGACCTTCCGCCACGGGCAGGACGCTGCGGTCCGCGGTCGGCCACGGGCGCCGGAGTCGATGAGGACACGCCGGGTGGATGGAGCCCGCGCCAATTTGACCGTGAGGTCCCTCCATGAGGCTGTCGTTCCGTTTCGTCGTCCCGTTGCTCGCCGCCCTGGCGCTTTTCGCCTGGGCGCTGACGCCGTTCGTCGACCGCCAGATGCTCCAGTGGTTCGTGCGTGACCTGGACATCCGCGCCGCGTTCGTGGCGAACACCGTCCAGGAGCCGGTGCGGCAGCTCATCGAGGCGGGAAATGCGGCGCGCCTCCGCCAGTACTTCACCCGACTGACCAACGACGAGCGGCTCTTCGCCGTCGGCTACTGCGCCGCGCCGACGAGCGCGCCGTTTGCTTCGCCAACGTGGCCGCCGGGCATTCGCTGCGACTCGCTGGCTCGGTATGCGGAGCCGGCGGAGCGGCAGCTGAACATCGCCCACGGAGCGCTCCACGTCAGCGTGGCGCCCGTCCCGCTGAGCGATGGCTCGTCGGGCACGCTGGTGCTCGTGCACGACATGAGCTTCATCGACCGGCGCAGCGCCGAGACGCGGAAGTACATCTTCTACCTCTTCGTCACGCTCGGCGTCGTCGTGTCGCTCATCACCGTCGCCATCGCCCAGTTGAGCTGGCGCGGCTGGGTCAACGGCCTGCGCGCGCTGATGCGCGGCGAGGGCCTGCTGCGACCCGTCGGTGAGGACGCGCCGGAGCTCACCCCGGTGGCGAAGGACCTGCGCGAACTCATCCAGAACATCGAGGCGGCGCACCGGTCACGGGCCGAAGATCAGGTCGTCTGGACCCCGGAGTCGCTCCACGGGCTCCTCGAGGGTCCGCTGCGTGGACAGCAGATCATCGTGGTCTCAAACCGCCAGCCGTACATCCACCAGCGCGACGGCGACGGCATCGCGGTCATGCGGCCCGCGAGCGGCCTGGTAACCGCCCTCGAGCCGATCATGCGCGCCTGCTCCGGCATCTGGATCGCGCATGGCAACGGGACGGCGGACCGTGCGGCCGTCGACGCGCGTGATCACGTCGCCGTGCCGCCGGATGCGCCGGCGTACCAGATCCGGCGTGTCTGGATGACGCCGGAGGAGGAGGCGGGCTACTACTACGGCTTCGCCAACGAGGGGCTGTGGCCGCTCTGCCACATTGCGCATGTGCGACCGACGTTCCGCGCCCGGGACTGGGACGCCTACGTCAAGGTGAACCAGCGCTTCGCCGACGCCGTGGTCCAGGAGGCCGTCGCGGCCGATCCCATCGTGCTGGTGCAGGACTTCCACCTGGCGCTCGCGCCGCGCATGATCCGCAACGCCCTGCCAGCGGCGACGATCATCACCTTCTGGCACATCCCGTGGCCGAATCCCGAGGCCTTCGCCATCTGCCCGTGGCGGGCCGAACTGCTCGATGGACTGCTGGGGAGCACCGTGCTCGGCTTCCACACGCAGTTTCACTGTAACAACTTCTTCGACACGGTGGACCGCCTGCTCGAGGCGCGCGTCGACCGCGAGCTGTTCACGGTCACGTTTCGCGCCGCGTTGACGACGGTGAAGCGCTATCCCATCTCCATCGAGTGGCCGACGCCGCCGGAGCTGACGGCGTCCTCCGTGCCGGCATGCCGCGTCGCAGTCCGTGAGCGCCACGGCCTGCCTGCCCGCCACATGATGGGCGTCGGTGTGGATCGGCTCGACTACACCAAGGGGATCGAGGAACGGTTTCGCGCCGTCGAGCGACTGCTCGAACTTCATCCGGAGTGGGTCGGCCGGTTCTCGTTCATGCAGCTGGCCGCGCCGTCGCGCTCCAGCATCGAGCAGTACCAGGACTACGACACGCGCGTTCGGGCGCTGGCCCAGCGCATCAACGCCCGGTTTGCGGACGCGGCGTATCCGCCGATCATCCTGGACATCGAGCACCACGCGCCGCGCGCCGTCTACGAGTACTACCGCGCGGCGGACCTGTGCTTCGTCAGCAGCCTGCACGACGGCATGAACCTGGTGGCCAAGGAGTTCGTGGCAGCGCGCGACGACGAACGCGGCGTGCTCGTGCTCAGCCGCTTCACCGGCGCGGCGCGCGAACTGCCGGAGGCGCTGGTGGTCAACCCGTACGACGCGGATCAGTGCGCGCTGGCGCTCCACCTGGCCCTCACCATGCCGGACGCCGAGCAGCGCGACCGGATGCAGTTGATGCGCGGGCTGATTCGCGAGTTCAGCGTCTTCCGCTGGGCGGGGCGCATGCTCGTGGACGCGTCGGACCTGCGCCGCCGCGGTCGGTTGGCCGAGCAGCCCGGGGTGCCGGCCTGATGTCATCCGCTCCTCCACTCCCACGCGCCGAGTGGGCCTACTTCTTCGATGTCGACGGCACCCTGTCGGTGCTGGCCCCGACGCCGGAAAGCGCCCGCCTGGCGCCGTCCGTGCGCGAACTGCTCGAGGCACTCCGGGCGCGGTGCAATGGCGCCGTGGCGGTCATCAGCGGGCGCTCCCTGCGGGACATCGATGCCATGTGCGAAGGGCTCCGGCTCCCCGCGGCCGGCCAGAACGGAGTGGAGCGCCGGGACGCCGCTGGACGCATTTCAACCCGGCCGGTCGCGCGCGGCCAGCTTGACCGCGCGCTGCCCGTGCTTGCCCGGCTGGTGGCGCGCAATCCCCGGCTGCTCCTCGAGGACAAGGGGCACTCGCTCTCGCTGCATTATCGGGCGGTGCCGCCGCTGGCCGGTGTGTCGCACCGCACCATGCGCCAGGTGCAGCGCCGCCTGGGTGCTGACTTCAGGGTGCAGAGCGGCAAGCGGGTCGTGGAGCTGATTTCCACCGGCATCGACAAGGGACAGGCCATCCGCGCCTTTCTCGAGGAACCGCCCTTCCGGGGGCGACTGCCGGTGTTCCTGGGTGACGACGTTTCCGACGAGCCGGCGTTCGCCGCGGTCGACGCGCTCGGAGGTCATTCGGTGAAGGTCGGTGCGGGGCCGACGACCGCTCGTTGGCGGTTGGCTGGCGTGAACGCCGTCCGCCGCTGGTTGGCGTCGGGCGATGCACCAGCGCCAGTAGGCGGCGGGGAGCGTCGATGACGAATCTGGAACTGGCCCTCGTCGGAAACGGCGCCATCGCCGCGCTGGTCAACCCGGTCGGCGAGATCGTCTGGGGGTGCTTTCCGGGCATGGACGGCGATCCCGCGTTCTGTTCGCTGCTGCGCGAACGCGGCGGTCCCCGCGACTTCGGGTATTTCGCCATCGACCTCGCCGACTTCGACCGCGCGGAGCAGTCGTATGTCGAGAACACGCCGATCGTGCGCACCCTCCTGCACGACCGCCACGGCGGCTGCGTGGAGATCACGGATTTCGCGCCGCGGTTCGTGCACTTCGAGCGCCTCTTCTGCCCGATGATGATCGTGCGCCAGGTGCGCCGTGTCGCCGGCGTTCCGCGCATCACGGTGCTGGCGCGGCCGGCCGCCGACGCCGGCGCCGTGCGCCGGGGGATGACCCGCGGCAGCCATCATGTCCGCTACGTCGATGCCGACCCGGTGCTCCGGCTGACGACCGATGCCTCCATTTCAGCAATCGTCGAGGAGCGCGCCTTCGTTCTTGAGGACTCGCTGACGCTGGTCCTCGGTCCCGACGAGAGCCTGCAGGGATCCGCGCGGGAGATCGGCGCACGCTTCGCGCGGGATACGACCGGCTACTGGCGTGACTGGGTTCGCTCGCTCGCCATTCCCTTCGAGTGGCAGGACGCGGTCATCCGCGCGGCCATCACGCTGCAACTGAATGCCGTGGAGGATACGGGTGCCATCATCGCCGCGGTGACCACGTCGATCCCCGAGTCGGGCGACGGCGGGCGCACGTGGGACTATCGGTTCTGCTGGCTGCGCGACGGCTTCATGGTGGTGAATGCGCTCAATCGCCTTGGGGCGACGCGCACGATGGAGCACTTTCTCTCGTACATCGTGAATGTCGCGGCGGGGTCGTCCGACGGAACCCTGCAGCCGGTGTATGGCATCACGGGCCGCGACCACCTCGACGAGCGGATCGTCGAGGCGCTGCCGGGCTATCGCGGCATCGGCCCGGTGCGCATCGGCAATCAGGCGCACGAGCAGGTGCAGCACGACGTCTACGGGGCGGTCATCATGGCCGCGACCCACGTCTTCTTCGACCGCCGGCTCGTGCGCCATGACCACGTGGCGTTGTTCGAACGGCTTGAAGTGCTGGGGGAACGCGCCGCGCGTGCCTTTGATCAGCCGGATGCCGGCTTGTGGGAGCTGCGAAGCCGTGCCGCCGTGCACACGTACTCGGCGGTCATGTGCTGGGCGGCGTGCGACCGGCTCGCGCGCATCGCCGCGCGGCTGGGCCTTCCCGGGCGCGAGGCGTCTTGGCGCGCCACCGCCGACGCGCTGCATCGCACCATCTGCGAACGCGCCTGGAACGCGTCAATGAGCACCTTCACCGGGACCTTCGGGGGCGACGCGCTCGACGCCAGCCTCCTCCTGCTGCACGACGTCGGTTTCGTGACGGCGGACGACCCCCGGTTTGCGGCCACGGTGGCCGCCGTGGAGCGCGAGCTGCGGCGTGGCGACTATGTGTTCCGCTACGCGGGCGAGGATGACTTCGGCGCCCCGCAGCACGCGTTTGTCGTCTGCACGTACTGGTATATCAACGCGCTCGTGGCGTTGGGCCGCCGCGACGAGGCGCGGCGGCTCTTCGAGAACATGCTCTCGTGCCGCACCGCGCACGGCCTGCTGGCGGAGCACATCGACGTCACGACGCGCGAGTTGTGGGGCAACTTCGTGCAGACGTACAGCATGGTCGGGCTCATCAGTTCCGCAATCCGTCTGTCGAAACGCTGGGACGAGGCGTTCTAGGTTGCCGAATGCCGTTGTGGTCCCCCCGCCCGTCGTTCGAATCCCGGCTGCCGATCCGGAGGGGTGGAAGCCCCGATTCGATACATCGATCGAGCGCCCGTGACGACGCGGGCCTCCAATCGCGAGCTCCGGACGAACGAAAACCGCAACCCCGTATCCAACATGGAATTGCGGTTCCAGTCGGGGCGAGAGGATTTGACCCAATGGCGTTCGCCTACCCGTTTGCGACGAACACCGCGAGCGCGTGGCGAACGTAGAGCGCGCCCGCACTTGCTCGATTGACAACTTCCTGGACTATGCTACATTCTAGCATATGCTCCATCGAACCCACACATCGGATCCGATCCCCAGATCATCGTCCGGTTTACTGGCATCGCCGGCCCTCTGCCGCCTCGTCACGCATTTCGTGCTTCATCCTCACGCCGACCTGCACTTCCATGGACTGAAGCGCGTGACGGGTCTCCCCAATCGCTCACTGCAACTGGAGCTTGCTCGCCTTGAGCGGCTCGGCTTGATCATGCGAAAGGCCGACGGGCGACTCGTTCGATACGTCGTGCAGGCGGACGTGGCCCGATGGCGAGCGCTGCGTGAAATGATCCGGCAGTTTGTCGAGCCTGCCGACGTCCTTCGCGTCGCTCTCGCCAACGTTGCTGGCATCGAGGTCGCCTTTGTGTATGGTTCGTTCGCGCGTCGGCACGACGTGCATCCGGACAGCGACGTTGACGTCTTCGTTGTCTCCGCACAGATCGACCAGTCCGTCATGCGAACGGCGGTAGCGGCCGAGCTTCTCGAGGTATCGGGACTGCTGCATCGCGAGGTCAACGCATCACGTTACACCCCATCCAGGCTTGCCGGGAAGATTGCGGAACATTCCCGGTTCATCGCGACGGTGCTCGAAGGCGAAAAGGACTGGATCATTGGAAGTCCGGCCGCTCTCGCCGCCGTGACCCGGCGGTCAGCTGCTCCGCTGACCACGGTGGAGCCTCACGGGCGATACGGCGCGCACCTCTATGACCGAGCCAGACCCTGACGTTGAGCTTTCGCGCCTCCGCGCTCGGCTGACGGAGTTGGAGCTTGAGCGGACGGCGCTTCAGTTCCGTCTCGCCGCACTCGCCCGTCCCTCGCGTGTTTCGGAACGTGCATCCGCGCCTGCAGCGGGGACGATCACCGATGCGTCGACGCCCGAGGAGAAACTCGCGCTCTTCCGCGGTCTCTTCGCCGGACGCCCCGACGTCTTTCCCGTCCGATGGGAGAACTCGAAGTCGGGACGCTCCGGCTACGCGCCGGCCTGCGCAAACGAGTGGGTAAGAGGTGTGTGCGACAAGCCGACGATCAAGTGCGGCGCATGCGGCAATCAGGCGTTCATTCCGGTGTCGCTCGACACCCTCGCCAGGCACCTCCGGGGACGGGAGGGAGCGAAGGCGCAGGGCGCGCCCTTCGTGGTTGGTGTTTATCCGCTGCTTTCGGATGATACCTGCTGGTTCCTCGCGGCCGACTTCGATGATGAGCAGTGGGCAGCGGATGCGCTGGCGTTCGTCGAGACGTGTCGCGGTCATGGGATTGCCGCGGCGCTCGAGCGATCCCGCTCCGGCAACGGTGGTCACGTGTGGATCTTCTTCGCCGAACCGGTTCCGGCGCGAGACGCGAGGCAGCTTGGCGCTCTGCTCCTGACCGAGGCAATGGAGCGGCGGCCGGATATCGGATTCGCCTCGTACGACAGGTTCTTCCCAAGCCAGGATTCGCTGCCGACCGGTGGCTTCGGGAATCTCATCGCCTTGCCGTTGCAGCGCGCTGTTCGAGTGCACGGGAACAGTGTCTTCATCGACGATTCGCTGCGGCCGTTCGACGATCAATGGGCGTTCCTCTCCGGTCTGCCGCGAACGACGCGCGAGGTCCTGACCGGCCTCGTTCGGGCTGCGGAACAGGAGGGTCGCATTCTGGGCGTCCGGATGCCGGTCGATGACGAGAGCGCCGATCAGCCCTGGCTGATGCTTCCATCACGTCGTCACCGAGCGGCACCCCTCGTCGAATCGCTGCCGAGCCGCGTCGATCTCGTCCTGGCCGACGGCATCTACATCGACCGCACCACCCTTCCGCCGGTGATCGTTGCCCTGCTCATCCGCTTGGCCGCATTCCAGAATCCTGAGTTCTATCGTGTCCAGGCGATGCGGATGTCGACGCACGGCAAGCCCCGCATCATCTCGTGCGCCGAGCTGCACCCACGCCATATCGCGTTGCCTCGCGGTTGCTTCGACGAGGCGCTGGCATTACTGCGGTCCTACCAGGTAGAGGCCCGCGTCGACGATCGTCGTGAGGTGGGCGAGCCGCTGCCTGTGCGCTTTCTCGGGACATTGCGCGAAGAACAAGCCGTTGCGTTCGACGCGCTCGCCGCACACGACTTCGGCGTGCTGGCCGCATCCCCCGCGTTCGGCAAGACGGTCGTGGCCGCGGCGTTGATCGCGAAGCGCGCGTGCAGCACTCTGGTCCTCGTCCACCGACGCGAACTGCTGACGCAGTGGGTCGAACGCCTCAGGGAGTTTCTGTCGGTCGAACCGGGCGACATCGGCACGATTGCCGGCGGCCGCAAGAAACCGACTCGCCGCCTCGATGTCGCCGTGATCCAGAGTCTGGTGCGAAAGGGCGAGGTGTCCGACCTCGTGGCCGGGTATGGGCAGTTGATCGTGGACGAGTGCCACCACCTCTCAGCCGCCAGTTTCGAACTCGTGGCTCGCCGGTCGAAGGCCAAGTACGTCGTCGGCCTTTCGGCGACTGTTGCAAGGAGGGACGGGCACCAGCCGATCATCTTCATGCAGTGCGGGCCGGTACGACATCGCGTCAATCCAAAGGAGGATGCTCTACGGCGGGGTATCGCCCATCGCGTGGTACTGCGCGAAACCACCTTTCGCCTCGACACGGGCGACGGTACCGGTCGCGTGTCGGTCCCGAAGATCTGCACGTGGCTTGCTCTGGACGCCGAACGCAATGCCATGATCGTGAAGGACGTGGCCGCGGCGTTCGCGGAGGGCCGCACGCCTCTCGTGCTCACAGAACGTCGTGACCACCTCGAGATCCTGCGGCACGCGTTCGAGCAGTTCACCCACAGCGTCGTCGTCCTGCAAGGCGGGATGCGACCGGGCGAGCGACGTGCCGCAGGAGATCAGCTGCGCGCCTCCGATTCGACACCGCGCATCATTCTGGCTACCGGCCGGTATCTGGGCGAAGGGTTTGACGATCCTCGGTTGGACACGCTATTCATCGCCATGCCGATTGCGTGGAAAGGGACGCTCCAACAGTACGTCGGGCGCTTGCACCGTGACCATGACGGAAAGAGCGAGGTCGTCGTGTACGACTATGCCGACGTGTCGGTGCCAGTTCTGGCACGCATGGCGGCGAAGCGCCGAACGGGGTATCGCGCGCTGGGCTACGCCGCGGGGAGCGATCGCTAGGATTTCGGGCGGCGCCGCCGGTTGGAGGATCGCGTTAGCCGTCGAGGTCAGGTATCTCGTCAGCGTCCAGCAACAGCTGAACACTTCGAGCCTTTCCGGGGTCGCGGCGGATCAGTTGACACCGTTCCAGTGCTTTGATCATCCGATGCACCGATGGCGGCGAGACCTTGAAGTGGCGTTGGAAATCCGATTCCGCGGGTGAGCACCGGTTCAATCGCCGGTACTGTTGGATGAATGCGAGATATTGCCCCTGCAGCGTGGTGAAGCGCCGAGGCTCCGGCGCACGGCGTCGCACCTCAGGCACTTCCCGTGGCTCCTCATCGTCATCACCCGCCGTATTATCCAACCTGAACCCCGGGATGGCCAGCGCACCCAGACACTCCGGGTGCGCGAGGATGATCGTGCGCAGCGCATCAAGTAACGCGCTTCTCCCCCGACCTGAGAGCACGTCAAGAAGATTCTCGAGATCGAGAAAACTGCTGGGATTGACCCGCCATGTCTTGCGCAGCACACGCACGTGCTTGCAGGGCGATTCGTCGGAGGGACAGGAGCAGGAGCTGGCGTTCGGGGCAGCGAGGTTGAGTTCGGTTCGGTAGAATCCGTAGCGTCCGTCGACGCGCACGACGAGTCGCTGCCCGTCGCGAATGCGCATGCGCATGGACGGACTGTCCACGTACTCCGCCGCGCGCGGATCGCCGCCGCCCTTTGCCCGCGCCGTCAAAGTGCCTCGAGGCGGCGCGTAAGAGCGCACTCGCGGTTTGTGCTGCCAAGTGAGGGCAGCGTCATGCCTCGATCACCTCGTCGCGCACAAAGCGCAGTCGAATGGCCGAGGGAAGGTCCGGTTCATTGAAGTGACAGCGTACTGCGTCGCGAGTTGCCTCCCGGAGTGCCGGCATGTCATCTGCCTCGGTCACAATCGATGTTCCGAGCGCCCGGGCCAGGTACCCGCCCTCTGCGGCGTCTTCGATCAGAAAGACAAGTTCGGTCATGACGGTGCGTGATCCCCTCAGGGAGTGTGTTGCAAGATAGGCCGGCTCAGATTCACCAACAATGAGCGCCGTGGGGACCCTTGGATGCGACTTCGCCGATGGCTTCCTACTTGCTTCCCACGAACAAAATGCCCGGCGAGTGAGTCGCCGGACATTTCTTCTAACAGTATCAAACTCAACCACTTCCATCAGTCGGGGCGAGAGGATTTGAACCTGCGCGCGACTGTCGCCAGCTGCCTGGTATCCGGTTGTGGTGCCCACGGGATGGCCACCGCTCGTAGGGCAGCCCATGGCCTTCGAAGCCCGAGGACGGGGAGCGCGCCGCGTTCCAGGCGGAGGCAAGGTGACCAGCCCCGTCCTCGTCGTCGTGGGGCCAGACGCGGTCGGTCCGTGATCGACCCCGGTTGTCGCCGCAGTTGCGGCGCGCAACCAGACGTCTCTACCGACCGCAGTGTTCTGTCCGTATTCGATCTTCAGAGTTGGCAGCGAACTGGCCCGGCGCCGCTCGCTGGGTAGCAACGCGGATACCAGTGCATGTCGTCGGCTTGGTGGGTGCCAAGATCGCCGGACTGACCTGAGTAGCAGCTTCCGGATGTTGTGACCACGGAAGTGGCAATAATATATGAAAAACATATAATATTGCCGCTCTTGGGCTTGTGTTAGCCGTTGTAGTGGCAATAATATATGAAACACATATATTATTGCCACTACAACGGAGGTCCTTCACGATGCTCCCGTACCGACAGGTCCTGTACGATCTCGCCGAGAACCAACATGGTTACCTGACGGCCGCGCAGGCGAAAGCGACCGGGGTTCCCGCCATCCGGCTCGTGCAGATGGTGAAAGAGGGCACAGTAGAGCGCATTAGTCACGGGGTCTATCGGCTGACGCGTTTCCCCAGTTCTCAGCTGGCGCAGTACATGGAAGCGACCCTGTGGCCGGCTCCGCGGCGCACCGACATCTGGGGTGTCTTGTCGCACGAGTCCGCCCTCGCGTTCTACGAGTTGTCCGAAGTGAGCCCGGCGAAAGTGCATATCACCGTGCCACCCACGGTGCGCATCCGCCGAGTAGTCCCGCGCTACCTCGTGCTCCATCGGGCACCATTGGACCCGTCTGATGTTACGGTCATCGATGGGATTCACGTCACTTCAGTGGAGCGCACAATTCGTGACGTGGCGGCAGCACATCTGTCATCGGCGCTCGTCCGAGCGGCGATTGCTGACGGACGCCGCTTGGGCCGTCTGACCGCAGCCCAGGCCGAGCGCCTGACCGAGGATCTCCTGCGAACGATGCCGAGCCGTCATGCAGAGGCCGGGAGCGTGCGAGATGAGTAACCGGGGAAAGCCAGACGGTCCTCCACCCTCCACCGGCGCGCTGGGGAAACGCGTCCTGCAACACGCTCGTGATACGCAGGTAGCTGAG
>JBBTFF010000070.1:0-9324 GCA_038041995.1 Gemmatimonadota bacterium | reverse complement strand
TGCAAGGACGACGCTCCCCGCAGCAGCATCACACTTTCTGGCGAAGTAGTGCTAGGTGCGAGCAGCTAGCGGCTAACGGCTAGCTGCTAGCAGCTTTCCGTGTGACGTTTCCCCCACGCACCGGCATTCCCCCGCGCTTTGCGCTCGTACTCGGCGGCGGCGGGCTCAAGGGCTTTGCCCACATCGGGGTGCTGCGCGCGCTCGAGGAACGCGGGCTGCGCCCGGTCTTGCTGGCCGGCACGAGCATCGGCGCGCTCATCGCCGCCGCCTATGTGCGCGGACAGTCCGTCGACGACATGGAACGGCATGCGCTCGGGCTGAAGAAGCCCGACCTCTTTCGCATCAACCACCGGGACATGGTGATGAAGCGGATGCTCTCACCCGCCCTTTACCTCGAGCAGCCGCTGCAGGCGATCGTCGACCGCCTGGTGCCCGACGGGACGTTTCGCGACCTGGCCATCCCGCTGCTCGTGAACACGGTCGACCTCGAGCGCGGCTCGCCGGTGGTGTGGGGACTGCCCGGCCTCACCGATGTGCTCGTCGCCGACGCCGTGTATGCGTCGTGCGCGCTCCCCGGGTTCTTCCCGCCGCGCGTACTGGGCGGGCGTACCTGCGTTGACGGCGGCGTGATGCACAACGTGCCGGCCCGGGTCGCGAGGCGGGAGGTGGACGCAATCATCGCCGTCGATGTCGGGAGCTCGAACCTGGCTACATCTCGCCGCATCAGGGAGAAGGGATTCGCCGCCATCTACATGCGCTCGGCGCAGGTGATGATGCGGTCGCTGCAGCAACTGCAGCTGGCCGCGTGGAGCGGGCCGCCGATGCTCCTGATGCGCCCCGCGGTGTGGCCGTTTGGCTGGTTCAGCTTTGCGCACACCCGCGCGATGATTGACGCCGGCCACGCGGCGGCCTGCGAGGCGCTGGACAACGTCGGAGACACGCTTTACGAATCCGGCGGTGTCTTCCCGCGCCGGAAGGTCGAGGTGTCGGTGGACCGCGAGAAGTGCATCGGCTGCGGCATCTGTGCCACGCTGGCTCCCGACGTGATGCAGATGGGGCCCGACGGCAAGGCGCACGTGGTGGCCGGTGAGCTCGAGTGGTCGCGGCCCGACGGCGAATTCATCAACGAGTGCCCGGTGCAGGCGTTCTCGGTGATGGCCACCGAGCGCGACGGTCGGCGGCACACGACCATGGAATTCAAGGTCGTCGCCGACTGAGGCGGCGGTCGCTCCTCCGGGGCCGCTGCCCTCGCCCCGCTCGTGGTCTTTTCGTATCTTTCAGGCAGCCTGAAGACCGCGTCGAATTCCGGTGTTCAGTGGCTCCAGCCATCACCCCGCCCGCAGTTGCTCTGCGGGCGACAAGCCAACAATCCGGCCATGGCAACCTCGAACAGCTTCGGTAGCCGCTCGACGCTCGATGTCGACGGCAGATCGTACACCTACTATCGGCTCGACGCCGTCGCCGGCCTCGCCGGCAGCACGGCGCCGTCGCTCCCGTTCTCGCTCAAGGTTCTGCTCGAAAACCTGCTGCGCAACGAAGACGGAGCCTTCGTCAAGAAGGGCGACGTCGAGGCACTGGCCACCTGGAACGTGAAGGCTCCGCTGGACAAGGAGATCGCCTTCCGCACCAGCCGCGTGCTGCTGCAGGACTTCACCGGCGTTCCGTGCGTCGTGGACCTCGCCGCCATGCGCGACGCGCTGGCCGAGCTCGGCGGCAACCCGGCGAAGATCAATCCGCTGCAGCCGGTCGATCTCGTCATCGACCACTCGGTGCAGATCGACGAGTACGGCACTGACGCGGCGTTCCTGGTCAACGTGCACCTCGAGTACGAGCGCAACCACGAGCGGTACCAGTTCCTGCGCTGGGGCCAGACCGCGCTCAAGAACTTCCGTGCCGTCCCGCCGGGCACGGGGATCTGCCACCAGGTGAACCTCGAGTACCTCGGCCAGGTCGTCTTCGTGAACGAGGAGACGGGCGAGGCCTACTGCGACTCGCTGGTGGGCACCGACTCGCACACGACGATGATCAACGGACTCGGCGTGCTGGGGTGGGGCGTGGGCGGCATCGAGGCCGAGGCGGCGATGCTCGGCCAGTCCGTGTCGATGCTCATTCCGGAGGTCATCGGCTTCAAGCTCACCGGCAAGCTTCCGGCCGGGGCGACGGCCACCGATCTCGTGCTCACCTGCACCGAGATGCTGCGCAAGAAGAAGGTCGTGGGCAAGTTCGTCGAGTACTTCGGCGACGGCCTGTCCGGACTGGCGCTGGCCGATCGGGCGACCATTGCCAACATGGCGCCTGAGTACGGCGCGACGATGGGCTTCTTCCCGGTGGACGAAGAGACGCTCAAGTACCTGCGCCTTTCGGGACGCGACGAGCACCACGTGAAGCTGGTGGAAGCCTACTGCAAGGCGCAGGGGCTGTTCCGCGAGGCGGGGGCACCTGATCCCGTGTACACCGACACCATCGAGCTCGACCTCTCGACGGTGGTGCCCTCCCTGGCCGGCCCCAAGCGCCCGCAGGATCGCATCCCGCTGACGCAGGTGAAGGCCAGCTACCAGGCGTCGCTCAAGGCGCAGCTGGCCTCGCAGGCGCCGGACGCGGCCGCCAAGGCGACCAGCACGCCGGCGGTGGCGGTGATGGAGGGGGAAGGACCGATTCACCAGGCCAGCGTGACCTGCTCGCACCGCGGCGAGACGTTCGACCTCACGCATGGCGCGGTCGTCATTGCCGCCATCACCAGCTGCACCAACACGTCGAACCCGAGCGTCATGCTCATGGCCGGACTCCTGGCGCAGAAAGCGGTGGCCAGGGGACTGAAGAGCAAGCCGTGGGTGAAGACGTCCATGGCCCCGGGTTCGAAGGTGGCGCGTGATTATTTCGACAAGGCGGGCGTGCAGCCTGCACTCGACGCGCTGGGCTTCCAGATCGTCGGCTTCGGCTGCACGACGTGCATCGGAAATTCGGGACCGCTGCCCGAATCGATCAGCAAGGCAATCGAGGACGGCAAGCTGACGGTGGCCGCGGTGCTCAGCGGCAACCGCAACTTCGAGGGGCGCGTCAACCCGCAGACCCGCTTCAACTACCTCGCCTCTCCTCCCCTGGTGGTGGCCTACGCGCTGGCCGGCACGATGGACATCAATTTCGAGGAAGAGGCAGTGGGCAGGGGCACGGACGGGCGGCCCGTCTTTTTGCGCGAGATTTGGCCGTCACCCAAGGAGGTCGAGGACATCGTGCTGTCGAGCGTGAAGCGCGAGTACTTCGTGAAGCAGTACGCCGACGTCTTCGGCGGCGACGCGCAATGGCGCGCCATCGACGTGCCGACGGGCGACCGCTACATATGGGACGACAAGTCGACCTACGTGAAGCACCCCCCGTACTTCGAGGGAATGACCATGACGCCGCCGGGGGTTCAGCCCATCAGCGGCGCCCGGGTGCTCGGCATGTTCGGCGATTCGATCACCACCGACCACATCTCGCCGGCCGGCTCGATCGCCGAGAAGTCGCCGGCCGGCGCGTGGCTCAAGTCGCTGGGCGTCGAGAAGAAGGACTTCAACTCGTACGGCGCTCGCCGCGGCAACCACGAGGTGATGATGCGCGGCACGTTCGCCAACATCCGCCTCAAGAACGAGCTGACACCGGGCATGGAAGGGTGGTGGACGCGCACGGCGCCCGGCGCCGAGCCAACGTCGTTCTTTGCGGCGAGCGAGGCGTACCGCGAGGCGCTCACGCCGCTGGTGATCATTGCCGGCAAGGAATACGGCACCGGGTCGTCGCGCGACTGGGCGGCCAAGGGGACGATGCTCCTTAGCGTGCGCGCGGTGATCGCCGAGAGCTTCGAGCGCATCCATCGCTCGAACCTCGTGGGAATGGGCGTGATTCCCTGCGAGTTCGTGAATGGCGAGACGCGACAGTCGCTCGGGCTCACCGGCTTCGAGACGATCTCCATTGACGGGATGAGCGACTCAATGACGCCGCGCGCCACGCTGACGGTGACGGCCGTGGGCGCCGATGGCGCCGTGAAGAGTTTCCAGGTGCGCAGCCGCATCGACACGCCGGAAGAGATGAACTACTACAGGCACGGCGGCATCCTGCCGTATGTGCTGCGGAAGCTGGCGAAGTAGAGAAAGACAGAGTACGACAGAGTACGACAGAGTACGACAGAGTACGACAGAGTACGACAGAAGACGACAGAATACGACAGAAGACGACAGAAGACGACAGAGTACGACAGAAGACGACAGAGCACGACAGCGGGGCGGGCACTCACGCCGGCCCCTCTGTCGTGCTCTGTCGTACTCTGTCGTCTTCTGTCGCACTCTGTGGTATTCTTACGGTCGTGCAGACGACCGTCATCATCAATCCCGCCTCAGGCCGCGGCGCCGGCGCGCGGCTCCTGCCGCGCCTCACCGCGCTCTTTGCCGGGCGCGGCATCACCGACGTCCGCACCACGACGGCGGCTGGCGACGAGGCTCGGGTGGTGCAGGAAGCGGTGCGCGACGGCGCGCAGACCATCGCCGTCGCCGGCGGCGACGGCACCTGGGGCAAGTGCGCGGTGGCGCTCGCCCGCCTCGGGTCGCCCGCTCGCATGGCATTCCTCGCCAACGGCACGGGCAACGACTTTGCCAAGAACCTGCCGATGCCGGCCACCGATCACGCGGCGATGGCCGCGCTCATTGCGCAAGGCGAGCGCGAGCAGCGGGTGGACCTCGGCAGCGTCGACGAACAGTGGTTCCTCAACGTCGCCGGCTTCGGCTTCGACGTCGCCGTGCTCATCGACACGCAGCGCAAGACGTGGCTGCGCGGCAACGCGGTCTACATCACCGCGGCGCTCAAGCACCTGTTCCGCTACCCGGGGTTCAACCTCCAGGCGGACATCCTCGGCGATGTCGCGCCCAGGCGTCGCATGATGCTCGTCGTCTCGAACGGGCTGAACTTCGGGGGCGCCTTTCGCATCGCGCCCGCCGCCCGCGTCGACGACGGCGTGCTGGATTTCATCGATATCGGGGACGTGCATCGCCTGGCGCGCGTGCCGCTGTTCGTCAACGCGCTGCGCGGGGCGCACCTGGCGCACCCGAAGGTCGCCGCCGTGCGCGCGGCCCGCGCCACCCTGATGTTCGATGCCCCGCCATCGTTCGAGCTCGACGGCGAACTGTACCACGCCGCCGCTCGCACGCTGACCGTGCGAGTCGTGCCGAACGCACTCCGGGTGCTGGTCGGTTAAGGCCGCGGGGGAAGCGGCGGCTTGAACCGCGTCGAGTCTCGCAGGCGAATGTCGCGCATCAGCCGGCGCTGCTGATCCGGAGACAGGCGATCCCATCGCGCCTGCACCAGCGCCTGCTCCTGCGGCGACATGCTCACCCACGCACGCTCACCAATCAGGTACGGATGCTGTGAGGTGACGCCGAACACCCGCGCGGCAGCCGAGTCGCCCGCACGGTTGGGACGCGCAGATCGCTGCTGCAACTGCTGCTGCAGCGGCTGGAACTCGCGATTCGCCAGCCGCGGGTCGCTGAACTGCAACCGGCTCGTGTCGCCGGCCACTACGTCGATGACGTACTGCGCCGGGAGGTACTGCCGTCCGGCCTCCGCCACCCGCACCACGTGACGACCAACCGGCACGCTGAGGATCGCCGGCGTGGACGCCGCCACTTCCGCATCGTCGATGATGAGGCGCGGCGCACCGCCGCGCACCATCACGCCCACGTGACCCACCGGCGACGACGCAGCTGCCACGGACTTCGGGACATTTGCCTCATTCCGCTGCATCGCTTCGGCGCGCTCGGCGCGCCGCTGCGCGTCGATCACGATCCGGCGCGTCTCCTCGAGTTCGCGCGACAGTCGCTCCGAGAGCGTGTCGGCACTCGCCGGTGCCGGAACGGCGACGGCGGCCGCCACGCGTGCCTGCTCCAGCGTACGCTGCCGGAACTGGTACAATGGCCAGGCGGCCGCGGCAAGCAGCACGGCGGCGGCATACCACACCCACCTGGGCGTCCCGGCCCCGGCAGCGGTCGCAGTCGCGGTCGCGGGCCTACGGATCGTGCGCACCGCACCCACGGCCGCGTCACCCGCCAGCGCGTCGATGAAGGCCATCGAGTTGGGAAAGCGGTCGGCCGGTTCCTTGGCCATCGCCCGCTGGATCGCCAGGCTCACGTTGGGCGGCAGCCCCTTGCGCACGCTCTTCAGCGCCGGCGGTTCCTCGCCCAGGTGCATGCGCAACAGTTCCTGCATTGACACGTCGGCAAAGGGGCGCCGCCCGGCGAGCAGTTCGAAGGCCAGCACGCCCAGCGCGTACTGGTCGGCGCGCCCATCGGGACGCTCGCCACGCCACTGCTCGGGAGCCATGTACGCCGGCGAGCCCACTACGCCGGTGTGCGATCCCGACGTGGACGTCGTCTCGTCGCCGCCAAATGCGCGCGCGATGCCGTAGTCGGCCACCATGGCGTGCCCACTGTCGGAGATCAGGATGTTGGCCGGCTTGATGTCGCGATGAACAACCCCCTGGGCGTGTGCGAAATCCAGGGCCGAGGCGACGTCGCGCAGCAGGCGAACGGCGTGGTCGAGCGGCAGGGCGCCCTTGTCGGCGAGGAGCCCCTCGAGGCTGCCGCCCCGCACGAAACGCATGGTATAGAAGGCGATCCCTTCACCCTTCCCCACCGCGAAGATCGGCACGATGTTCGGGTGGTCCAGGCGCGCGGCGAGGCGTGCTTCGCGCTCGAATCTTACGAAGGCCTCGGGGTTCAGCATCGGGTCGAAGGCCAGCACCTTCAGCGCGACCTCGCGCTCCAGCGTCACTTCGCGCGCCTTGAAGACGATGCCCATGCCGCCGCGTCCAATGAGCGCGTCGAGCGAGGCGCCGCACTGCGGGCAGATCGTGGTAATCCCTGCCGGCGTCGTGACGGCGTCGAATTTCTGTGTGGGCTGCCCGGGCTCGGTCATGGGCGGATGAGAAGTACGTTGGTTCGACGCGCTCTCGCGCGCGTGGTTACAAGGGAGTGAGCTTGCGGAGCGCGGCGCGGGCGCGTTCGCGCTCCCCCCAGGTTGGTATCATCTCGCGCCCCGAAGAGATGCATTTGGAGTCCGGGGGAGCAGAGGCAGCGGGACCCATCGGCAGCCAGGCGGTGACGCATTTCATTACGGCCTCGCCGTCCTCGCGCGTCCAACCGAGGGCCGCACCCGCCACCGACGGGGCCGAAGCCGGGTGACGCGGCGACGAGGTGCCAGAAAGGTCGGGCACCGCACTGGTCGCGGAGCGCGCACGCAACGCGGAGACGGCGTCGCGCACCAGGTGACCGGTGCGCGCCTTGGCGGTTGCCTGACGCACCTCGCCCCGGTACAGGGCGTGGACGGCCAACTCCACATCCTTCGCCAGCTTGTCCAGCACCTCGTCGATCTCGTCCGACATCGGCCCTCCGGAGCGCTGCGTCCGGCAACAAAGTCGCCGACTGATGCGTTGGGTGTGTAGATACCAAGTTCGTCCGTTCCGCCGTACTACACCAGAGGAGCATCAATCGATGGCACTCCGCTTCGTCACGCTCACCGCCGCCGCCGTCCTGCTCGGGTTGGCCGCCTCGCGCGCGTGGGCGCAGGGCGGTGACGGCCCCCAGGTCGGTGACCAGGCGCCTGACTTCTCCCTCCCCGGCGCTTCGAAGGCCGGCGTGCGTGAAAAGGCGTTGCGCCTGTCCGACTTCCGTGGGCAGGTCGTGGTCGTCTCGTTCTTTCCCAAGGCACGGACCAAGGGCTGAACGGTTCAACATGAGGCGTACCGGGATCAGTACGCCACGATCTTCAACGACGGCAAGGGTGTCGTCGCCATTTCCATCAGTTCCGACGGTGCGGACGAGCTCGCATCGTGGGCCAGGGACGCCAACTTCCCCATGCTCTTTGCCAGCGACACCTCTGGCGAGATCGCCGAGAAGTACGCGACCACCGGCACCGGCATCGGGCCGATGAAGAAGTTCTACAAGCGCGTCGTTTTCGTCGTGGGTGCTGACGGGCGCATTGCGCACGTCATCCGCCCATTCTCCGCGTTGTCGCAGGACGCCTATGCGCAACTCGACACGGCCATCGATGTCGCATCCAGAAAGGGAAAGTAGGCCGGCAGGCCGGCGGTTTCCCCTTCGAAACGACTGGCCACAGACCACTGCGGTAGGGCGGCAGACGCGCAATCGCTTGTCGCCCTTGCGCTTGGACGGCAACACCGCTGCAGACGGTCGTCTGACGGCGCGGATGCAGCCTTCAGTTCGCTGAACCAGCGGTAGCCGTCGAAGCCGAGGGAGGCGTCGACGATGCACCCTCATTTCCGTCCCGCCTGACTGTGACCGGCAGAGCCTCGCACCCAATGCCAGACCATCCTCCGTCGATCCGCGCCGGCTCAACCACGGTTCGCGACCTGTTTGCCGCGTCACTCATCGCCGCCGATCCCACATCGTTTACTGCGCGCGCCGTCCGGCTGCGTCTCCCCGACAGCCGCAGGGAGCCACGGCCGTCCTGGATCATCGCACTCGGCAAGGCCGCCTCCACGATGGCCCGCGCCGCCGTTCACGAAATGAACCAGCGCAACGCCGCCATCGCCGGGGGCCTGATCGTCGCACCGGCGGTCGGGGACGTTCCGCACTCGTCGCTGGTTGGTATTGCCGGAGATCATCCGCATCCGGGCGAACGCTCGGCGCTGGCCGCGGACGCGCTCGCCGACCTGTGCGATCGTGTGAGGAGCGACGAGACCGTGTTCGTCCTCCTGTCCGGCGGCGCCTCAAGCCTGATAGGCGCTCCGGTGGACGGACTCGACATCAGTCACCTCGCCGCACTCTCCGACACGCTGCTGCGGTCGGGACTCGACATCGGCCGGGTGAACGCCATTCGCAAGCGCTTCCTTCGCTGGGGAGCAGGGCGCCTCGCGACGCGACTCGCGCTGGCGCGCATCGAACAGATCGTCCTGTCCGATGTCATCGGTGACGACCTCGCGCAGATCGCCTCGGGACCATGTGTCCCCGACCTCTCCACGGCCGTGCAGGTTCGACGGATGATCGACGATGCCGCACTGACCAATCGGATTCCCGCTTCGCTGCTGCGCTACCTGGACGAGGTAATGCGCGGAGAACGCGCTGAAACCCCCAAACCGGAGTCCCCCGCCTTCCTGCATCCGGGCGTTCCCGCCGTGCAGGGCAACAGCGGCGTGCTCGACGCCGGCGCACTGCGTGCGCGCGTGCTCGGCTTCGACCCCGTCGTCATCGTGAGCGAACCCCTGCGTGGCGAGGCCGCGCACGCCGGCGCCCGTGTGGCCGCCGCCCCCCACCCGCTGCCCCGCGGCCGCGTGGTGCTGTGGGG
>JBBTFF010000069.1:0-7517 GCA_038041995.1 Gemmatimonadota bacterium | reverse complement strand
ACCGCCTACCGCCTACCGCCTACCGCCTACCGCCTACCGCCTACCGCCTACCGCCCACCGCCCCCGCGATCAGTATCTCCGCAGTACCCCGACCACGACGCCTTCGATGCGAATGTCGTCCGTGCGGTCGAAGTACATCGGCGACAACGTGGCATTGGCGGGCTGCAAGCGCACGCGCCCGTCGCGCTCGCGATAGAATCGCTTGACCGTGGCCGCCGATCCGTTGAGCATGGCGATGACCATCTCGCCGTTGTCGGCCGTATGGCGCTCGTTGACCACCACCAGGTCGCCATCGGCAATCTGGTCGTCGATCATGGAGTTGCCGCGTACGCGCAGGACGTAGTGACTGCCGCCGCGCCGTACGAAGTTCTCGGGCACCGCGACGGTCTCGCCGCTGGTGGAGTGCTCGATGGCCACGCCGGCGGCCACGGCGCCGAGCAGGGGGAGCTCGACCGACTGCGGATACGCCTCGGACGGGAGTATCTCGATGGCGCGGCTCTCGTTGTAGCTGCGCTTGATGTAGCCCTTGCGTTCGAGGTTGGTCAGGTGTTCGTGGACCGTCGCCAGCGAGTTATAGTTGAAGTGCGCGGCGATCTCCTCGAAGCTCGGCGCGTACCCTTGGTCACCCTGGTAACCCTGCAGGAAGTCGAGGATCTGGCGCTGGCGCTTGGTGAGCGGCATGGCGGCGGTTCCTGTGTAATGGTTGCGGTGTGGCGGTGCTGCACCGCGAAGACGAGCGAATAAACCCCGAAGTAACGGTAGCCGAACATTGACCGAAGTGCAACAGGCGGGATGGGTGGCGCCCGAGGGACCGCTGGGGCGGCTGTCGGCGCTGGCGCGGGAACGTGCCGCGCTGGCGCAGGGGACGCGGCGCACGCTGGAGCGGCAGCTGGTTGGCCTCGACGCCGCGCCGTCTTTCATCGGAGCGCTCTCACGCCCCGACGTGGCGGTGATCGCCGAACTGAAGCGACGCTCGCCCAGCAAGGGCGTGCTCGATGCGGCACTGAATGCCGCCAGCCGCGCAACCGTGTACGCGCGAGGCGGCGCGGCGGCGCTGTCGATCCTCACGGAGCCGTCGGAGTTTGGAGGCTCGCTCGCCGACCTCGACGCGGCCCGGAGCTCCGTCGCAATTCCACTGTTGCGAAAGGACTTCATCGTCGACGAAATCCAATTGCTCGAGGCCCGCGTCACGGGGGCGAGCGCCGTGCTCCTGATCGCGCGCGCGCTCCCGGCCGGCCGATTCGTTGAGCTGACCCATGAGGCGCGTTCGCTCGGCCTGGACGTGCTGCTCGAAGTGCGCGACGAGCGGGAACTCGAACGCGCGCTCGCTGTGCCGGAGGGGGTGATCGGCGTGAACAACCGGAACCTCGAGTCGTTGCAGCTCGACGACGCCGTGTCCGAACGGCTGCTGCGGCTCATTCCCGGAACGCGCATCGCCGTCTACGAAAGTGGAGTTCGCGACGTCGACGGCGTGCGTCGCGCCGCCGCGCTGGGTGCCGATGCGGTGCTCGTCGGGTCGTCGCTGTCGGTGGCCGCTGCGCCGGAGGCGGCGGTGCGCGCGCTCGTCGGCGTGCCACGGAGCGCGCGTGGCTGAGGTGAAATTCTGCGGGCTGACGCGAGCAGCGGACGCCGCCTTCGGATCGTCGATCGGCGCCGCGTTCGTGGGCGCCATCTTTGCCGGTGGGCCGCGCCTGCTCACGGCGGCGGGGGCGCGCACGGTGTTCGAGGCGGCGGCGAGCGCCGGGCGGGCGCGGCGCGTGGGAGTCTTCGGGTCGCAGGGAGTGGAGGAGATGCTGGCGGTAGCCCTGGAGACCGGCCTGGATGTCGTGCAGCTGCACGGAACCTCTCAACCCGCGGTGGTAAGGCAGCTTCGACGCCACTTCGGCGGTGAGGTGTGGCGCGTGCTGCGCCTGCGCGGCGAACTTCGTGAGCAGGACTTGGCATTGGCCGCGGAGGACGTCGACGCCCTGGTGGTGGACGCCTTTGTCGGGGACATGCTGGGTGGCACGGGGGTGCCGGTGGACTGGGATTCGCTGGCGCTGACGCTCGAACGCTCGGGTCGCCCACCGCGGCTGGTGCTGGCCGGCGGTCTGAGGCCGGACAACGTCGCACGGGCGATTGAACTGGTCGCGCCCGATGTGGTGGATGTATCATCCGGGGTCGAGTCGGCCCCCGGGATCAAGGATCAGGCATTGATGCGCGCCTTCGCTGAAGCGGCGCGCGGGGGACGGTGAACATGGCAATGCGGGCCACGATGGATGACCGGTTCGGCGCGTTCGGTGGGCGCTACGTCCCCGAGACGCTGGTTCCGGCGCTCGACGAACTCGATCAGGCGTTGGATTCGGCGATGGCCGATCCGACGTTTCACGCCGAGCTGGCGGGATTGCTCGAACACTACGTGGGACGTCCGTCCGCGCTCTGTGACGCGCCGCGGTTCTCGGAGCTCGTGGGCGCCCCGGTCTGGCTGAAGCGCGAGGACCTCAACCACACCGGTGCCCACAAGATCAACAACGCGTTGCCGCAGGCGCTGCTTGCCCGCCGCATGGGGAAGCGCCGGATCATCGCCGAGACCGGGGCGGGGCAACACGGCGTGGCCACCGCCACCGTCTGTGCGCGCCTTGGCCTCGAGTGCGTGGTGTACATGGGCGAGGAGGACATGCGCCGGCAGGAGCTCAACGTCTATCGCATGCGGCTGATGGGCGCCACCGTCGTTCCCGTCACCGCCGGCACGCGCACGCTCAAGGACGCGACGACCGAGGCGATTCGCGACTGGGTGACCACCTGCCCGACGAGCCATTACATCATTGGATCGGTCGTCGGTCCGGCGCCGTATCCGCGGATGGTGCGGGATTTCCAGGCGATCATCGGCCGTGAGGCACGCGCGCAGATGCTCGCGCGCGCCGGCCGACTGCCGCGCAGCGTCGTCGCCTGCGTCGGTGGCGGCTCGAACGCGATGGGGATCTTCCACGCGTTCGTGGCCGACACCGAAGTCGAACTGGTGGGTGTCGAGGCGGCGGGGCACGGTCTCGACAGCGGCCAGCACTCCGCCAGCCTCACGCGCGGTACGCCGGGCGTGCTGCACGGTGCCCTCAGCTACCTGCTGCAGGATGCGCACGGCCAGGTGCATCCGGCGCACTCGATCTCCGCGGGACTGGACTATCCCGGCGTCGGTCCCGAGCACGCATTCCTCAAGGACTCGGGGCGCGCGACGTACGTGTCGGTCACCGACGACGAGGCGTTGCAGGGGTTCGCGCTGCTCGGGCGCCTCGAAGGCATCATCCCCGCGCTGGAGACGGCGCACGCCGTGGCGTGGATCGCCGCGCAGCGTGGCCGTTGGGGCGCCCAGGAACCCGTGCTGCTCTGCGTCAGCGGTCGCGGCGACAAGGATGTGGCGCAGGTCAGCGCAATGCGTATCTTGGGTGCATGAGCGTGACGTCGGCGCCCGTTTCGGACCAGGGACCGGAAGGTCTCGAGCCGCCGTTTTCCCCGACGCTTGTCGAGGAAATGCTTGGCCAGCTCGACCGGACCATCCGGGCGCACCTGCTGTACCTCAACAACCACAACAACCCGAGTTACGTCCGGTCGCTGGAGCAGGCGCGCTCGGCCTTCGCGGCGCTCTGGGCAGCGACGGACGCGATAACGCTGCTCGTCACGGACGTTGCGCTGTTCTGGTACGGACGTCGGGTATTCGAGGAACCCACCAAGGCGACTGACTCGCTGCCGTGGATGCTCTTCAAGGACGGATTGCGCGAGTTGACGCTGCGGCAGGGGTTCGAGGAGCGGGAACTGAGCGATTTCCTCGCGATCATCCCTCGGGTGCGCCGGGGTCCGTCGAGCCAGGACGACATTCTCACGCTGTTCTGGGAAGCCGAGTTCACGGCGCTGCAGTACCGCTACGTGGAAGTGTCGGACGAGGAGGGTGAGACACTCGAGACCTCCCCGCAGCCGGGCAAGTGGCCGAAGGGCGACGGTACGCCGGCCGAAGATCCAAAGAACGCGATCACCGAAGCCAGGGCGGAAATGGCGGAAGTGGCGGACGCGGTCGCCGACGACGGCACAGGTGAGGGTGAGGGCGCAGCCCAGGATCCGCGGCGCGCGGGCATCGTCCGCATGGAGGACTTCGACAGCACGCTGTACTTCCTCGATCCGAAAGAAGTGGAGTACCTGCGCCAGGAGACGATGCGTGAGTATGCCGTCGACCTGCGGCAGGTCGTGCTCGACTCGCTGCTCGACATCTTCGAGTTCCAGCTCGACCCGCTGGTGCGCGCCGAGGTGCTGTCGCACCTCGAGGCGCTGATGCTCCACCTGCTGTCGGCGGGGCAGTTCACCAATGTGGCCTACCTGCTGCGCGAATCGACGCTCACGCTGGAGCGCGCCCGCGAGGTGCAGCCAGAGACGAAGGAGCGACTCGGCTCGCTCGCCGCACGCCTCAGCGAGCCGGCGGCGCTGGAGCAGCTGCTCGAAGCCATGGACGTCGCGCCGACGCTGCCGTCGCCGGCCGATCTCAACGAGCTGTTCGTCCAGCTCCACCCGTCGGCGCTCGCCACCATCTTCGCCTGGCTGCCGCGCACACAGAACAACGGGCTGCGCCCGCTGCTGGAGGGAGCCGCGACGAGAATCGCCGAGTCCGCCACCGGCGAGCTGGTGAAGCTGATTGCCAATCCTTCGCTCGACGTCGCGCTGGAGGCCATCCGGCGCTGTGGCGCCATGCGCACCGCCGCCGGCGTGCCGGCGATGTCGCGCGTGCTCGAGCACGGCGAACGCGAGTTGCGTCTGGCGGCGGTTTCGTCGCTCAGCGACATCGGATCGCCCGGTGCCCTGCAGGCGATGGAGCGCGCGCTGCAGGACGGCGACCGGGACGTTCGCGTGGTCGTGGCGCGCGCGCTGATGACGCGGCAGCACCGCCCGGCGCTGGTCAAGGTCGAGGCCGTGGTGAAGGGCAAGGACATCCAGAAGGCCGATCGCACGGAGCGCCTGGTGTTCTTCGAACTCTACGGCACGCTGTGCGGCGATGCGGGAATCCCGTTCCTCGACGGCCTGCTGACGGCCAAGGGTGGGCTGTTTGCCCGGAAGGAAGATCCCGAAATGCGCGCCTGTGCCGCCGTCGCGCTTGGTCGCGTCGGGTCGGCTGCGGCAAGAGATGCCCTCCAGCGCGCCGATGGCGACAAGGAAGTGATCGTGCGGAACGCCGTGGCACGCGCGCTGCGCGGCGGCGCCCAGTGACCACGCCCACCCCTCCGCGCGCGTCGGTCTCGATGCGTGGCTCCGTGTCGCTGCAGGCCATGAGCGAAGCCACGGGTGAAGCCTACGTGCGGGTGGCGAGCCGTGCCTTCATCCTCGCGTTCTACGGCACCATGCGGAACCTCAAGTTGTATCCCTTCGAGAACGCCGTCGTGCAGCAGTCGCTGCAGGAACTGTCGATGATCACCGGCGATCTCATTGCGCACGAGAAGGAATGCGAGTTCCGGGTGGCTGGCGAGTTCATCTTCGTCAACAGCACGCGCCTGCGCCTCGATCTCGACAACTACTCGAGTTTCAGCGCCCTGTTGACGCAATTCCGGCAGAACGGCATCGGCACGCTGCGGACGCGGCGCGTGCCGACCATCCGCGACTGGACGATCGTGCTCGGCTTCCTGATGAACCCGCAGGGCGCGGACGCGACGGAGCGCTACGACGCGCTGCTGCGCCGCCTCGAGGAGACCGGCGTCGACGTCTTCGAGCTGGCCCCGCTGGTGGAGTCGGACGAGGACCATGGCGGCCAGGTGGTGGAGGCCAAGGAGAAGGCCAAGCGCACGTACACACGGTCGGTGGAGGCCACCAAGGACGTCATCAACTCGGTCCGGATGGGGCAGAGCGCGAACATCGGCAAGATCAAGCGCGTGGTGCAGGGCATCGTCGACCAGATTCTCTCCGACGAAACCTCGTTGGTCGGGCTGACCACCATTCGCGACTACGACGACTACACGTTCACGCACTCGGTGAACGTCTGCATCTTTTCCATCGCACTCGGCCGGCGACTCGCGCTCACGCGCCTGCAGTTGTATGACCTGGGCATGGCCGCGCTCTTCCACGATATCGGCAAGTCGCGCGTGCCGCTGGACGTCATCAACAAGGCTGACGTCCTCACCGACGACGAGTGGCGGATGATCGCGGCGCACCCGTGGCTGGGCGTGCTGGCGCTCTTTTCGGTGCGCGACCAGCAGGAGTTCCCCTATCGCTCCATGCTGGTGGCCTTTCAGCACCACATGAAGCGGGACCTCACCGGGTACCCGCGCAGCCTCCGCACCAAGGACCTGACGTTCTACTCCAAGATCGTCGCGGTCGCCGACGGCTTCGACGCGGCCACCTCGCGCCGCAGCTACCAGACGACGCCCATGGCGCCGTCGGCGGTGCTGCAGGAGATGCGGGACAATGCCCGGCGCGGCATGGACCCGGTGATCGTCAAGGCCTTCATCAACATGCTGGGCATCTATCCCGTGGGAACGTTCCTCGTGCTCGACACCTTCGAACTGGCCATCGTGCACGCGGCGAATACCGATCCCGACATGCTCTCGCGCCCGGTCGTCCGCGTCGTGAGCGACGACCTCGGCAACGTGCAGTATCCCGGCGAGTTGGTCGACCTGACCGAGCGCACCGAGTCCGGCGACTTCCGCCGGACCATCATCAAGACCGCGGACCCCGATCGCTACGGTATTCGCGTCGGCGACTACTTCGTCTGATCCTGCCGTGCTGACTGCCCGCTTTGACGCGCTCCGCACGCACGGACGCCGCGCACTCGTCTGCTACGCCACCGCGGGGCACCCCGATCCCGAGCGCAGCATCGCGCTCTGGCAGGGACTTGAAGCCGCGGGGGCGGACGTTCTCGAAGTCGGCGTCCCGTTCTCCGATCCCATGGCCGACGGCCCGATCATCCAGGCCAGCTCGCAGATGGCGCTGTCGCACGGCGTGCACCTCGACGGCGCACTCGAACTGGTGTCGCGCGCACGGCTGGGCATTCCCGTGGTCCTCTTCAGTTATCTCAATCCGCTGATCGCCGCCGGACCCGCGGTGCTGCAGCGCGCGGCCGACGCCGGCGTGCACGGCGTCCTGGTGACCGATCTCCCGGTGGGCAGTGATCCCGGGCGCGAGGCGTGGCTCGGCGGCGGGCCGCTCGACCTGGTGCGCCTCGTCGCGCCCACCACGCCCCTCGACCGCATGGCGAGCATCGCGCGGCACGGGCGCGGCTTCGTGTATCTCATCTCGCGCCTCGGCGTCACCGGCGTGACCGACGAGCTTCCGCCGGACCTGCCCCGGACCATCGCCACGCTGCGTTCGGTCTGCGCGCTGCCCATCTGCGTGGGATTCGGCATTTCCCGCCCGGAGCATGCGCGAGCCGTCGGCGCGCTCGCCGACGGCATCGTCGTGGGAAGCGCGATCGTCCGGGCCGCTGGCCAGTCCGTGCAGGCGGCCGTGACCCTCGCAGGGGAACTCCGGGCCGCGCTCGAACGAGCCCTACTGATGGCCCGGCCAGTCGGAAG
>JBBTFF010000068.1:3622-5490 GCA_038041995.1 Gemmatimonadota bacterium | reverse complement strand
GTTGATGGACTGGTTGTCGATGACGCACGCCAGCCCCGGGCCGATGGGAACGCCGCTGCCGAGCGGCGCGAGATGGGTCAACTCGCCCGGAACGAGGCCCAGGTTGCAGACGCTGGCCGCCAGCAGGTTGTCATCCAGCCCGGCGCCCTGCACCAGCACCCAGACAGCAAAGATCGCGACGATCACGAAGACCGTCGCGAGGGGAACACGAACCGTAGGGTTGTCGTCGCCGATTGGGATCATTGGACCAGACGATAGTCGATAGTGGATAGACGATAGTCAAGGCGTCTGCAGGCTGCCTTTCCTGCACCCAGACACCTCGCAAGTCGTTGTCCTGCCAATAGTAACGCGCCCTACCGGCGAATTCCGGCCATTTCGGCAGGCATACGGTGGTCCCGCCCTTGCTCTATCGAAGGGCCAGTCCGGCGAAACCGGCGCCCCTGACGTTCCGTTGGGGACCTCCGCGGCGCGGTGGCCGTGCGGCCTTTCACTTGAAAGAGGACCAGATGGCAAACAAGGTCATTGGCATCGATTTGGGCACCACGAACTCCGTGGTCGCCGTGATGGAGGGAGGCGACCCGGTCGTCATTCCCAACGCCGAAGGCGGGCGCACCACCCCGTCGGTGGTGGGCTTCACCAAGGACGGCGAGCGTCTCGTGGGCCAGATCGCCAAGCGGCAGGCGGTCACCAACTCCGCGAACACCGTCTTCTCGATCAAGCGCTTCATGGGGCGTAAGCTCTCCGAAGCCACCGAGGAACTGAAGCGCGTGCCCTACAAGGTGGCACGCGGATCGAACGACCAGGTGGCCGTCGAGGTGCAGGGCAAGACGTACAGCCCGCCCGAGATCTCGGCGATGATCCTGCAGAAGATGAAGCAGACTGCCGAGGACTACCTGGGTCATGGCGTCACGAAGGCCGTCATCACCGTGCCGGCCTACTTCAACGACTCGCAGCGCCAGGCCACCAAGGACGCCGGCGAGATCGCCGGCCTCGAAGTGCTGCGCATCATCAACGAACCCACGGCGGCCGCGCTCGCCTACGGCCTCGACAAGAAGGGAAAGAAGGACGAGAAGATCGCGGTCTTCGACCTCGGCGGCGGCACGTACGACATCTCGGTGCTCGAGCTGTACGAGGTGGACGGCTCGCGCCAGTTCGAGGTCAAGTCGACCAACGGCGACACCCACCTGGGCGGCGATGACTTCGACCAGCGCATCATCGACTGGCTGGTGACGGAGTTCAAGAAGGACCAGGCGATCGACCTCTCCAAGGATCCCATGGCGATCCAGCGCCTTCGGGAAGGCGCCGAGAAGGCCAAGATCGAGCTGTCGGGAACGCAGAGCACCGACATCAACCTGCCGTTCATCACGGCGGACCAGTCGGGGCCGAAGCACCTCAACTACCAGATGACGCGCGCGAAGTTCGAGCAGCTGGTGGACGACCTCATCGCCCGCACGATCGAGCCGATGAAGCAGGCGCTGAAGGATGCCGGCATGCAGCCGAGCGAGATCGACGAGGTGCTCCTCGTCGGCGGCTCGACGCGCATCCCGAAGGTCCAGCAGGTGGTCAAGGACTACTTCGGCAAGGAGCCGAACAAGGGGGTCAATCCTGATGAGGTGGTGGCCGTCGGCGCGGCCATCCAGGGCGCCGTGCTCACCGGCGAGCAGAAGGACGTCCTGCTGCTCGACGTCACCCCGCTGTCGCTCGGCATCGAGACGCTGGGCGGCGTGACCACCGTGCTGATCCCGCGCAACACGACGATCCCGACCAAGAAGTCGGAGATCTTCTCGACCGCCGACGACAACCAGACGACGGTGGAGATCCACGTGCTGCAGGGCGAGCGCGAGCTGGCACTGCACAACAAGACCATC
>JBBTFF010000068.1:671-3612 GCA_038041995.1 Gemmatimonadota bacterium | reverse complement strand
ACAATCGGCAAGTTCCAGCTCACCGGCGTGCCGCCGGCACCCCGCGGCATGCCGCAGGTGGAGGTGACGTTCGACATCGACGCGAACAGCATCCTGCACGTGACGGCGCGCGACAAGGCGACGGGCAAGGAGCAGAAGATCCGCATCGAGGCGTCGAGCGGTCTGACCGACGCCGAGAAGGACCGGATGATCCGAGACGCCGAGATCAATGCCGAGGCGGACAAGAAGAAGCGCGAGGAAATCGACACCCGCAACCGGCTGGACTCCATGGCGTACGAAGTCGAGAAGAACGCCAAGGACTGGGGCGACAAGCTGGCGAGCGACATGAAGACCAGGCTCGACGCGGCCGTGGAGCGCGCCCGCAAGTCGCATCGCGGCGAGGACTTCGGCGAAGTGCGCGCCGCGCTCGAAGAGCTGACGGCGGCATACCAGGCCGCGGGAAAGTCGCTCTACGAAGCGCCGCAGGCGTCGCCGGATGGCCAGCAGGCGGCCGACGGGGCCGCCCCGGAGGCCGAGAAGAAGCAGGACGACGTCGCCGAGGCTGATTACGAGATTGTGGACGAGAAGAAGTAGGCAGGAGACAGATGACAGATGACAGATGACGGACGACAGCGAATCCAATCCGCCGTCGTCCGTCATCCGTCATCCGTCATTCGTCGACTGCCACGCCCCCGGGAAACTTCCAGGCGCCCCCGCGGGTCTAACACGACGACCCTTTTCACGGCTATTGTTCCTACCATGAACTTCCATCTCTCCCGTTCCAGGATCGTCGCGGTTGCCGCGTCCGCCTTCATCGGCGGAGTCTTCTTTGCCTCGTCACTCGACTGGACGCAGGGACTCTTTGCGCAGGCGGGCGGCAAGGTGCGCACCGAGACACTTGCCCCGCTGCCGAGCGGCGCTCCCAGTGAGGGATTTGCCGCGATCGCCGAGCGCGTGACGCCGGCCGTCGTGTCGATCCAGGCCGAACGTGATGCGCGGCGTTCGCGCACACCCGCGCAGCAGCGCCGCAACGTGCCGCCCGGTTTCGAGGAGTTCTTCAACAAGCTCGATCCGCGCCAACAGCAGCAGGGACCGGCGGAAGCCTCCGGCTCTGGTTTCATCGTCAGCAAGGACGGCTACATCCTCACCAACAACCACGTGGTCGAGGGTGCCGACCGGGTGAAGGTGCTGATGAGCGACCGCCGCGAGTTCAAGGCCAAGATCATCGGCCGTGACCCGCAGACGGACGTCGCCGTGCTGAAGATCGATGGATCCGGGCTCCCGACGGTCGGCCTCGGCGATGACAACAAGCTGCGCATCGGAGAGTGGGTGGTGGCCATCGGCAACCCGCTGGGGCTCAACTTCACGGTGACGGCCGGCATCGTCAGCGCCAAGGGGCGCGGGAACGAGCTGTCAGGACTGAACCGTGACAGCCTCGCGATCACCGACTTCATCCAGACCGACGCGGCGATCAATCCGGGCAACTCGGGCGGACCGCTGATGAACACGCGCGGCGAGGTGATCGGCATCAACTCGGCCATCGCCAGCCAGACCGGGTTCTACTCGGGGTACGGCTTCGCCATCCCTATCACGCTGGCCAAGACGGTGATGGACGACATCGTGGCGCACGGCCGTGTACGGCGCGCCATCCTGGGCATCACAATCAACGAGGTGAACGCCGAGGACGCGGCGGTAGCCGGCCTGAAGCAGATCGCGGGCGCCAAGGTGGGCGGCTTCGGCGAGGATTCCCCCGCGCGCAGGGCGGGACTCGAACCGGGCGACATCATCGTGAAGGTGAACGGCAAGGACGTGGACCGCGTCTCCACCCTGCAGCGCGAAGTCCGCATGCACCAGCCGGGCGAGACTATCTCCGTGGAAGTGGTGCGCTACGGCGATCGCAAGACGTTCAAGATCAGGCTGCAGGAGGCGCGCGCCGAGGTGGAGCAGGTGGCCAGCGCCGACGACACGCCTGCGGAGAGCGAAAGCGTGGCCAACTCCAGGCTCGGCATCAGCGTGGAGGCGGTCACGGCCGAGGTGGCCAAGGCCAACAATATCGCCGAAGCCAATCGCGGCTTGCGCGTGGTCGCGGTGGAAGCCGCCGGGCCGGCGGCCCAGAGACTGTTCCCGAACGACATCATCGTGAAGGTGATCCGGCCGGAGCCGACCACCGCGATTCGCACGACCGCCGACCTGCAGAAGGTCCTCAGCCGGGTCAAGAGCGGGGAGTTCCTGAGCCTGCTCATCTACAACGTGACGGCGACCGGCGGCGGCACGAGGGTCGTGAACTTGAGGGTGGTGGAGTAGACGGTAGACGGTAGACGGCAGGCGGTTGACAGTCGAGGGGCGCAGGCCGGGTCGGCCGGCGCCCGTCGACTTTTGACCCTTGCCGACGTCGCGCCTAGTATTCGGGAACGCGGGAGTGGCGAAACTGGCAGACGCGCCAGACTTAGGATCTGGTGGGGTAACCCTTGCGGGTTCGAGTCCCGCCTCTCGCATGGCGGCAGAGAAAAACAGAATACGACAGAGAACGACAGACGAGTACGGAGGTGCCCTCCGTCGCACTCTGTCGCACTCTGTCGCACTCTGTCGTCTTCTCCCCCAGCATTCCAATTTCGCAGTCCCTGGTCTATAATTCTCTCTATAGTTGCCCCCGCCACTCAGAGCCCTGGGTGACGGGGGATTCTTCCCTGTTTGCACCTTTCGCCGGATCGCGGCCGCACGCCATGGAAATCGAGATCACCAACACGAAGTCGGAGGGCGCCGAGCGCCGCATCCAGGTGGCAGTGCCTGGTGCGACGGTCAAGGACGCCAAGAAGCGCGCGGCCCGGCGGGTAGCGCAGCAGGTGCGCATGCCCGGGTTCCGGGTTGGCAAGGCGCCGACCGCGATGGTCGAGAAGAAGTACGCCGAGGCCATCCAGCAGGAGGCGCTCGAACAGGTGATGCGCGACGCCTACCAGGCGGT
>JBBTFF010000068.1:0-661 GCA_038041995.1 Gemmatimonadota bacterium | reverse complement strand
GTCGAAAAGGAACAGCTGAAGCTCGTCACCCAGCCGCACGCGCACGACGTGAAGTTCGGCGACGACGAGTCGCTGTCGTTCGAGCTGCATTGCGAGGTGCAGCCGGACGTCTCGCTCTCCAAGGTCGAGGGATTCCGCGTTACCCGCCCGTCGACGACCGTCACCAATGAGATGGTGCGGGAGCAGATCGAACAGCTGCGCGACCAGCGTGCCGTGTGGACGCCCGTGTCCGAGAAGCCGGTCGAGGGCGACATGGTGGTGGTGATGCTGGCCATGGCCGACGAGACGGGCGCCCTCCCCGAGGGCAAGGAATACCGCGTCGTGCTCGGCGCTGGCCAGGCGATCCCGGCCATCGAGGAGGTCCTCATGGAACTGGTGCCGGGGGCGACGGTAGAGCGCGGGGTGCGCTGGCCCGACGACTTTCCCGACGAGGCGCAGCGAGGCAAGACGAAGACGGTGCGCGCGGAGATGAAGGAAGTAAAGCGCAAGCAACTGCCGGCGCTGGACGACGCGTGGGCGCGGGAGATGGGCGACTTCGACTCGCTGGAGGCGCTGACGAGCGCCGTCCGCGGCGACCTCGAGGCGGGGTCGCTGCGCGAGGCCGATGCCGCCGTGCGCGGGCTGATCCTCGACGAAATCATTGGCGCCAACGACTTTGCCG
>JBBTFF010000067.1:0-9503 GCA_038041995.1 Gemmatimonadota bacterium | reverse complement strand
GCCATGTCGATGTGCTCCATCAGCGATTCCTTGGCGAGGAGCATCGCCTTCTCGGCGGTGCCGCCGATGCCGATGCCGAGGATCCCGGGCGGACACCAGCCGGAGCCCATCGTCGGGACGGTCTTGAGCACCCAGTCGACCAGGGAATCGCTGGGGTTCAGCATGACGAACTTGGACTTGTTCTCGGAACCGCCGCCCTTGGCGGCGAGCTTCACCTCGACGGTGTCGCCGGGAACGATCTCGAAGTGCACGACGGCCGGGGTGTTGTCACGCGTGTTCTTCCGCGTGAAGGCGGGGTCGGCGACGATGGACGCGCGCAGCACGTTGTCGGCCTGCAGGTAGGCGCGGCGCACGCCCTCGTTGACCATGTCGGTGATGCCCATGGTGGCGTCCCACCTCACGTTCATGCCGACCTTGAGGAAGACCACCACGATGCCGGTGTCCTGGCAGATGGGGCGATGCCCCTCGGCGCACATGCGCGAGTTGGTGAGGATCTGCGCGATGGCGTCCTTGGCGGCCGGCCCCTGCTCACGGTCGTAGGCCTCGCCGAGCGCCTTGATGAAGTCGACGGGATGGTAGTACGAGATGTGCTGCAGAGCATCCTGGATGCTCTGGATGAAGTCGTCCTGCTTGATGAGGGTCATGGCTCGGTCTCGGTGGACTGAGGGGCGCTTCTACAACTTAGCCACGGATAACACGGAAGACACGGATCGTTCTGATGCCGGTGAAGCCCTTGTCGTTCGCACAAGAAATTTACGGGGGCCAGTGGGTCCGTGTTGTCGGTGGTGGTCCGTTGACTACCGCTGCAGTTGCCGGATGGAGAGAATGCCAAGCGCGGGTCCGATGGCGAGCAGAGCGAATGCCCATGGCCAGCCGAGGGTGCGCACGATCGGCGGCACGAGCTGAATGGAGATTGTGGTGAGCAGAAATCCCAGCGACGTCTGCAGCGTCAGCGCCGTCCCTACGGCGTGTGGGGGAACACACTCGGTGACGAGGACGCTGAATTGCGCACTGTCGGCGATGATGAAGAAGCCCCACACGAGCGCGACCGGCGTGAGCAGCCACAGCGAGCGGCCGAATGCCAAGCCAACGAGGGCGCAGCAGATGGCGCTGACGGACAGCGCAATGATGACGAGTCGAGGGCGCCCGATGCGATCGGCCACGGCGCCACCCCACACACAACCAGCGCCACCCACGGCGATGATCGCAAAACCGATGACCGAAGCGATTCGTGACGGGGCCGGCGTGAGTGCATGCGGGGCGGCCGCGATGCTGGCCGCGACGAACGCCGGAATCCACGTCCAGTACGAGTAAAGCTCGGCCATGTGTCCCAAGTAGCCTCCGGTGGCGAATCGCCACCGGGGTTCGCGCACGACATCGCGAACGAGTGTCCAGGCAAAGGGGCGCGACGGAAAGGCGTGCGGGCCGTCGTGGTAGAGGAACCAGACGAGCAAGGCCGCAGCGGCGGCGCTGGCCGAGCTCATGCCGATGATTGCGCCCATCGAAATGCCCGGAATGGCGCCGAGCAGGTATGGACCCGCCTTGCCGACGGTGAGAGCGCCAACGATGGTCCCAACGGCGAGCCCGCGCCGCTCCCGGAACCAGGTGCTCGTCATCTTCATGGCCGGCGGATAGACCCCGGCAAGACAGGCGCCGGCGAGGAGTCGCGAAGCCAGCGCTCCGGGCAGGTCATCTGCATAGGCGAGGCCCGCGTTGGCGATGGCGCCCAGCAGGGCCGACGCCGCAAAGAGCGTGCGTGCCGGAATGATGTCGGCGAGATTGAGGAGCGCCGACACGGCGGTGCCGCCGACGAAGCCGAGTTGCACGGCGACGGTAATCCATGCCACCTGTGCGCCATCGAGCTGCCACGCGCGCTGCAGCTGCGGCGCGATGGCGCTCCCGGCGAACCACAGTGCCATCCCGAGCAGTTCGGCCACGGCCAGCAACGCCAGCATGCGCCAGCGGTGAGGATGTGCGTCGCCGGTGGTCACTCCCAGCCGTGGGGACGGCGCCAGAGGCGCTTCTGCACGGGCCACGGACGCCGCTGCGTGAAGGCGTCGTCGCCAAAGTGCTCATCGTTGGCGAGCGTGTCGGTGACGTCGGCGGCCTTGGCCGAAGCCTGGTCGGCCCAGTGCAGGATCTCGGCTTCCAGCGTCATCGGCGGCACGGCGGCGCCGAATTCCAGCGACCCGTGATGCGACTGGATGAAGTGCTGCAACTCGAGTTCCTGCGCTTCGCTGAACGTCCCCGCCGGCAGCGCGCGAAACCGGCGATCGAGCATCATCGTGCCGAGCACGACATGCCCCAGCAGGTGGCCGGCCGTGGTGTGGCCGAAACCGGTGGCCGACACGCTGTAGCTCTCCACCTTCCCGATGTCGTGCAGGAGTGCGCCCACAGTGACGAGCTCAACGCTGGCGCGCATGGTGCGCGCGATGCCCTGCGCGATGCTGGCTACCTCGACGCTGTGGAGCAGCAGCCCGCCCACCTGTGCGTGATGGCCTGTGGTGGAGCCCGGCGCGCGCTCGAAGTCCTGCCGAAAGGCGTCATCGGCGAAGAAGAGATCCACTGCGACGCGCAGCTTGGCGGATGTGAGCGCGGCGCGCTGCTGGTCCACCCAGCCCCACAACTCCTCGCTCTTGCGCGCGATGCGCGGCAGGAACGACTCGATGTGCGCACTGTCGCGCGGAAGGACGCGCAGCGGCGCAGTAAGCGAAAGCTGCCGCTTGCCGGCGTATTCACCGACGGTGCCGATGACCTGCACGACCGCACCCTTGACGGCGCCGGCCACCCACGACAACTGCTCCGTCCAGACGGGCGCGGTTTCCACGCGGCCGGTGGCATTGCCCAGCGTAAGGCGCGCGAAGGGCTTGCCGTCGCGCGTCTCCTTGTCGGCGCGATCGAGCACAAGCAGTTCATGCTGGACGCGAGCGCCAAGCTCGAGGTGAGACAAATCTAACATGGGGCGGGCAGATGGCGGTTGGCGGTTGGTGGTTGGCAGTTGGTGGTAAACTACCGTTCCGGCCTGACACTCGCCTCATCCGCCCAGCGCGCTTCAGCGCGAAATCACGCGCCCGGCCGCTCGAGGTCGAGGAGCTTCTGCTTTCGCTCCACTCCCCAGCGGTAGCCGCCAAGCTCGCCCGTGCCCCGAATCACGCGATGGCACGGAATGACGACGGCCACCCGGTTGCTGGCGCAGGCGCCGGCCACGGCGCGGGCAGCGGTTGGCTGGCCGATGATGACCGCCAGCTCCTGATAGCTGCGCAACTCGCCGAAGGGAATGCGGCGCAATTCCGTCCAGACGCGCTGCTGGAAGGGCGTGCCCGACACATCCAGGGGGATGTTGATGGCCCTGGCCTGGCCCTCGAGCTGCGCCGAGATGCTCCGGGCCCACGACGCAACGCTCGAGTCGTCGCGCCGCAGCGTGACGCGCGAAAGTCCCTGGCGGAGTTCCTGTTCGAGCAGGGCTTCGTCGTCACCAAAGGCGACACGGCAGACGCCGTGAAGCGTACCTGCCACGAGCATCGGTCCGAGGACCGTGGCAAAGATGCCGAAATGAACCTCCTGGCCGTCGACGGCCTCCCAGGCGGTGTGGGGCAAGGTCCGGGGCGAGTGAGGCAGGGAAATGGCGGTCACGAGAGCTCCACGAAGAAAGGAGGGCATCGGCCACTGTACCTGCGCCGATGCCCGAAGTCTCGCCGGCCGACCGTTGCCAGCCAATCCGTTTCCTGCTCCAGACCTCAACCGGCGTAGACGATCTCACCCTCGCCGTCGATGCCGAGTTCCTGCTCCACGTCACAGATGCCGCAGATCTTCACGCAGTGCCAAACCTCGCCGAACTCCTTCTGGTGCGCGGCGGCGGCCGGCTTGATGGCGAGCTTCTTGTAGCTGTACTCGCCACAGTGCACGCACGCGTGCGCCTTGGCGATCTTCTCGGCGCGCTGCTTGGTGATCGAATTCGGCATGACCTGAAGTTACCCCTTTGCCCCGCTTCCCGGTGGGAGCCCGAGGGCGCCGGCTGACTTGAACGTCTCGCCGGCAACGTTACTCTGGCCGGCGGCGTCCATGACCTTCCGCAGGGCACCGATGGCACCCATCGCACCGGCTGCCTCAGTGGGCAGGAAGATGGTCGTTCCCTTGCCCTGGGTGAGCGCGGGAAGGGCTTCCATGTACTTGAGGCCCAGCAAGTAGGTGGCGGCCTCACCCGGCGGAAGCGAAAGGGCAATGCCGGCGATAGCCTGCGCTTCGGCCTTGGCCATGGTCGTACGCGCTTCGGCGAGGCCCTCGGCGCGAAGAATGGCGGCCTCCTTTTCACCCTGAGCCTTGAGCACCTGCGACTCGCGCAGACCCTCGGCTTCGAGAATGACGGCGCGCTTGCTGGCCTCGGCGTTGGTGACGGCGGCGCGGCGTTCACGCTCGGCGCGCATCTGCAGTTCCATCGCCTGCTGGATGTCGCGCGGCGGCTCGATGGTCTGCAGTTCGACGCGAGTGACGTCGACACCCCAGCCCAGCGAGGCTTCCTCGATGACCTCACGCATGCGCCGGTTGATCTGGTCGCGGCTGGTGAGCGTCTGGTCGAGTTCCATCTCGCCGACGATGTTGCGCAGCGTGGTGCGCGTCAGGGTCTCGATGGCATACGGGAGGTTCTGCACCGAATACGTGGCCTTTTGCGGATCGGCGATGCGGTAATAGAGCACCGCGTCGATCTCGATGGTGACGTTGTCCTTGGTGATGACCGGCTGGCTGGGGAAGTTCAGCACCTGTTCGCGCAGGTCGATGCGGCTGGTGGTGCCGGCGATGATGTGCCTCTCACCGCCGACGCCGCTCGAGAGGTAGTGCACATGGATATGGCGCGGCACCTCGACAAACGGAATGAGGATGTTGAGGCCGGAGCGGGCAATGCGGTGAAACCGGCCGAAGCGCTCGACAAGGAGCACCTCCGCCTGGCCGACGACCTTCAGGGACTGCGTGCCGATGAGGACGGCAACGACGGCGATGATGCCGAGGATAATCCACATGGGAAAGCCGATAGTTGATAGTGGACCGTCGATGGAAATGAACCCACAGCGATTCTATTGCTGACGAGGCAGGTGCGCGAGGGTCAACCAGGGAACAGTTCAAAGGGGCGCGATGGACAAATTCGTCCGCCACGCCCCTTGCACAGGTCCATTCTGTCGTACTCTGTCGTACTCTGCATCACTCTGTCGTTCTCTGCCGTCCTACGGCTTCCAGTCGGCGATGAAGAGGTTGGTCTCGTTTGGCTTGTCGTTGTGCCGGTTCGAGGCGAAGATCAGCTTCTTGCCATCGGGCGAGAACATCGGAAAACCATCGAACGTCGCGCTGAAGGTCACCTGCTCGAGCTTGTCGGCGGTGGCCATCGACGCGCTGGCGTCGACCAGGTAGAGCTCGAAATTGCCGGAACGCGGGGCGACGAAATTCGACGCGAAGATGATCTTCTTGCCGTCCGGGGTCCATGAGGGGCCGAAATTGGCGCCACCGACCGCGGTAACCTGACGGTTGTCGCTGCCGTCGGCGTTCATCACGTACAGCTCCACCTTGGATGGGCGGATGAGCCCCTGGGCAAGCAGGTCCTTGTACGCCTTGACCTCCACCGAATCCCTGGGATGGTGGGCGCGGTACACGATCCGCTTGCCGTCGGGCGACCACCACGGCCCGCCGTCGTAGCCGACGGTATTGGTGAGGCGCTTCACGTCGGTGCCGTACACCTTCATGGTGTAGATGTCGAGATCGCCGTCCTTCAGCGACGTGAAGACAATCCGCTTGCCATCTGGGGAGAGGACGCCCTCGGCGGTGTAGACGTCGTAGTTGGTGAGGCGCTTGACGTTCGACCCGTCGCGATTGACGGTGAAGATGTCGTACTTGTCGAGGGGCCACACATACCCCTTCGATGGATCGGGCCTGGGCGGGCACGCCGAATCGTGGACGGTGGACGAGCCGAAAAAGAGGCGCTTGCCGTCGGGAAAGAACCAGCCGCAGGTGGTCTTGCCGCGGCCGTCGCTGATGCGCTTGAGCTGCGAACCGTCGGCCTTCATCACGTACTGCTGGTCGCAGGTGCGCCCTTCGCGCGTGGACTGGAACGTGATCCAGTTGCCGTCAGCGCTCCAGTAGGCTTCGGCATTCTCGCCGCCGTTGGTGATCTGGCGGAGATTGGCGAGGTGCGTCTCGCCCTGCTCGGGCGGGAGGGTGCGAACCTGGGCGGAAACAGGCACCGCCGCGGCAATGGCCGCGGCGGTGAGGAAGAGAACGGGAAGCTTCTTCATATGTGGAATCTCAACGCTTGGTGCCCGAAGGCGGCGTGGTAGGGGAAGCAAGGGCAAAGAGGTCGCGCTGCGTCTGTCCCTTGCGAAGCAGATCGAGCGCCTTCAACAATTGAATGTCCTCGCTGACCTCGCGGCGCTTGGCGGTGGAATCGCCGAACGCGAGCCGCGAGATGCGCGTGCCGATGAGCCGGGTGACGTAGTCCTGCGCTGCGTCCCAGTCCTTGCGGTCCACCACGACGCCCTTCTTCTGCAGCCGGCTGTAGAACTCGTCACGCATCGCCGGCGTGACGACGAAATCCGGCCTGACCCTGGTCTTCTGCTCGAAGGCAAAGTCGTACAGCGTGATGTAGGTGTCCTGCCCCTTGGTGCCGAGGGCCTTGGCGACCTTCTGTTCGACGCTGGTCAGCGTGTCGTACGGGAGAATGATGTCGGGCGTGATGGCGCCGCCGCCGAAAATGACACGACCGGCGTCGGACTTGTAGCGCGGCCGCGCCTTGCGCGTTGAATCGCTCTCGAGGCTGTCGGGACGCACCTCGACAAACTGGCCGTCATCGAGGAGCTTGCGCTCCTTCTGGATGGAGCGGCCACTCGGCGTGTACCACTTGCCCGTGGTGAGCTTGATGGCGTAGCCGCCGTCGAGGCGATAGACCGACTGCACCAGGCCCTTGCCGAAGGACGTCGTGCCGACGATGAGCGCACGGTCGTGGTCCTGCAGCGCACCGGCGACGATTTCGGACGCCGACGCGGTGTAGCTGTCGGTGAGGATGACGAGGGGAAGCTTCGGGGCAACCGGGTCACGCTCCGCCTTGTGCAACTCCGAGATGCCCTGCCGGTCGCGGACGCTCAGGATTTCCTGCCCGCGGTTGAGGAACAGGTTGGACATCTCCAGCGCCTGGTCGAGAAAGCCGCCCGGGTTGCGGCGCAGGTCGAGTACAAGTCCCTTGGCTCCCTCGCCCTGCAGGCGGAGGATCTGCTGAGCCAGTTCGGTGGAAGACGTCTCGTTGAAGTTGTCCACCGGCACGTAGCCGATCTTGCCGTCGAGCATGATGGCGAACGGGATGGCCGGGATGCGAATGGTGCGCCGCGTGAAGTTGGCGGTGATCGGGTCGGCCCATCCTGGGCGCGCGAACTTGGCGGTCACCTTGGTGCCGGGCTCGCCCTTGAGCTTCGACGACACCTGCTCGATACGCCAGCCACGCGTGCTCGCGGTGTCGACCTGGATGATCTTGTCACCCTCGCGGATTCCCGCCTCCTCAGCCGGCGTATGCGGGTAGACCTTGGAGATGACGATGCTGCCTTCCTGCTCCTCGATGAGCATGCCCACGCCGCCGTAGAAACCACCGGTCGTCGTGTTGAACGCCTCGAGCTGCTTGGGCGTGTAGAGCTCGGTGTAGGGGTCCTTGAGTTCCTTCAGCAAGCCGCGGGCGGCCCTTTCGTAGAGGGCGCTGGCGCTGACCGAGTCGACGAAGCGATCGCCGACGATCGACATCACCTGCTCGAACAGGCGCACGCCGTCGCGCGTGGCGCGTTCCTGGATGACGAAACCGCCGGCCACGAGCGGTGTAACCACAACGGCCAGGGTGAGCAGCGTCTTGCGAGTGCGAGTCATACGAGCCTTGCTGAGGGAATTTCAAGCTAATGGCACTGCGCGGGCGGGGGAATGAGCTCCCGCCTCCGGGGGACGGACCCCGCAACGGACCGAACCCACGCCTCCTTCAGAACCCGTTGCCCGTCAAAGGGTTCCCGTCATTCGGCCAGTTGGTAGGTGACCTGCCACACCTTGTCCTCCTGGGCCACGACCGCGCTCCGGAGCACACCGGCCGCAAGGAGCATCTCGTGGGCAGGCTGAAGCACCCGCTGCAGGTGCGACGGATAGCGCTGGGTCAGGGGAAGCTGCTCGGCGAGGCGTTCCAGCGGTACTTGCCAGGAGCGCCCCGTATCGGCGCGCGCCACCTGGAGGACTCGGTACAGGCGCCGGGCTACGGGGGACGACAGCTGCTGGTACCGTGCCGCGGCGAGCGAGATGGCGAAGCCCGCTGCCAGGTTCGAGCGGATTTGCGGTGCCAGGGTGACGTGTGCGTCGCCAGGCTCGTTGTTGGTGAGCGCGCTGAACAGCGCCAACTGGTCGCGGTCGGTGAGGCGTCGCCGGTCAATGGAAACCGTCGCCAGCACGGTGAACTGGCCGGTCCAGAGCGAGCCGGCCGAGGCGTCAAACCAGGCGTTGGTCGATTCGAGCGCGGTACGCTGGAGCCGGGTGAGTGCGCTGCGCAGTTGCTCATAGGTGCGCCCGTCCACGCGGCGCCCCATGGTGCGCAGGAAGGCGTGCAAGGTGAAGGTCAGCATGCCGTCGGCGGGAGCGCCGGCCTCGTGATAGCGGCGCATCAGCTCCACGTAGACGTCCTGGTCGAACGTGCCCGGCAGTCGCTCGCCGGGTGCCGGCAGGACGCGCCATCTTCCACCGCCGTCGGCGGTGTAACTGATGGCGACTTCTTCACCCGAGTCGCTGAGTCGGAAGAGCGGCAGGGTCTCGAGCGCGCGATCGAGAATGACGGTGCGCGCGAGCTGCCGCCGTCGGGGTGCGGAACTCATTCAGCGATGAAAGTGGGCCCCGCCGTGAAACGGAGCAAGTCGCGCCTCAGCCCAGTTCGATGACTTGGCCGGTCATCCGGCGTGCCGACGGGGCACAAAGCTGCAGCAACGCGGCGGCAAATTCCTCGCGTTCCACGTACTTGAACCGGTCGCCCATGGCGTCGAGGTTGGCGGCGGTCCGGATGGCAGACGGGGCCACGGCATTCACGGTGACCCCATGCGCGAGTTCTTCCTGGGCGACCGAGCGCATCAGGGAAATCACCCCCGCCTTGGCGGCAGCGTAGGCCACCATGCCCGCCGACTTGCCACCGGGGAGCGCGGCCTGCGAGCCGATGAACAGTACCGTGCCACCCCCGGCGCGTACCAGCGGGAGAAAGGCGCGTGTCACGACGTAAGCGGTGGTGAGGTTGATGGCGACCATCTTGTGCCAGATGGCTGGGTCGCTGCCGGCCAGTGGCCCCGACATCGCGAAACCGCCGGCAATGTTGAGTAACGCAGCCAGGCGTCCGTCCGAGGCTGCCGAGACCTGGGCAGCCACCTGCTGGACGGCGTCGAGGTCGGTGAGGTCCAGTTGGTACGGCGTGGCGGCCTCCCCAATATCGGCAGCACGTCCGGCGATGCCGGGGTCGCGGTCGA
>JBBTFF010000066.1:0-21192 GCA_038041995.1 Gemmatimonadota bacterium | reverse complement strand
AGCAGCGTCTCCACCTGGCCGAGCACGAGGAAGCCGCCCGGCTGGAGCGCGTCGAAGAACCGCTGGAAGAGCGCCTGCTGCGCGGCGGCATCGAAGTAGATCACCACGTTGCGGCACGTGATCAGTTGCAGCGGCCCGGACGGCGCCGGTTCGCTCAGCAGGTCGCGCCGCTCGAAGGTCACGAGCGCTCGCGCCTCGGGCACCACGGTCGCCGGCGCTCCGGCCGAGAAGTAGCGCTGGCGCAGCACCTCGGGCGTGTCGCCGAAGGCCGACGCGGGATACGTCGCGCGCATCGCCCGCTCGAGCGACCCGGCGTCGATGTCGGTCGCCAGAATCTGCAGTCGCGACAGCCGGTCCACCTGCTGCATGGCCGTCGCGTGACGATGAAAGAGCACCGCCAGCGAGTACGGCTCTTCGCCCGACGAACAGCCGGCGCTCCAGGCGCGCAGCGTCGGTGCCGGCATCGCCCACACTTCCGGCACGACGGCGCGCGCGACGGCGTCCCAGGCCTCGCGGTCGCGAAAGAGCTTGGTGACATTGATCGTCAGCGCATCGAGCAGCGGCTCCCACTCCGCGGGGTCGCTGTCGAGCAGCCGGCTGTAGGCGCCATAGTCGGCGATGCCGCGCGCGCGCATCCGCACCGCAATGCGCCTCCGCAGGCAGCCGTCGCGGTAGTTGGCGGCCCCGAAACCCCGCTCCCGCGCGATCTTGCCGGCGAGCGCATCGAACGCAGCGTCCGCGGTCGTGGCCGCGTTCACGGCGAAGCTCTCACGGCGCTGATGTTCGCCCGCAGCCTCGTGTCGTCCGGCTCGAGGGCCAGCGCGGCCTCCCAGCACAGCAGCGCATCCTCGCGCTCGTTCCGCTGGAGCCGGATGTTGCCCATCTTGCGCCAGACGTCGGCGCCGGGCAGTTCGCTGAACTTCACCGCGCGCTGGTATGCCTCGAGCGCGTCGTCCATCTGCCCCTTGCGATACAAGAGGTCGCCGAAGTTCTTGTGCAGCTGCGAGAGCCCCGCTTCCTCGTGCATGCCCCGCTCCGCCGCGGCCTGCGCCTCGTCAAACCGCCCCTTGGCTTCGAGTGCGGCCGAAAGGTTGTTGTACAGCGTGGCCGCGTGCGGGTAGGTCTGCGTGCCTTCGGTGAGCAACGAGATCGCCTTGTCGAGGTGACCCCCCAGCGCCGCGGCCAGCGCCGCGTAGTGGAACCAGACGGCGCCCGGCGGCCGCTGCCCGTACAGCGGGCGGGCGGTCATCAGTATGGCATCCGCTTCCTGCGCGTTCCCCTCGCGCAGGTTCAGCACGCCAAGCGCCAGCAGGATGCGCGGCTCCATGCCGCCCCCACGCCGGACTGCCTCGTCCAGCGCCGCGCGCGCCTCGGTCGTGCGGCCGAGATGTTCGAGCGCGAGGGCCAGGTTGTGAAAGACGGCCGGCTTGGCCACCCGCGAAGCCGCCGCCGACTCGTAGTCGGCCACGGCCTCGAGGAACTTGCCCTGGCGAATGTGCACCATGCCCAGGTAGAAGCGCGCGGACAAGTCGGAGGGACGCAGGTCGAGGACGCGACGGAACTCGCGCACGCCCTCGTCGAGCATCCCCGCCTTGTAGAAGGCGACGCCGAGGTTGCGGTGCTCCTCGACCCGCGCGTCCGGCGCGTCCGTCTCCGGCGCCTTGGTGGTCTTTCCCACGCGGTGCAGGAAGCCGACCGTCACCAGCCCGTACAACGCCTTGCCCACCTCGAACTCCACCATGCCCGTCTCATCCACCAGCGCCGCCACGTCGCGGCGGCCGTCGATGAGCGGCACCACCACTTCCTGCTCGGCCGTCAGCGCCACGTCGCTCTCCTGCAGGCGCCGCCGGTCCAGTTCGAACACGATGTCGAAGCTGGGGATCTTCTTCTCGATCAGGCTCCACTCGTCCACCCGGCGGGCGCCCTCGAGCAGGAGCGACTCCGGGTTGATCGACACCACGAAGTCCTGCTCCTCCGGACGGATGTCCGCCTCGAAGTTGAACGTTCCCTGCGTCCAGGTGAACAGGAAGTAGACCGCTTCCTCGATCTGCAGCCGGATCTGCCGGTGCAATTCATCACGCGAGATGAGCCCGCGATCGACGAGGATCTCGCCCAGGCGCTTCTCGCGCTCCTGGGCCTGTGCCGCGATGCCCTCGTCCAGCTGCGCCTGCGACAGCACCCCGCTCTTCACGAGGATGTCGCCCAGGCGGTCACGGCGATTCACGATGGCGGCGTACGAGATCTTGCCCTTGTCGAAGTAGATCGAGCCGAAGTTGTTGCGGTGGGTGACCGACAGGCAGCCGGTCTTCTTGCCCATGGCCAGCAACTGGAGCACGTCGGGAAGGCTCGCTTCCTTGAGGCTGCCACGAATGGCCATCTAGCGCGCCTCCTCGATGAGCCGCGCGCCGGCGTCGGGCCAGTCCCACACCACCTTCTCGGAATCGAGGAAGGGCTGCCCGGCCCTGACGGCCCTGCTCATGCGCGGCGTGGGCATGCCCGCAGCCACCGCCACGCCGAGTTCCTCGCGCACCAGCTCCACCGTCAGCGGCCGCCCGAGCGCGCCGACGGCAGCCTCCAGCCGATTCACCACACCGATGATCTCGCGCACGCTCTGCACGGGATGCTCGCCCAGCGCGTGCAGCAGATCCTCGGTCACCGGCTGTCCGGCGTCGGCCAGGAACCGGGCGAACAGCCGCTCGCGCAACGCGCGGTCGGGCGACTGGATGGGCACCACCAGCCCACCCTCGAACCGCGACCGCAGCCGCGCCTCGAGGTCCGTGATGTCGGCCGGCACGCGGTCGCTGGTGAGGATCACCTGCTTTCGCGCCTCGATGAGCGCGTTGAAGATGCCGAAGAACTCTTCCTGGGTTCGCTCCTTCCCTCCGAGGAACTGGATGTCGTCGACGATGAGCGCCGACGCCGAGCGATATCGCGTCCGCCAGCGATCCACCGTCCCTTCCTGCACCGCCACGATGAGTTCGTCCACCAACTGCCGCGAGTTGATGACGGCCACGACCGCCGTGGACCCGGCGTGCTGCAACAGCGCGTTGCCGATGGCGTTGACCAGGTGCGTCTTTCCCACGCCACTCGGCCCGTAGAGCACCAACGGGTTGTAGCGCAGGGCCGGCTCGGCCACCACGGCGTCCGCGGCGTGGACCGCCAGCTGGTTTGACGCCCCCACTTCGAAGGCGGCGCGCAGGAATGCCGGACTCGGCCCGCTGGACGGCGTCTCGCCGGACAACGCGCGTTCCACCAGGTCCTCGGCCTCCTTCATTCGCTCCGGGTCGCGGAAGACGGCGTGTCCGGCGAGCGACGGATCCACCTGACGCGCCTGCCGCTCGAGGTTGCGCAGGTGCTCCACCGCCGCGCTGAAGGTGGCGGTGAGGCCGGCGATGTCGGGGGCGCGCGGCAGGTCGATCGCGCGCTCCAGCACGCCCGTGCGGTACCCCTCGGCCTGCCAGTGGGCGATGGCCTCGCGCAGGCGCCCACGCCACGACTCCACGTGCTGCTGCACCACCACCTGCACGTCGCTCAGGAAGCTCTCGAACTCACCCGACCTCAGGCGCGGCGCCGGCCTTTGCTGCTGCTCGGCGATCTGTTCCAGGGCGATGCAGATCTCGGCGACGTCGCGGTACTCGCGGCGCGCCAGGTCTTCCACCACGTCGGCGGAAAGCTCGAGTTCCTGTTCCGAGGCCATGCGGCGCAGGATGGCGGCGCGCGTCTCGTAGTCGGGCGCCGAGACATCGACGAGCAGTCCGAGCGAGAGCGTGCGCAGCAGCGCTTCATCCACGGAATCGATGTCCGCCGGCAGCCGGTCGGCGGACATCACCACCTGCCGTCCATTTTCCACGAGCGCATCGACGACGCCGGAGAGTCCCACCTGTGCGGCCGCGTGCCCCGCCAGTTCGTGCACGTCATCGAGCAGCAGCATGCCGGCGCGGGCGTACGCGGCCAGCAGCGTCTCGGTTTCGCCCGAGGACAGCGACGCCGCGTACGCGGCGGCGAAGTGCGCGCCGTCCTCGCGCCGCACCTCGATGTCCGGCCAGAGCACGGCGGTCAGCTCCGCCACGGCGGCCAGCAGGTGCGACTTGCCCAGCCCGTGCCCCCCGTAGATGAAGAGCGGGTTGTACGTCGAACCGGGCGACTCGGCCACCACGCGCGCGGCCGCCGCCGCGAGGCGATTGTTCGCCCCGACGACGAAGCGCTCGAACGATGGGCCTTGCTCGTTCACCTAGGACGCTCCCGCGGTCATGCTCAGGCGGCGCAGCACGAGTTCCGAAATGCCGCGCAGGGTCTCGAAGACCCCGGCGCCGTGCAGCGCGTCGGCGTCGAAGGCCGGCACCCCGCGGAAGTTCAGCGCGTCGTCGAGCGTCGACACCGGCAGGATCAGGTCGCCCGGCAGGTCGCGCTTGTTGTACTGGATGACCAGCGGAATGGCGCGCGCATCGACGCCGTGTTCGGCGAGGTTGGCGTGCAGGTCCTGCATGCTCTCGATGTTCTCGTCGAGTTGCCGCGACTGGCTGTCCGCCACGAACACGACGCCGTCGGCGCCCTGCAACACCAGCCTGCGCGTCGTCTGGTAGTACACCTGGCCCGGCACCGTATAGAGCTGGAACCGCGTCGTGAAGCCCGAGATCATCCCGAGATCGAGCGGCAGGAAGTCGAAGAACAGCGTGCGGTCGGTCTGCGTGGCAAGCGACACCATTTGGCCTTTCCGGTCCGCCGGAACCTGTCCGTAAATATAGTGCAAGTTCGTCGTCTTTCCGGACCGGCCTGGCCCGTAGTAGACGATCTTGCAGGTGATTTCGCGCGTGGCGTAGTTGACCAGGCTCACAGGACGGACTCAGCGGGAGGAGAATGGGGCTGCATGGCTATGCCCGCCCGAACAGCTGGGCGAGGTTCTGGTTGAGGTCGCGTTCGAAATTCTCGGCGAGCGCCGGCGGTTGGTCGATGGGAATCGGCGGCGCCGCCGCCGCCACCCGCGCCTTGAACTCTTCGAGGAACAGCTGCACGAGCCCCAGCGAGCTTTCGCGATCGAAGACGGCCAGCAGCAGCAGCAAGCTTCCCTGTGCCGGAATCGCCCCAAGGAAGATTTGCCGGTCGCGCCCCGTATAGTGCAAGGCGGTGAACGGCGTGCCCTCGAGCTGGCGGCCCAGTTCCGACGACGATGCATGGATGGCCGCCGCCAGTGCGCACGCCGTCATGACATCAATGGACCGGGCGAAGCCGTACTGGCCCAGCACCTGACCAGCCGGATGCAGCAGCACGGCGATCTCCACGCGGGCATCGTCCACGAACTGCTTGAGCGGGAACTCCACCCACGAGGCGACGACGGAGAGCCTCATGGCAGGTGCGCCACCGCGCGCAGCAGTTCGACCCGCAGCATCCCCACGTTGACCCGTGATTCGCAGACCACCACGAGCACGAGTTCCTCGCCGCCCGCGGCGCAGACCCGCCCCTGCTCCGCCGACAGTTCCAGGAAGCCCGTCGCACCGAAGCCCGCGGCGCTCGCCGAGCGCCGCGCCTTGCGATAGAGGGACGCGGTGAGCGCGGCAAAGGCGTTGCCATTCACGCCGATCTGCAGCGTCGAGTCCACGATCAGTCCGTCGTCGAGACCGACGACCATGGCGCCCAGCACGCCGCGATGCCGGATCAGCGACTCCGTGAGATGCGTGAACGGCGCGCTCATCAGTTGCTCCCCAGCCAGCTCTGGGCGCGCTCGAGCGCGCGCTCCAGCACCCGGCGCACGAACCCGAGCGGAATGGGACGCGCCGCCGCCACCAGCAGGACGCCGTCCTGGCTGGGCGCCATGGCCACCGACGCGGCCTCGGTCTCGAAGACGATCTGGCGCCAGCCACCCAACCCGAGGTGACGCATGGCGCGATTCGCCTCGTCACTCACCCCCGACAGCTGCGCGCCGATGTCGGCCGCGAGGTCCCGTCCGTCGGCCGCCACGTAGCGCCCGGCGAGCACCAGGCCGTCGGCATCGAGCAGCATGGCGGCACTGCGCTGTCCCTCCAGCAGGTCGTCGAACAACGCGCCGGCGTCGACGTCGGCGCGCTGGAGGCCGCGCGGCAGGGCCGTCGTCGCGCGCTCGCCGACGGGTTGGTCCGCACTTGCCTGATCCTCCGTCGGCGCCCCTCGCACGATCACCCGTTGCGTCGTCTCCGGCGGCAGCGTGGAACGCTTCACCGGGATGGTCGCACGCTCCGCCGCGTCGGTGCGCTGATCGAGCGCAGCCTGCACCGTCTGAATGGCCGCGGCGAGCGACGCGTCCGCCGGGTCCCCCGCCAACGCTGCGCCCAGATGCGCGGCGGCGTCGGCCAGCCGCCCCAGCTGGAAGCAGACGAAGCCGAGTCCCTTGCGCGCGCCGCTGTGGGCCGGCGCGTACTGGAGCACCGTCTCCCATTCCGCGACGGCGCGATCGAGGTCGCCGCGGTCGGCCGAGATGCGGGCCGCGAGGTCGTGCGCATCGGGGAGCCGGGGGTGCCGTTCGACGCCGCGGAGCGCCACGCGCAGCGCGACGTCCAGGTCGCCGCGCCTCCGCAGCGCCTCGCCCAACGGCAGGAAGACCAGGCTCGAGGGATCGGCGGCCAGTGCCTCGCTCAGGGCGCGAATGTCGTCATTCGCCATGCAGGCCCTCCAGCGCTCGCACCAGCCGTTCAGCCGCCGCGATGCCGTCGCGAACCGCCGGCGCATCGGAGTCGTCAGCGTGCGCGTCGAGGTACTGCTTCCAGACGCGCACGGCGTCGTCCAGGCGTCCCCCCCTGGCCGCGGTCAGTCCCTGCAGCACCAGCGCCCGGGCGACCGCCCGCCGCTCGTCATCCTCGTCGTTGGAGCCGGCAACGGACCGCGTCATGCGGTCCGGCAGGTGCAGCGTGACCACTCCGGTGCTCACCAGGCCATAGATGATCTTGGCCACGTCGAAATCGCTGCGACCCAATTCGAGAGCCAGTCGGCGCAAGTCGCACCGGCCATCGATCTTCGTCAGCACTTCCCACTCGCTCGGCAAGAGGTCGAGCTGGCCGGCGTGGGACTCGGCGACGTCGGCGAACTCCGCAATGGCCGACAGGCTCGGCACGCGGTCGGCGATGCGCGACCACTCGTCGATGCGGCGCGCCGCTTCCATCAGCACCGATTCGGTGGAGACGGCCACCGACGGATTCTCGGGGAACTCCTCGGGGTTCGACTCCTCGAACCGGAAGTGTCCCTCGCTCCAGCTCATCAACTCGAAGACCACGGCCTCGGCCTGCCGTCGCACGTACTGCTCGACGTCGGTCTTCGTCAGCGCCGCCATCTCGATGAGGATCTCGCCGATGCGCCGCCGGTCGCCGTGCTCGGTCTGCCGCGATCGCGCCGAGGCGAGGTCGCTTTCGGAGATCTTGCCCGCCTTCATCAGCATCTCGCCGATGGGGTGCGGATTGCTGCGGATCGACGCATAGGCAATGCGTCCAGCGTGAAACGCCACCACGCCTTCGTTGTCACGCAGTTCCGAGACGACGCGCAGCACGCCCGTCTTGCGGCTCAGGTCGAGCAGCTGGAACACGTCGTGGATGCCGAGCTCGCGCAGTGGGCCCTCGATCGCCATCAGGCCCCTCCTTCGGCGCGCCGGCCAAACACCAGCAGCAGGTCCTGCGCCGTGCGCATCTCGCGCCGGGCGCGCCGCGCAAACTCACCGGCGGGCTCGAGGTCGATCACGCGCTGCCAGCTGGCCACGGCATCGCGATACCGTTTCTCCCCCGCCGCCAGCACGCCGTCGTAGAAGATGGCGCCCACGTGCGTCGGGTCGAAACGACGCACGCGCGTGAACGCGGTGCTCGCGTCGGCGGTGCGTCCCATGGTCAGGAGCGTCTCACCCAGCGCGATCAGCGCCTCGAAGTTGTATGGATCGCCGTGCAGCAGGTCGACCAGCAGCGCGACCGCCTCGCGTGGGCGCCCCGTCACGCGCTTGAGGCTGGCCAGCTCGAGCGAGGCCTCGGCATAGGTGGGCACCGTGTCGAGGGCGGCCAGCAGTTCGCGCTCGGCCTCCTCCCACGCCGACTTCCGCACCAGCAGCCGGGCGAGCTCGAAGCGCACGGCGGCAAAGTCCTTGTCGAGGTTCAGCGCGTGCCGGTAGGCGGCGATCGCCCCTTCGAGGTCGCCCACGGAACGCGTGATGTTGCCGATCCAGCGCAGCACCTCGGCGCGCTGCGGCGCGAGGCGCCGCGCCGTGTCGAGCGCCTCGAGCGCGGCCGCGGGGTCGCCGGCCTCGAAACGCACCGACGCCACCAGCATCAGCGCCTCCACGTCCTCGGGGGCCAGACGCAGGATCTGCTCGGCCACCACGCGCGCTTCCGCGGCGCGGCCCAGCATGGTCAGTGCCTGGGCCTCGCCGCGCATCGCGCGCGCATGCTCGGGGCGCGCCGCTCGCGCGGCGCGGAACCGTTCGAGCGCATCGCCGTACGCCCCCTGCCGGTACAGCACGTCGCCCAGCAGGCCGTAGCCCTCGGCGGGATCGGCGCCGCGCGCAATGGCGCGGCTCGTCTCGGCCGTGGCACGGTCGTAGAGCCCCTTGGTGAGGTAGTCGGCGGCCATCGCGTACGGATCGGCCTCCACCACCACCGTGGCTTCGGGCGCAGGCGGTGGCGCCAGCTGCGAAAACAACGAGTCGAGAAGCGTCGGATCGAACGAGAACTGCCCGACCTCGCCGCTCATTCGCTGCTCACCGCCGAGGTCGGGGACCACCGACAGGTCCGGATCCTCGTACTCGAGGTCGATGGCCAGCGCGAACTTCTGCGGTACGTAGTACGGATCGAGTTCGAGCGCGCGCTTGGTCTCGCGCAGGGCGCCGTCGAAGTCGCCGAGGTTCGACAGCGCGAAGCTCATGTTGTAGTGCGCTTCGGCAAAGTCCGGGCGCGCCTGGATGGCGCGCGCAAATGCGTTGCGCGCATCCTCGAACTTGCGCAGGTCAGCCAGCACCAGGCCGATGCCGTTCCACGCCGCCGGTTGCTCGCTGTCGGTCACGAGCACCTGGCGGTACGCCTCCAGCGCGAGCTGCAGCCGCTGCCCCTTGACCAGCAGCAGCGCCAGGTTGACGCGCGCCTTGACGAAGCCCGGGTTCGTGGCGAGCGCCACGCGGAACGCCTCGACCGCGCCATCGCGGTCGCCACTGTGGTAGAGCGCCACGCCCAGGTTGTTGGACGCCAGCGCGTACCGCGCGTCGACGGCGAGCGCACGGCGGTAGTCCTCGGCGGCCTCGGCGTACTTGCCCTGCTGGTGCTGCGCCACGCCGCGCTCGTTCCACAGCTTGGGACTGTCGCTGCGCTCGGCCAACAGGCGGTCGTACAATTCGAGCGCCGCCGCCGGATCCTTGCGCAACAGGTGCAGCTCGGCCATCGCCTGCAGCATCAGCGCGCGATCCTCGCCGCGCTCGAGCCCGAGACGGTATTCCCGCAGCGCCTCGGTGAGGTATCCCTTCTGCCGGAAGGCGAGACCGAGGTTGTAGTGGGCCAGGCCCTCGCCCTCGACCACCGCCATGCGATGCACCGACTTGCGACCGCCGCGCTGGGTGAGCTGCGACTCGTACTTCTGCGCGTCGTACTTGTCGATCACCAGGTTCGTGTGCGCGTGCGACAGCGTCGGGTTCAGCTGGATGGCGCGCTTGCTGGCGGCGCGCGCCTCGTCGTGCCGGCCCATGTCGCCGTAGATGAACCCCAGCAGGTAGTGCGCGTCGGGATTCTCGGGGTTCAGCTGGATGGCGCGCTGCAGCGAGACCAGCGCCTCGTCGGCGCGCCCCTGGTTGTAGAGCGTTTCCCCGAGGTAGAACGCGACCACCGAACTCGAGGGCTCGAGTTCGAGTGCGCGCACGAACCAGCCCTGCGCCTCGTCCAGGTGTCCGATCGCCTTCTCGGCGAGGCCCAGCTGCACGACCGCGCCGATGTCGTTCTCGTTGTAGCGCAGCAGTTCGGTGAACTCGCCGATCGCCTCCTCGCTCTGCCCGAGCAGCGCGTAGGCGCGCCCCAGCTCCCAGCGCGCCTCGCGGTCATCGGCGCGCACGCGCAGCCGCTCCTTGAGCTCGGCGACCCGCCGGTCGTAGTAGCCGGTGTTGTAGTACGCGACCTCGATGTTCCGCTGGGCGACCTGCATCTTGGGGTCGAGTTCCAGCGCCTTCGTGAACGCGGCAACCGCCTCTTCGTAGAGCCCCTTGTTGAAGAAGAGCACGCCAAGATTGTTGTGCGCGCCGGCATCCGAGGGATCGATGCGGCGCGTCAGGGCGCGCAGGACCTCGCGGTCCCGGCCAGAGGTCAGTGCCGGCGTCGTCACCCCAGCCGCACCGCCTTCAGGATCTGCTCGAGCGACGCGTTGTCCGGCAACAGGAAGAAGAAGCCGCGCAGTTGCTCGTTGATCTCGGTGAGGTAGAACTCGCTCTCGACCACGAAGACCAGGTCCGTGTCCCCGCTCGATGCGAGATACGTGGACGTCAGGATCGCGTCGGACAGGTCGACCGCCAGCACCGGGGGCGAGGGAAGCAGGACCATGCCCATGAACTCGGCCAGCGCGTTGAGGTACGCGGAGCTCAGGATGTTCCCCGCCTCCCGGATCGCCGACTGCTCGTATTCGCCCATCTCGGTGAACGTTCCCTCCGGCTTGCGCGCCATCATCTCGGCCACGCGCAGCGCCGTCGCGCGCGGCAGCACGAGCAGCGCCAGTCCGGTGAGGTCACCCAGTATCCGCAGCAGCACCGCGGCCACCGGCTCCTCTTTCGCCGCGACGTGGTTCGGGATCTCGTGCACGGCCGAAATCACCAGGCGAGGGACGCTGATCATGATCGTCTGGCCGGTCATTTGCGACAGCGCCGTCGCCGCGTGACCCGCGCCGATGTTGGCAACCTCGCGCAGCGCATCGAGCTGGCGGGCCGAGAGATTCCGGAGTTCATCCATTAGGCGTTCCCGTCCTCAAAGCAGGCTTCCCACGTCCATGATCAGCGCTGGACGGCCATCCGCAAGGATGGTCGCCCCGCTGAACAGCGCCAGTCCATCGCGCACGGCGTCGAACTGTTTCACCACGATGTCCTGCTGACCTTTCAACTCGTCCACGACCAGTCCGGCGCGGCGGCCGCCGCGCTCGAGCACGACGATATCGGCCGACGCCTGATGCGTTTCGCCGGGCGAGCGCAGCACCTGCCGCAGGTACATCAGCGGCATCACCTCGTCGCGAAGCACCAGCACCTCCTGTCCCTGCACGCGCTGCACCGCGTCGTCCGACCAGGGCAGCGTCTCGCGCACGTGCGTCAGCGGAAGCGCGTAACGCTCGCCGCCCACCTCGGCCAGCACCGCGCGGACGATCGCCAGTGTCTGCGGCAGCCGCAGCGTGATCGTCGTCCCCCGGCCGGCCTCGGTCTCCAGTTCCACCAGTCCGCCGAGCTGTCGGACCCGCGAGAGCACCGCGTCGATGCCGACCCCGCGTCCCGAGAGGTCGCTCACCACCGCCGCGGTGGAGAAGCCCGGGCTGGCGATCACGCGAAACAGCATCACGTCGTCCAGGCGGGTGACGTCGCCGCCCACCATGCCCATTTCCTGCGCCCGCGCGAGCACGCGAGCGCGATCGATCCCGCACCCGTCGTCGCGCACGCGCACCAGCACGGCCGATCGCTCGCGCGAGGCGCTCAGCGTCAGGTGCCCGAGCCGCGGCTTGCCCTGGGCCTCCCGCACGTCGGGCGACTCGATGCCGTGGTCGACCGCGTTGCGCAACAGGTGCACCACCGGCTCGCCGATCTCGTCGAGCAGCGAGCGGTCGAGTTCGATCTCCTTGCCCTCCACGTGGAACTCGATCTCCTTGTGCAGCTGCCGCGCCGCGTCCCGCACCAGGCGGGGAAACCGGTCGAACACCTGCCACACCGGCACCATGCGGCTCGCCATGATCTCGCTCTGCAGCGTGCCCACGAGCCGCGCCGCCTGGGTCATGGCCTCGTCGAGCGCCGCGTCGCCGATCCCCGCGGTCAACTGCAGCAGCCGGCCGCGCGTGATCACCAGCTCGCCGATGAGGTTCATCAGCGTGTCGAGCCGGGCGAGTTCGATGCGCACATGGCGCGCTCCCTTCGGCGCGCTCGCGGCTTCCTCGGTCGTCGACATCGGCACCGCCGGACGCTGGCGCCCCCGGCCCGCCGATACTTCCACGTGCTCCACGTCGCCGGTGGCGATGATCGCCGACTCGATGTCGCCCGCCGACATCGTCGTCACCAGGCGAAACGCGAATGCCCGGGCCACCTCGGCGGCCTGCAGCTCCGGCAGTGGCGGCGACACGGCCACCACCTCGCCGAGTTCGCGCGCCTTCTGGATCACCAGGAACGCGCGCACACCGGGCAGCATCGTGTCGGGACGCTGCCTCACCCGCACCAGCACACCGGGACCGTCGTCAAGGCTGGGCGGCGCGCCCGAGGGCGGCGCTGTCCGTGATCCAGCGGAAGAGTCACCCGCCAGCGTGCCGAGCTCGCCGATGACGGCGCGGGACTCCGCGGTGGATGCGCTGCCCGCGACGTGCCGCATCTGCTCGAGCGCCTCGGCCAGGCCGGGCGGATCGCCGCCGCCGTCGACGGCGCGCTCGATGCCGCCCTCCAGCACGTCGGTGGCGGCGAACAGCACATCCAGCAACTCGGCGCTGATGCCCTGGTCGCCCGTGCGCATGCGGTCGAGCAGGCTCTCCAGTTCATGGGCGAACGCGGCGACCCCCGCGTATCCCATGGTGGCGCTCATCCCCTTGAGGGTATGCACGGCCCGAAAGAGCACGTGCACCGACTCCTTCGCATCAGGCGCTCCCTCGAGATCGAGCAGGGCACGATTGATCTCCGAGAGCTGTTCACGGCTCTCGGAACGAAAGAGTTCAGCGTATCGCTGCGGGTCCACGCCGCGGCTCAGGTCGTCGACCTGGTGCTCAGCCGAGCACGCGCTGCACGGCCTCAAGCACGCGACTCGGCTGGAAGGGCTTCACCACGAAGTCCTTCGCGCCGGCCTGGATGGCTTCGACCACCAGCGCCTGCTGGCCCATGGCCGAGCACATCAGCACCTTCGCGTTCGGATCGAACTTCGTGATCTCGCGCACCGCGTCAATGCCCCCCATGTCGGGCATCACGATGTCCATCGTGACGAGATCCGGGCGCAGCTGCTTGTACTTCTCCACGGCCTGGGAGCCGGTCTCGGCTTCGCCGATGACCTCAAAGCCCGCCTGCTGGAGGATGTCCCCGACCATCGTCCGCATGAAGATCGCGTCATCGCAAATGAGCACCGTCGGCACTGAGACCCCCGCTTCGTTCGGTTAAATGACCAGCATCTGTGCCGCCAGCGCGCTGACATCGCACACCAGCACCTGGTCATCGCCGGCATATGCGACGTGCGACACCACGCCGCCTACCGAGTGTTCGACTTCCACCGCCTCCAGCCGCCCAGCATCGAGCGACAGGACGTCCTTCACTCCGTCGACCAGGATCCCGAACGTCTTGCCGTGTGCCTCGGCAACCAGCACCGCGCCCTCATCCCCGGAACGCGGCGCCCCAAACCGGACTGACAGGTCCGCCACCGCGATCAGGGCGCCGCGCAGGTTCACCAATCCACGGATCCAGTCGGGCGCGCCCGGCAATCGCGTCGCCGCGCGCATGGGCACGATCTCCCGGACGGCGTCCAGCGCGCACACGCACCGACGCCCACCGGCAATGAACACCAGGTACCGCCGGGTCGTGATCTCAGCGATCGGCTCTATAGAAGTCAAAGTAGTCCAGGGGGTTCTGGGAGGCAATCAGATCGGGCAGCTCGGCAACGGTCAGCAGCGACTGGCGCAGTTCCTCCGGCAGGGGCGAGCGAAACTCCAGCTTCTCCCCCGATACCGGATGAGTAAAGACGAGCCAGGCGGCATGAAGGAAATGCCGATGGGGCGGCAATCCGACCACCCGGCGCGCCCCGCCTCCTCCATAGGTGTCGTCACCGACCACCGGGTGCCCGATGGACGCCAGGTGCACGCGAATCTGGTGCGTCCGCCCACTGTGCAGGTGGCAGCGGAGCAGGTCGGTGGACATGAAGCGCGCCAGCCGCGCGAAGTCGGTGCGCGCCTTGCGCCCGGTTTCCACCACGGCCATCCGCAGACGGTCGTTGGGATCGCGCCCGAGGGGCTTGTCAACGGAAACGGCATCGTCGGGGAGGTGCCCCCAGCACAGCGCGGCGTACCGGCGCATGACCCGCCGCTCGGCGATGGCCTTGCTGAGCACCCGAAGCGCGCGGTCCGTCTTGGCCACCACCATCAACCCCGAGGTGTCCTTGTCGAGACGGTGAACCAGCCCGGCTCGCTCGTCACCTGCCCCGTCGGCGAGCGGCTGGCCGCGCCCCTTCAGCGCGTTCACCAGCGTCCCCGTCCAGTTGCCCGGCGCCGGATGCACCACCATGCCGGCGGCCTTGTCGATGACCAACAGGGACTCGTCCTCGAACAGCACCGACAGGGGGATCTGCTCGGGCAGCACCTCGCGCCCGGGCGGCGGCGGCACGTCGACCGCGATCCGCATGCCACGTTCGGCGCGGAAGCTCGCGCGCTCGCGCCGCTCGTTCACCAGCACCCGCCCCTCGGCCACCAGTGTTGCGGACTGGGAACGCGAGAGCCCGAGTGCGTTTGCCACCAGCACGTCGAGTCGTGGCGCATCGTCTTGCTCGACGGTGAAGTCGTGGTGCGTACCAGCCCCGGCGTCGGCCGACACGGCGCGGTTATCCCGACTCGACGGCAGACGATTGTTCAACGCCGGGCAGCGCGGCCGACCGCGCCGGAGTGGGCGCGAGCGCCTCATCGGCATTCCACAACACCCAGGCCAGCAGGATCGCGCCGGTGGTCACGGCAATGTCGGCCACGTTGAACGTCGGCCAGCGCCAGGCGCCCACGCCCACGTCGATGAAGTCCACCACGCCGCGCGACGACTTCAGCCGGTCGAGCAGGTTGCCGAGCGCGCCGCCGGTGACCAGCGCGAGCGCCAGTGTGCGCGTGCGGTGCAGCAGCGGCGTCTCGAGATAGAGCCGTCCGAGGATCATCAGCGCCAGGAACGTGAGGGCAATGAAGATCCAGCGCGACAGCGCACCGAAGTGCATCCCGAAGGCCGCCCCCGGGTTGTACACGAGGGTCAACCGCAGGCCTTCGCCCCAGACCGGGCGCGGAAGGTACGCCGGGATCAGGCGGTCGACGGCGACGATCTTGGTGAAGGCGTCCACGAGGAGCACGGTGCCCGTGACGCCCCAGAAGATGCCGGGCTTACTTCTTCGCATCTTCCTCGCGCTGCTTGCAGTTGATGCAGTAGCGGGCGTGCGGCAGCGCCTCCAGGCGCTCGATGGCGATCTCGCCACCGCAGTGCTCGCACTGCCCGAACTTCTCGGGGGTCTTGTACAGCCGGCGCAACGCCTGGTTGACGTGCCACAGGTAGCGCCCTTCCTTGGACGCGAACAGGAACGCCTTCTCGCGCTCCGACGCGTCGGTACCCTGGTCCGCCATGTGGAACGAGTAGCTCGACATGTCGCCGACGGCGCCCTGACTCGTGTTGTTCAGCGTCTCGTCCCACTGTCCGAGTTCCTTCAGCACCCGCTTTCGGTCGTCGAGCAGGAGCTTCTCGAGCAGTTGCAGCTGCTTCTTGGTGAGCGACTTGAACTTCTTGTCGCCGTCGGTCTGGGGCGCCATCGTCAGGATACCTTCTGGAGAACGAGGGAAACTGGCACGCCGTCGAGATCGGCGGTGGTGCCGGGGGGAACATCGGGGGCAAGCGTCGCGCTCACATGCAACGCCAGCGTCAGGGTCTCGTCACAGATCCATGCGCGGTGGGCGTCCACCGCTTCGTGCAATGCCTCGGGCCCGGCCACCCACAGCGTGATACGGTCGCTCACCTGCAGGCCGGATTCCTTGCGGAAGCGCTGCACGCGGCTCACCAGCTCCCGGGCAATCCCCTCGCGCCGGAGGGCGTCGGTGAGCGTCGGGTCGATGGCCGCGAAGCGCGCGCCGTCCTGCGACACCACCAGCGCGCCACTCGACTTGCGGACGACCATCAGGTCCTCCGCGTCGAGCGCCCGCGACACGCCGCCGACCGTCACGTGCACCGTCTCGCCACGCTCGAAGGCCAGCAGCGTGGCCGAATGAAGCGCCGAAACCGCCTGCGCGGCCTGCGGCGTCTCCTTGCCCCACTTCTTGCCGAGGGCGCGAAAGTTCGCCTTGGCCTCGAGCGACACCAGGGAGTCCGCCGAACCCAGGAAATCCACGGCCTTCACGTTGAGCTCGGTCGCCAGCAGCGGCACGAGGGCGTCGAGCAGCACCCGATCGGCCTCGCCGGCCACGCAGACGAGCCGCGACAACGGCTGGCGCACCTTGATGCCGGCCCCCTCGCGCGCCGCCCGCCCGAGCGTGGTGAGCGCGCGAACCTCGGCCATCGCCGCCTCGAGCGCCGCATCGCGAGGCACGGCGCCGGCGCGCGTGAAGTCGGCAAGGTGCACCGATCCTCCCGTCAGCGCGCGATGAATCCAGTCGCTCACGAAGGGCGCGAACGGCGCCAGCAGGCGCATGACCACCGCCAGCACCTCGTGCAGCGTGGCAAACGCCGCGCGATTGTCGGCGCCGTCCACCTCGTAGAAGCGCGCACGAGAGAGCCGGACGTACCAATTGGCCAGGTCTTCGGTGACGAATTCCATGAGCGCGCGCGACGCCGCCGTGGCGTCGAAGCGCTGGAGTTCGGCGTCCACCAGTGCTTCGGTCGCCGTCAGCCGCGACAGGATCCACCGGTCGAGCAGCGGACGATCCTTCGCGGCCGGATCGGTTGCCGACGGTGACCAGCCGAAGTTGGCGTACTGCGCGAAGATCCCGTTGTACACGTTCTTGAGCGTCAGCAGGAACCGGCCGGCGGTCTCGCGAATCACCTGCTCGTCGAATCGGCGCGGCACCCAGACCTGGCTCGACGACACCAGGAACAACCGGATGGCGTCGACCCCGTGACGCTCGATCAGCTGCCACGGATCGACCGTGTTGCCGCGCGACTTCGACATCTTCTGGCCGTGCGCGTCGAGCACGAGGTCGTTCACCACGACCGCGCGGTACGGCTCGCTCCTTCCCTCCGGAAGGAAATGGCCGCCGCCCTGATGCTCGGGCTCCGTGGCCTTTCGTTTGTCGGCGGTCGGCTTCTTCCACTCGTCCTCGGCATGCAGGGCATCCCCCAGGCCGGTGGCGATGGCCAGCAGCGAGTAGAACCAGCCGCGCGTCTGGTCGATCCCCTCGGCGATGAAGTCGCCGGGATACTGCCGGGCGAACTCCTCGCGGTTCTCGAACGGGTAGTGCCACTGCGCAAACGGCATCGACCCCGAGTCGAACCAGGTGTCGATGACTTCGGGCACGCGGCGCATGGTGCCGTCGCACTCGGCGCACGGCCAGGTGTAGCCGTCGATGTGCGGCTTGTGGGGATCGAACTCCGCGCCGAGCACGTGCCCCGTCCGCACGGCGAGCGAGGCAAAGCTGCCGATCACCTCGAGATGCGCGGCCTCGGCGTCGCAGATCCACACCGGGAGCGGCGTCCCCCAGTACCGGTCGCGCGAGACCGCCCAGTCGATGTTGTTCTCCAGCCACGAGCCGAACCGCCCGGTTCCCATTTCGGACGGGCTCCAGTTCACGCGCGCGTTGCGCTCGATCATCGCGTCCTTGAACGCGGTGGTGCGCACGAACCACGACGACCGCGCGAGGTACAGCAGCGGCGTCTTGCAGCGCCAGCAGTGGGGATAGCTGTGCGTGAAGCGGCCGTCCTTCCACAGCACGCCGCGCCGTTTCAGTTCGTCGATGATCAACGGGTCGGCCGCCTTCACGAACAGGCCGCCCACCACGGGCATCCCTTCCGGAAACTCGCCGCGCGCGTTCACCGGCTGCAGGAATGCCAGGTCGTACTGGCGTCCCGCCGCGTAGTCATCGGCGCCGAACGCCGGCGCCAGGTGCACCACGCCCGAGCCGTCGTCGGCCGATACAAAGTCGGCGGTCACCACGATCTCGCGCGCGCCGTCGGCGTACGCCACCCAGTCGAGCGGGCGCTGGTAGTGCGCGCCGGCCAGCGACCGGCCGGCAAACGTGTCCACCACGTCCCATCGATCGGTCCAGTCACCGCCCATCACCGCGCTCACCCGCGCCTCGGCGAGAATCACCGTCCACTCCGCGCCGGTCTTCTTGCGCAGCTCCACATAGGTGAGATCGGCGTGCACCGCGAGCGCCGCGTTCGAAACCAGCGTCCAGGGCGTCGTCGTCCACACCAGGATCCGGCGCTCACCGCCCTTGCCGGGCTGCGTCAGCTTGAGCTGAAGGTAGATCGACGGATCCTCGACGTCTTCGTAGCCCTGCGCCACCTCGTGGCTCGACAGCGCGGTGCCGCAACGCGGGCAGTACGGCAGGATCTTGTGCCCCTGGTACAGCAGCCCCTTGGCGTGCAGCATCGACAGCGCCCACCACACACTTTCCACGTAGTTGTTGTGGTACGTGACGTAGGCGTGTTCGTAGTCGAGCCAGAAACCGATGCGGCTGGACAGCTTCTCCCAGTCGTCGCGGTATTTCCAGACGCTCTCGCGGCACAGCCGGTTGAACTCGGCCACGCCCACGCGCTCGATGTCCTGCTTGCCGCTGATACCGAGTGCTTTCTCCACCTCGATCTCGACCGGCAGGCCGTGCGTATCCCAGCCCGCCTTGCGATCCACCCGAAAGCCCTTCATCGCGCGATGGCGGCAGAACAGGTCCTTGACGGTGCGGGAGAACAGGTGATGAATGCCCGGCTGCCCGTTGGCGGTTGGCGGTCCCTCGAAGAACACCCAGCGCGGCGCGCCGGAGCGCGCGGCCAGTGATTGCGCGAACAGGTTCTCCTCGGTCCAGCGTGAGAGCAGCTCGCGCTCGACCGCGTCCGCCGGGCGATCCGGCGGCAGCAGCGCAAACAGCGGCGTGGTGGTTGCCGGCTGCGTCACATCCGCTCCAGCACGCCGCGCACCAGCGCGGTCAGGTTCGGTTCGGCCTGGTTGGCCGTCGCGATGATCGTCTCGAGATGCGCGGGCTGCAGCGTGTCGGGGAGGCACTGATCGGTGATGATCGACAGCCCCAGCACCCGCATCCCGGCCTGCACGGCCACGATGACCTCGGGCACGGTGCTCATCCCCACGACGTCGGCGCCGAGCGACCGCAGCATGCGGTATTCGGCGCGCGTCTCGAGGTTCGGACCCTGCACCGCCACATATACGCCCTCTCGCAGCGTCTGGCCGAGGTCGGCGGCGACCTGCCGCGCGATGGCCAGGAGCGCCGGATCGTACGGCGCGCTCATGTCGGGAAACCGGTCGCCGAGCATTGCGTGATGCGGCCCGATCAGCGGGTTGTCGCCCAGCAGGTTGATGTGGTCGGCAATGAGCATCAGGTCGCCGGGCGCCCACGACGGGTTCATGCCGCCACAGGCGTTCGACACCACCAGCGTCGATGCGCCCAGCGCACGCAGCACGCGCACCGGAAAGGTGACCTGCTGCAGCGAGTACCCTTCGTACCGGTGAAAGCGCCCCTGCATCGCCATCACGCGCCGGCCGCCAAGCACGCCCACCAGCAGCCGCCCCGCGTGCGATTCCACCGTGGACAGCGGAAAGCCCGGAATGTCGCCATAGGGAATCTCGCACTCGGCGGTGATGGCGCGCCCCAGCGCACCGAGCCCGGTGCCAAGGACCAGCGCCACCTCGGGAACGAGCGTCGTGCGTGCGCGCACCGCGGCAACCGCGGCGTCAATCGCCGCGGCCGTGTGCGCGTGTTCAGAGCCGGCAAATCGGACGGTCATAGGGATGCGCGATCCTACTTCGCTTCCTCCTCGTCGCCGCCCGCATCGAGCCAGCTCGGCGACCGCTCCCTTGCCGCATCTCCAGCGCGCTCGCCCTGCGGCGGTACGTGCGGAGCCGGCGTCTCCTCGGCCGCCTTGAGCTCGCTCAGCTGGCGTTCGCTGAAGGCACGCCACTGCGCGAGGTACGCCTTGCGCGCGCGCTCCAGCGCCTCGATCTGCAGCTGGAGGCTGCGCACGTTCTGGCGCGACTCCTCCACCAGCTTCTCGCCCTCGGCGCGCGCCTCGCGCAGGATCAGCTGCGCTTCCCGCTCGGCCTGCTCGCGCGTCTCGGCGCGCAGCTGCTGCGCGGTGATGAGCGCATCGTTCAGCGCCTTGTCGCGCTCGCGGAACGCGCGCAGCTGCTCGTGGAAGCCCTTGGCCTTCGCCTCGAGTTCCTGGTTCGCGCGCGTCAGCCGCTCCAGTTCCTCGGCCACCTGGTCGCGGAACTGGTCGACACGCGCCTTGTCGTAGCCGCGAAGCGCCGACCCGAAGTCGTAGCGCCGCGCGTCGACCGGCGTGAGATGAAAGACGTCATCGCTCATCAATGCCTCTCTCCGAACAGGACCGTCCCAAGCCGCACCATGGTCGCCCCTTCCTCGACGGCGACCTCGAAATCCCCAGACATTCCCATCGACAGCTCCACCGCCGGATGCCCCGCCGCGCACAGCACCTCGCGCGCCAGTCGCGCACCGGCAAACACCCGCCGCAGCGTCGCCTCGTCGGCGTCGATCGGCGCCATGGTCATCACCCCCACCACGCGGATTCCGGAGCATCCCGCCAACCGCTCGGCTTCTCGGGAAAGATCCGACGTTGCCAGGCCACCCTTCGATGCCTCATCCACCACGTTCACCTGCACCAGCGCATCCACCGGCCGGCCGCGCCGGCGTCCCACCTCGTTTACCGCGTCGGCCAGCCGCGCACTGTCCAGCGAGTGCAGCAGCCAGAATTGATCCAGCGCCTTCGCCTTGTTGCGCTGCAGGTGGCCGATCAAGTGCCAGCGCACCGGTGCGGCCACCAAGGTCTGCTTGTCCAGCGCTTCCTGCACCCGGTTCTCACCGACATCGTGCACGCCACACGCGTAGGCGGCCTCGACGGCCTCCGGTCCATAAGTCTTGGTCACGGCGATCAGCCGCACCGCCTGGCCGTGGCCACCACGACGCACGGCGTCGGTGATGCGTCCCCTGACTTCCGCCACGCGATCTGCCAGGTTTTGCATAACCTTGAAAAATAGCGAGTTGCGCCGTGAGAGCGATAGTCGCCAAGGCCGGACGTCGGACTATTCAGCCGCCCACCGCCCACCGCCCACCACTTACCGCCTACCGCCTACCGCCTACCGCCTACCG
>JBBTFF010000065.1:0-9971 GCA_038041995.1 Gemmatimonadota bacterium | reverse complement strand
AGCCTCACCGCCTTTCTTCGGCTGCCAGCGCTGCCGCCCGTCGTCACCGAGCGGAGCCAGCAGGGTGATCAGCACCTTTCGCGCAAAATGCTCGGCGCGGCGCTCGTTCCCGGGCTCGAGGTACAGCGGATCGGAGAGCCACCACAGGCGCGTTTCCAGGTCGGCGCGCGCCGCGCATGTCATGGCAGCGTAGGCGCGCCGCATCTCCGCGTCGAGCAGGACGCCGACATCGGTCCACGCGCACCGCTCATCATCACGCATCATGCGCGCTGCGACGAGAAACGCCGAGTCGGCTCCGGCGATCTCGCCCGCTTGGTACAGGACCAGCCCGCGAAGCAGCCCGCACCGTGCCTGGTCGCGCTCGCAGGCCGCTGCCACCGCCCTGGCGCCGGCGAGATCGCCGGCATCGAGGGCAAGGCGTACACGCTGACCCGCAAGGGACACGTCGCCCGACAGTCGTTGCGCAGCGGAGTCGAGCAATGACCTCAGCGACCGGCGGAGCGACTGAATCCCCGGTCGCTTGCCGACACTCAGTCCCCCATCGATTCCGTGGCGCTCATCATCAATCGGCGGTCCGTCGGGCGGATACCACATGGGACACGCTGCATGCGCGACGACCGTTCCGGTGACGATGTGCTTCCGAATGCGCGAGTCCGTTTGGAAGTAGTGACAGTGCAGCGCCAGGCTCCGAACCTCGGCAACCCTCTGGGAATCGGCGCTCATGGATTCGTACGAGACAAACGGCGGTCGCTCTCTCCGCTGGGATTCCTGCCAGGCGTACCGCCAGAGCAGCATGAACTCGTGAATCGCGCTGTCCACCTGGGCTCGCACCATCGAGTCCGTCAGAACCGGAACGGGCCCCAGCACGAGACTGAGCGGCAGCGTATCGCCGGCGACGACGGTCCGCTCGGAACCGACGTACAGGTCGGTTCGCCGGAATCCCGTCTCCGGGACCTGCACCTCGATCAGCCGTGTGCTGTCGGCACCACGGACGACGCCAAGCACCATCGCTCCGCCCTTCGGCACGTTGCAGAGGACGAACCAGCCGTTCTTGCCCGTCGTGGCGACGATGCGCAGGCGGAGAGGCTCGATTCCTCCCTTTCGGATGGTGACCTCGAGCCACTCCCCGATCACCGTGACCCCGGCAACGGCCGTGCGTTCCCGCGCATCGCGGACGAAGCCCAGCACGACGCCTCCCACGCTGGAAGCCGACGCCGGCCGCGGGCCGCAGATCGCCGCGCGGAGCCGCGCCGGCGAGGGGATCGCGAGGTCGGCACGCACCGGCCGGCCGCGGCTCACGCGCACGCCGCGCAGCGGCGGCTCCACGCCAAGCGAGTCGAGCAACGGGTGGAGGAACCCCAGCGTGTAGCGCCCGTCCGGCACGCCCTCGATCGCGTACCGGCCTACCGAGTCCGAGACGACCGTGCGGGCGAACCGACCCGGGCTGTCGGCGGCAACGAGCTGCACCCACGCACCCGCGAGCGGCGTGCGGGCGAGGCTGTCACGCACCACGCCGCTGACGGTGGCGCCGGGCGTGCGATGGGTAGAATCCGGCGCCTGCGGGACAGCAAGTCGCCCGGGAAGCGCGAGCGATGCGACCAGGAAGAGTCGCCGGAGCCGCATTCGGTGATCATCTCACGGATGGGATGCGAACCAACCTATGGACAAGCCCGCATCCCGCCAGATCGTTCGATGCGTCCTACCCTCGCATCGTCTTCAGCGCCGTCGCCCACTTCAACAGTTCGTCAAGCATCGCCTGCGCCGCCTTCGGGTGCTTCTCGTCCGGCGTGAACGCCCCCGTCGCCTTGTCGATGCGCTGCGAGATCAGGGTGATCGTCACCGCCTCCTGGATGGGCACCATCTTGAGCGTCGTCAGCACCTGCTTGGTCATCTGCACGCCGCGCATGCCGCCCGACACGCCGCCGTAGCTGGCAAAGCCCACCGGCTTGTACGTCCACTCGTGGTAGAGGTACGTCAGGGCGTTGAGCAGCGGGGCCGGCGCCGAAAAGTTGTACTCCGGTGTGACGAAGACGAACGCGTCGGCGCGCTTCACGCTCTCGCTCCACCGCCTGGTGTGCTCGTGCTCGTACTTCCCGAGCCGCGGGTGCTGTGGCTCGTCGAAGATGGGGAGCTTGAAGTCGGCGAGGTCCACCAGCTCCACGTCGAACTGTCCGTGCCGGGCTGCCTGCTCGTGCATCCACGCGCCTACGGCGGGCCCGACGCGACCGGGGCGCGTACTGCAGATGATGACCTGAAGCTTCAGCATCAGACTGCTCCTGTGGTTGCGATCGTGGCGTTGCCACGCGTTGCCTTCCGCACCGCCGGCGCCACGACGGTGCCATACAACTCGATGGCCGTCATCATGTCCGCGTGCGGCATCGTGCCGACGCTCAACTGCAGCAGGAATCGGTCGTTCCGGAAAAGCTCGTGCTCGTACAGGATCTTGTCGATCACCTGCTGCGGACTCCCCACCAGCAGCGCCCCGTGCGGCGAACGCTCGGCGTCGAAGTGCGCCCGTGTTGGCGGTGACCACCCGCGTTCGCGGCCAATGCGCCCCATGGCGTCGGCATAGCGCGGCCAGAACAGTTCGGCCGCCCCGGTCTCGCTCTCCGCGATGAAGCCGTGCGAGTTGATGCTGACGCGGGCCTTGGCCGGGTCGTGCCCGCCACGCGCCCAGGCGTCGCGATAGATGTCCACGAACGGCGTAAAGCGCGCCGGCTCGCCGCCGATGATGGCCACGGCCAGCGGCAACCCCAGCGTCCCCGCCCGGAACGCCGATTGCGGTGTGCCGCCAATGGCGATCCACACCGGCAGGGGGTCCTGCACCGGCCGAGGGTAGACGGGTTGGTCCTTGAGCGGTGCGCGGTGCTTGCCGCTCCACGTCACCCGCTCGTTGGCACACAACGCGAGCAGCAGGTCGAGTTTCTCGGCGAACAACTCGTCGTAGTTGGCGAGGTCGTAACCGAAGAGCGGAAAAGACTCGATGAACGAACCGCGCCCGGCCATGATCTCGGCGCGGCCGTTCGACAGCAGGTCGAGCGTGCTGAATTCCTGGAACACACGCACCGGATCGTCCGAACTGAGCACCGATACGGCACTCGTGAGGCGGATGTGCTTCGTGCACGCTGCGGCGGCCGCCAGCACGACGGCGGGCGCGGCGACCGCAAAGTCCGGCCGATGGTGCTCACCCACGCCGTAGACGTCGAGCCCCACCTGATCGGCCAGCTCGATCTCCTCGAGCAGGTCGCGCAGCCGCTGCGCCGTCCCGGCGCGCGCGCCGGTGGCGGGGTCGATGGTGGTTTCCGCGAAGCTGTAAAGACCGAGTTCCAAGGGATGATCCATTTATCTTTGTACTGAGATATATGCGCTCCGCACGACGGGGGCAAGTGCGGAGTCGGGGTAGAAGCGCTTCGCTTACATTCCGCCATGAACGCGAAGGAGCGGTTTCTCGCCTTCCGGCGCTCGGCGCCGCGCGCGCCGCACCTCGAGGCCACCACCGTGCGTGCCCGCGGACTCGACTTCGCGGTCTATTCCACCCCCGCCGTCGACGGCGCCACGCCGCTGCTCTGCATCAATGGCGGCATGGTCTACTCGCACATCCTGCTCTGGCCCGCACTCTCGCCGCTCGCCGGCAGGCGGCAGCTCATCCTGTACGACCTGCGCGGACGCGGCCACAGCCAGGTGCCGCCGGGGGCGCGGGCGGCGCGCATCGAACATGATGCGCTCGACGTACGCGCCCTGCGCGAGGCGCTCGGGTTTGCGCAGTGGGACGTCCTGGGGCACTCGTGGGGCGGCGCGATCGCCATGCTTGGCGCCGCCGAGGACGTCGAAGGCGTGCGAAACCTGGTGCTGGTGGATGCGGTGGGACTCACGCCCGAATGGCTCGACGCGCTCCACGGCGTCGCGCTCTCACGGTTGACCGGCGAGGCCCACCACCGCCTGGCGGCATTCGACCCGGTGCAGTTGCACGACCCCGAGCCGGGCCGGCAGGCCGAGTACAACCGCGCGTTGTATCCCGCCTGGTTCCACGATGGCGAACTCGGCATGATGTTCTCGCCCCCGCTCTCGCGCAGCGAAACCGGTGCGGCGGTAGTGGCGCGGCTGCGTCGCGAGGGGTTCGACTGGCGCGAGGCCGCCGCGCGCATTCGCGCGCGCACATTGCTGGTGCACGGCACATCCGACATGATCCCCGTGTCGCAAGCCGAGCGCACGGCGGCCATTATTGCCGGCGCCGTGTTGCGCCTGGTCCCCGAGGCCGGCCACATGCCGTTCTGGGAGCAACCCGAGCTGTTCTTCGCCACCATCGAGGAGTTCCTCGCGTGAACCGCGTTACCGTCGTGCTCGTCGTCCTCGTGCTGGCAATGGCCGGCTTCATAGTCACGCAGGCGAAGCGCGTCCCGCCGCGGCCGGTGCCGGTGGTGGCGTCGACCCCCGACACCACCCCGGCTGAGGCCGTCGCACCGCAGAGTGCGGGCGACGCCGGGCTCGTCGCGGTAACACAATCGTCGCTGCCGGCGCCGGTGCGCGACCTCGCCCTCATCCAACGGCGCCTGACGGGAAGCGAGTCGGGGACGTACATCCGCGAGATCCTGCTTCAGCGCGACGACAACATCGCCCGCTGGCCCGACCGGCAGCTCGAGCCGCTGCGCGTCTGGATCCAGCCGACGAGCGCGCTCTCCGATTTCCAGGCGGCCTACCCCGCGCGGGCGCGCGAGGCGTTCGAGCGATGGACGCACGCCGGCGTCCCGGTCTTCTTCACGTTTGTCGTCGACTCCGCGCGGGCCGACATTCCCGTGACCTGGGTCGACCGCTTCGACATGCCCATCACCGGACGCACGCGCTGGACGCGCGACCAGCACTGGTGGATTGTCGGCTCATCCATCGAGGTGGCGCTGCACCACCAGGGCGGCGCGGCGCTCGACGCCGAGGCCATACATGCCATCACGCTGCACGAGGTTGGCCATGTGCTGGGGCTCGACCACACCATGGATGAGCGCAGCATCATGGCCGCGCGCGTGCGGGTGAGCCAGTTGAGCGACCTCGACGAGCGTACGGCGCAGCTGGTGTACAGCCTACCGCCGGGATCGGTCATCAAACCGTAGAGAACGACAGAGTACGACAGAGTACGACAGAGTACGACAGACCAGCAGTCATCTGTCGCACTCTGTCGTTCTCTGTCGTTCTCTGTCGTTCTCTGTCGTTCTCTACCACTTCAGCCAGACAGTCCTGGCCTTGCCCATACGCACCACCTTCAGCTTGAGGCTGCGCGTGTCGGCGTCGCTCACCAGGCGCTGGAGCAGTCGCGCGCTGGTGATCTGACGGTCGCCAGCTTCCACGATCACGTCGCCGCCCTTGAGGCCAGCCACTGCGGCCGGCGACTCCGGCGACACGCGCTGCACCATCACGCCACTTTCGGCGCCGGTGAGTTCCTTGAAGTCCTCGGTGAGCGTGGTCAGCTGGGCGCCAGCCACGAGGCTCGAGAAGCCCGCGATGGCCACCGGCGGTGGTGTCTCGAACGACCACACACCGAAACTCGGCGCGGCTGGGGCGTTGGGCGCTTCCGGCGCGGCGGCCGTGCGCGGTGGCGCCGGAGTGCGAAAGAAGGTCAGCCCCCGGGTGCCCGGCACCGGTGCCACCTGCACGATGCCCGGCATGCGCATGGGGCCCATCGTAAGGTCAAGGTCACTGCACCGGTCGCCGAAACCGTCCGGACGCTTCTGCACCACCACCACGATGACCTGCTCGGTGCCATCGCGATTCACGCGCAACGGGAGTTTGCGTCCCGGCACCAGGAGCTGGGCGAAGAACACGTCACGCCCCACCACGTCGCGACCATCGATGGCGACCATCCGGTCGCCGGCGCGTACGCCCGCGCGGTCAGCGGGCGAACCGCTCTCGACGCTGACGATCTCGGGCGGTTCCTGGAAGCGGAAAACCTCAGGTCCGTTGTGCTCCCGCTTCACTTCGTACTCACCGTTGAACGTCACGCCGAGGTAACCCTCGGGCACCGCCTCGCGCGTCCGTCGCGTCATGCACGCCAGCTGGATCTGCGACATGAGCTGCAGGTTGGTGCTCGAGATCTTCCGCAGTTGTTCCTCGAGCGCGCGCTTGCGCGTCTCGCTGGCCGGCGCGCCCGCGTACTCGCGCAGCGCGATGCCAATGCGCTCCTCGAGAGCTCGCGACTGCGCCAGCGACCGCAACAGGCTGTCGAGCCCCTCGAACACCACCATGACCCGCATGTTCTCAGTGGTGTCCTCGCGCACGATCACGCGCCGCCCCGTGCGTGGCGCCGTGCTCGATTGCTGGGAGGCGGCCGAACTCGCGGCAGCCGCCAGCGCAGCACCGGCCAGCACGGCGATTGGCGCCATGCGCCGCAGGAAATTCAGGAAAGCACTCATTGCATCAACGTCCTTGAAGAGACTCGGTCGTTTCTGTCGTACTCTGTCCTACTCTGTCGTTCTCTGTCGTTCTCTGTCGTTCTCTGCGCTAATAGCGCTCAAGCTTCTGCGACGCCGGCAACGCCGCCTTGTACTGCCGCAGCGTCGCCTCGCGCGCCGCCACCGCCGAGAGGTAGTACTGGTTGAGCACGGGGTCCTGCGGCGCCTGGTACAGGGCCGTCCGCGTCGATGCCACGATGTTGTCGAGCGCGGTCAGTCGCGCCCGGTAGGTGTTGACGTTCAACCCGATGAAGCGCGACGTCGTGTCCTGCGCCGCCAGGTACGCCGCCGCGTCGGAGTACTGCTGTTGCGCCGAGGTCAGCACCTGCACGGCCGCCTGCGGCGACTCGAAGCTGACGGCGCTCGGTGCGGCAGCGGCCACCGACTGCGGCGCGGTGTTGAACTCGAAGCCCGCGGTCCAGCGCCCGGCAACCACGCTCCCCGCCACCAGCGCGAGCCCGGCCGCGACACGCATCACGAACCAGGCGCGCGACCGGCGCGATGGCGCCAGCGGCGCGGCGGAAACGATTCCCTCGGCCTTGAGCATCGCCCCCAGCGACACCCAGTCGGTGAGCGGCGGTTGCTCCAGCAGCAAATCGGTGGCGGCCAGCCGGACGAGCCGGCGGTGCGCGGCAAGGTCACGCTCGCACTGCGCGCAAGCAGCGAGGTGCGTCGCCTCGTCGGGCAGCGCCGTCTCGTCCACCAGGGCGGCGAGTCGTTCAGGAGAGATGTGCGACATGTGTCGTATCCTGCGTATTGGGTGCATCGACCAGATGGGCCAGCAGGCCGCGCAGCTTCGCGCGCGCCTTGAAAAGTTGGGACTTCGATCCGCCCGACGTGATGCCAAGCTCGGCGGCAATCTCCTCGTGCGTGTACCCCTCGACGTCGTGGAGCACGAAGACCGTCCGCGCCCCCGGCGACAGCTTCTTCACCGCGTCGTCGATCGTCTGCGCCAGCAGCGCGCGATCGCCGTCGTGTTCCACCATCGCGGTGGCCTCCTCGATCTCCGTCTCCAGCTTGCCGATCCGGCGCAAGGAGCGCAGCGCGTTCAGCGTGCGATTCACCGCGATGCGGTGCGCCCAGGTGGCGAACTGCGAGTCGCCGCGATACGTGGGGAGGGCGCGGAAGATCTGGATCCAGACTTCCTGCGCGATATCGGCGGCCTGGTCCGGGTCGCTCACGAGCCGCCGCACCACGGCGTCGATGCGCGGCGCGTATTGTACCCATAGGGCACGTAACGCCGCTTCATCGCCGTGAATGGCGCGTCGAATCGTGAGCTGATCTGCCATGGCCGTTCGCTAAGTGAGTCACGCCCGGCAGGGAAAGAGTTGCCGGGTGACCGCTCTAACTATTGCTCGTCTTGCGGGTACAGGGCTTGCAGTGTAGCTCTCCCGCACGAGTCCAAGTTGTGCCGTCCCCGCTCCTCGCGCGACTCCCGTGCGAGGCTGTGATTTCTTCCGCCCCTCTTCCCGGCCCCCAGTGATCATTCATCTCGTTGCTGCGCTTGCACTTGGCGGAATGCGCGACGGCTTGCCCGTGCGCCCTCCGGCCAGCGTTGGCATGTCGCCTCAGCGACTGGAGATCATCGACCGGGTGGTCCGGGAGGGCATTCGCGCCGGGGGGTTTCCGGGTGCGGCCGTCATCGTGGGACGTCGCGGAGCCGTGGTCTGGAAGAAGGGCTTCGGCACCCAGGGCTGGTCCAGCATCAGCCCGTCCGTTTCCACCGATCGCACCATCTACGACCTGGCCTCCCTGACCAAGGTCGTTGCGACCACCACGGCGGCGATGATCCTGTATGACGAGGGGCGCCTGCCGCTGGATGCGAAGGTAGCCAATTACCTGCCCCTCTTCGAAGGGCGCTGGAAGGACGAAGTCACCGTCCGACACCTGCTGACGCATCGCGGCGGGCTTCCGGCCGGCCGCGACCTGTGGCGAATTGCCGGAAATCCCGACGAAGCGCGGCAGGCAGTCGTCGAAACACCGCTGGCGTACCGTCCCGGCCAGTACTTCGAGTACTCCGACCTGGGCGCCGACCTGCTTGGCATGGTCATCGAGACCGTGGCTGGCGTCTCCCTCGATCTCTTCCTTCAGCAGCGCGTCTTCCGCCCGCTCGGGATGTTCGACACGGGATTCCTCCCGGCCGATTCGGTGCGCGATCGCGTCGCGCCCACCGAGGTGTCGCCGCCACGCGGTTATCCGCTGCAGGGGCAAGTGCATGACGAGAACGCCTACGCGCTGGGCGGGGTTGCTGGACACGCGGGGCTTTTCGGCACGGCCGATGACTTGGCCGTCTTTGCGCAGCTGATGCTGAACGGCGGCATCTACGACGGCATGCGCATCGTCAGCGACTCCGCGGTGCGGCTCTTCACACAGCGCGCGGCCGGATCTCGCGCGCTGGGCTGGGAGATGGCCGAAGGCCGGCACGGGGCGGGCGAATACCTGAGCCCGACGGCGTATGGCCATGTCGGCTTCACCGGCACGTCCATCTGGATCGATCCGCAGCGCGACATGTTCGTCATCCTGCTCACCAACCGCGTGCATGCCGCGCGGGCGCGCCGCCCCGCCACCGTCATTGCCGACGTGCGCAGCGACCTCGCCGATGCCGCCGCGCTGGCGGTGACCGATGACGACCTGCGCGTCATGGTCATGCCCGCCGCGTTTCGCGCCGACCGCGCCCACAACTGGAACAAGCCCGTCCGTTCCAGGCGCTCGCGCCGCAAGAGCACCACGGTGCGGCGGCCCACTGCGGCAAAGTCCGCCAAGCCGGCGCGGTCGGCGAAGCCGCCAGCGACCGGAATCGCGGCGAAATCATCGGCCTCGGCTTCGGCGAAGGCCGGCGCGAAGTCCTCCAGCGCGAAGTCCTCTGGCACGAAGGCCTCGCCAGGCAAGGCGAAGAAAGCCGCCAAGGCTGGCAACTCTGCCAAGTCAGGCAAGGCCGCCAAGGCCGGGCGCTCCAGGCCCTCGGCCTCCCGGGTCCTCGCCAAGGACAAAGAGAAGCCCGCCGCCAGGAGTGGCACGAAACCCGCCGGCAAGGCGCGCGGCTGAACGCTCCCGCTTGAATTCGCACCCCCTCCAGGGGCATACTGCGAACCATCAGGAGCTCCCCATGACAGACGACATCAAGCCCGGCGATGCGCCACAGGCGCCAGTTGCCGTCACTTCCAGCGATGCGCCGTTCATCACCGAAGACATGGTGAAGTTGGCCCTGCGCCGGGTGAAGGACCCCGACTTGAACCTCAACATCCTCGATCTCGGCCTCGTCTATGAGATCCGGATCGACGGAACGTCGGTGGGGGTCGACATGTCGCTCACTTCGCCGGCCTGTCCGTCAGGCGCAGAGCTCGTGGGCGACGCAACTGCGCAACTCAACGCCATCTCCGGGGTCACCGACGCGCAGGTGTTCCTCGTCTGGTCGCCGCCGTGGACGCCGGACCGCATCGAGCCGCGGGTGCGGACGTACCTGGGCTTTTAGGTGGGGCAAGTTCTACTCCACACCACGGAGACACGGAGTGCACGGAGAAACACAGAAGGGGG
>JBBTFF010000064.1:0-12634 GCA_038041995.1 Gemmatimonadota bacterium | reverse complement strand
ACGGCATCCCCTACATCATCCTGGACGAGGGGTGGTACCCGCTTGGCAACTTGCTTGCCGTCGCACCGGCCATCGACATGGAGTCGCTCTCGGCCTACGCGAAGCAGAAGAACGTCGGCCTGGTGATGTGGGTGGTCTGGAAGACACTCGACCTGCAGATGGGGCCGGCGCTCGACCGGTTTGAGAAGTGGGGCGTGAAGGGGATCAAGGTCGACTTCATGCAACGCGAGGATCAATGGATGGTCAACTTCTACGAGCGGGTCGCGAAGGAGGCAGCCAAGCGTCACCTGCTGGTGGACTTCCACGGGGCGTACAAGCCGACGGGGTTGTATCGGACGTACCCGCACGTGGTGACCAGCGAGGGGGTGCTCGGACTGGAGCAGAGCAAGTGGAGCGACCTCGCTTCGCCCGACAACGCCGTCACGTTCCCCTTCATGCGCATGCTGGCCGGTCCCGTGGATTACACGCCCGGCGCCATGCTCAATGCGACGAAGGCCGACTTCAAGCCTGTCTTCAGCCGGCCGATGAGCCAGGGTACGCGATGCCAGCAGCTGGCGATGTACGTCGTGTTCGAGAGCCCACTGCAGATGCTGGCCGACTCGCCGTCCAATTATCGTCGTGAGCCAGAGAGCCTGGCGTTCCTGTCGGCGGTGCCGACGGTGTGGGACGAGACGAAGGTGCTGTCGGCGAAGGTGGGAGAGTACATCGTGACCGCCCGACGGTCGGGGCGGGAGTGGTACGTGGGGGCGCTGACCAACTGGACCGCACGCGACCTGGAGATTGAACTGTCGTGGCTCGGAAGCGGCGCGTTCAATGCCGACGTCTACCGCGATGGCCCAAACGCCGATCGTGCGGGTGTCGACTACGTGCGCGAGCAGCGTCCGGTGGCGGCCAACGAGCGGCTGAAGATCTCGCTCGCGCCGGGGGGCGGGTTCGTCGCGCGCATCGTGCCCCGTTAGCGGTCAGGCAACCGGGAACCCGCCACGCTGAAGGCCGGATCGCCCTCCGGTGCGCCCAGGTGCTTGAGTGGGGCCTCCACGATTCGGCGCACCAGATTCAGCGAACGGGCGCTGTAGAAGGCGTCGTGGATGCGCTCGTCGAAGCTCCAGCGCACCCGCAGCCCCGGTCGGACTACCACGTTGTCGTCTTCCACGAACGGCATGCGGCAGGGAGCGGACATGGCGCCGAAGATGGAGACTGTGCCGTATTCGTAGAGATGGTGATAGGCGTCGCTGATGCCCGCTGACCCAAGGTTCGCGAGGAAGATGCTGGAAAACATCGGGTCGGGCTCCGTCATGAAGCGGGGAAAGAGGTTCCAGCGATCCAGTCCCCGCGCCAGTGCGACCAGGCCCCGCACCAGAAAGCCGGGGAGCTGCATGATGAGGGCGGTTTCCCTGTCCACGGCACGGTCCGTGTCCTGGGCCTCGCGAATGGCCTTGGCCAGCCGATCAGCAAAGACCCGGAACGGCTCGCCATGGATGACGTTCAGCTTCACGGTGGTGGACTGGCCCTCATCCTTCAGTTCCTTCTTCACCACGAAGGACACCTGGACGCCCCTACGTTGGTAGACCCTGCCGCCCGAGACGAAGCGGTTCAGTTCGGGGCGCTCGTGAAGGGCCTGGGCAGCGGCGTAGGCCAGCAGGTGAAAGAGGGTGGCGTGCTCCTCGTGGGCGCGATTGTAGGCCTTGAGCCAGATCCGCGTGTCCTGGATCTGGAAGACGGAATCGTTCAGGACGATGCTGCCGTTCCGGCTGGGCATGAGGTAGGGCATGATCCGCCGCATGGGCGTCTCACCGCGCACCAGATCGCCGTCATGTCGCTTGAACAGAGGCATGGGACTCGCTCACCAAGTGGTTGATCGGAATGCCACGGCGATCATCCGGAATCCTGACTTCATGGTGATTCCGCCGGCAGATCGCAGGAGGAGAAGTAGAGCAGCCCGCGTCTCTTCCCGGAAGGACGCACCACCGTGAACGATGGGAACTGGGCAGCGGTTCATCAGCCGTGAGCCCATATTGCAGCGCACAGGTAGCCCCGTCCGAAGTCTGGCCGTACCGCAACGACATCCGAGGTCCACTGATGGGACGCAAGACCGGCATCGCCCTTCTCATTCTTGCCGGCGTGATGCTGTTCGGCTCCCTGCGTTCGAGCGCCAGCTTCGCCGCGCCGGCCACCATCGCCGCCGTGCTCATCACCGTCGTCCTGCCAGCGGCAGGCGGCGCGATGCTGCTGTGGGGCGGCGGCCGCCGCCGTTCGCAGCGGATGGAAGAGCTGCGGCAACGAACCATCGATGCGGAAATCCTGCGCCTCGCCCAGCGTGAGGGGGGGCGGCTCACCGCCAGCGAAGTGGCGGTGGCGCTCGCGCTCAGCCCCGAAGCGGCAAAGGCCGCGCTCGACGCGCTGATGAGCCGGGATTTCGCCGACCTGGCGGTGAGTGATGGCGGCGTGCTGGTGTACGTCTTTCACGAGAAGGGGACGCTTGGCGACAAGCAATCGGCGCGCGGACTGCTCGATGGCTGAGCGCGCGACTCTCCAGGCGTCACCCGGCTTCGAGGCGCGGCTACCGTGCCCGGTGTGCCTCGTCGCGATGGAGAAAGCGACCTTTGACGGCGCGGTCGGCGTGCTTACGCTCGACCACTGCACACGCTGCGGCGGTGTCTGGTTCGGACCGGGTGAAGTGCAGCAGCTCGCCCGTCGCGCGCCGGCCGAGCTGTGGGCGCAGATCGCGCCACGCCGGGACGCGGTGCGACCACCCTGTCACGGCTGCGGCACGCCGCTCGACCGCGACCTCCCGCGCTGCCCGGCGTGCCACCGTGCCAACGACCTGGCGTGCCCCACGTGCGACGAGGTGATGACCCGGCGCGCGCATCAGGGGCTCACTCTCGATGTGTGCCAGCGCTGTCGCGGCATCTGGTTCGATCATCACGAACTGGCAGCGCTCTGGAGGCTGAACCTCGCCGAGGCGGCACGCCGCCACGGCCGAGGGACCGATGCGCTCGGCATCGGCGGCGACGTGCTGATGGACGCAATGATCTGGACACCGGGACTCGTGCTCCACGGCGCAGCGGGCGCGGCACAGGTCGGCGGCGCGGCCATTGAAGTGGTGGGCAGCGCGGCCGAAGGGGTGTTCAGCGCGGTACTCGACATCATTTCGTCGCTGTTCGACTAGCGCCGACTGCCGGATGGGCCGCGGTCGTACGGGCGGAATTCCCTCTCCTATCGCCCGGCCTGGATCTGTTTCGCGACCTTCTCCACCTGCTCCATCACGCGCAGGAGGTTGCCACCCCACATGGCGATGATGTCCTTCTCGCCATAGCCGCGGCGCACGAGCTCGAGCGTGACGTTGAACGATTCGCTGGCGTTGTTGAACCCGACGATGCCGCCCCCACCGTCAAAGTCGGAACTGATGCCGGCGTGCTCGATGCCGATGACCTTGACTACGTAATCGATGTGGTCGACGAAGTCCGAGACCGTTGCTCGCGCAGACGGCGGGAACTTGGCGTCGAGTTCCGCCAGCTTAAGCCGGTAGGCGGCGAACGCCGAGTCGTTGGGCTGGGTTCCAGCGGTGCGCCGCGCGCCGCCTTGCCCGGCGCCGAAGCCGAACTGCCTGCGCAACTCGACGACCGCCGCCGCGCGCTCGGGCGAGTCCGGCGTGGGCGTCTTCACGTAACCGTTGAAGGCCACGAGCTGCACCACGCCGCCGTTCTTCTTGAGCGCCAGCAGTTGCTCGTCGTCGAGGTTGCGGCTGTGGTTGCACAGCGCGCGCACTCCCGAGTGGCTGGCGATTACCGGCGCCCTCGACATCGCCATCACTTGGAGGTTCGACGCCTTGGACGGATGCGAGATGTCCATCATGATGCCGAGCCGGTTGGCCTCTTCCACGACCTGCCGGCCGAGCGGGCTCAGCCCGTTCCACTTCCAGACGCCGTCGCCCTCGCCCGTGTTCGAGTCGGAGAGCTGGTTGTGCCCGTTGTGCGCGAGCGACAGGTACCGGGCCCCGAGGTCGAAGAACTTCCTGACGTTGGTGATGTCGGTGCCGATCCCGTAGCCGTTCTCGACTCCCATCAACGCCACTTTCTGGCCCGCCTTGTGGATCCGGCGCACGTCCGCAGCCGTGTAGGCGAGGTCGATGCGCTCCGGCGCCAGCTTGTCCACCAGGGCTCGCATCGCCTCGAACTTCTCCCTGTCGGTCGCCTTTGCCCTGGCGTAACCGGTGTCGCTGAAGTCCTGACGCTGCCCCACATAGATGCTGAAGAAGACGGCATCGAGTCCGTCCTGCTCCATCTTCGGCAGGTCCACCTGGTTGCGAGGAATGCCGGTGGCGTAGTTCGGCGACGGCCCGGTCATCTGTGCCGGTGCGAAGTCGACGTGGGTGTCGATCTTGAGCGCTTTGGCATGGATCTTCCGCGCCCTGGCGACGAGGGCGGGGTCGTCCTGGGCCTGCGCGGTCGCCCCGATGGCGACGAGCAGGGCGAGCGAACCGAAGGAACGCGCGGACAACATCTCGAGACTCCCGTGCGAGTGGGAAACGGAATTGCCGGTCAGGCGGTGCCACGGAATCTGCGACACCCGGGCGCACAGCGCATCTGCGACTACGCGCCAGCTCCACGCAACGATGAACCCCCGAGGGTGCTGCCCGCCGCCGCCCTACACGCCTGTCGGAGTTTCCCGTCTTTCGGCTCCCGCGCGCCACGACCTAGAATGGGTACATGCCGGGGGGACCCCGGCTCTTCTCGCCTCGCCGGAGCGCGCGGTCGTTCCCGGGACGAGACGGCTTGTCGGCCCGACACGCTGGCTACTCGAATGGGTTGTCTGCCCGTTCGTTTACCGGGGGGCTTGCCATGCGTGTGAAGGCGATACTGCTCGAGCCGATTCCGTAGGCCGACCATGGCGCAGACTGCGGTGGTCGCCGTCGGAGGCAACTCCCTCATCCGCGCGGGTGAGAAAGGGACCATTGCGGAGCAGTTCGCCAACACGCGGCGTACGGCCGAAGACATCGTCCGGATCATCCGCCTGGGCTTCAACGTCGTCGTGACGCACGGCAACGGACCGCAGGTCGGCGCCGCACTGCTGCGGTCCGAGCGGTCCGCCGATCACGTCTACACCCATTCACTCGATGTCTGCGATGCGACGACGCAGGGCGAAATCGGGTACCTGCTGCAGCAATCGCTGTGCGGAGCGCTGGCCGACGCCGGGTTGAACACGCCGGTCGCCACCGTACTGACGCAGGTGGTGGTGTCGCCGGCGGATCCGGCGATGGAGCGGCCCACCAAGCCCATCGGCCCGTTCTACTCGGCGCGGGAAGCCGCGCTCAGGCATCAGCAGTTCGGCTGGCACATCGTCGAGGATGCCGCCCGGGGCTTCCGGCGCGTCGTCCCGTCGCCCGAACCTCTGGAGATCGTCGAGGAGGACGTCATTCGACGCCTCACGGAGAGCGGCGTCCTGGTCATCGCGGTCGGCGGCGGTGGCATTCCCGTGATGCGCGTGGGACGCGCCCTGCGCGGCGTCGAGGCCGTCATCGACAAGGATCGGTCGTCGGCCCTGCTGGCATCGCACCTGCGGGCGGCCCTCCTCGTCATTTCGACCGATGCGGAGCGCGTCTGCCTGAACTACAGGAAGGCAGACCAGCAATCGCTTGGACGGGCGACGGTCGACGAAATCGGGGCGTACCACGCCATGGGGCATTTTCCTCCCGGCAACATGGGACCCAAGGTCGAGTCGGCGCTGTGGTTCCTGCGGAACGGCGGGAAGGAGGTGATCATCACCTCCCACGAGCGCCTGTTCGACGCGGTTCGGGGAAACGCCGGCACACACATCGTGCGCGAGAGCGAGGGACGACCATGAAGCTCGAACATGTCATCGAGTCGCAGCAGTTCACCGTCCCGTTCCTGATGGCGCTGTTCAAACGGGCACGGCAGATGGAGCGCCTCGTCGCGCGCGGCGGCACCCGCGACTACTCAGACAAGATCATGGCCTCGCTCTTCTACGAGCCGTCCACGCGCACGCGATTCTCGTTCGAGGCCGCCATGTACCGGCTCGGCGGCCGTGTGCTGTCGACCGAGCAGGCGCGGAAGTTCTCGTCCGAGATCGAGGGCGAACAGCTGGAAGACACGATTCGCATCATCTCGTCGTTCGCCGACGTCATCGTGCTGCGCCCGACCGAAGAGGGCGGGGCGCGACGGGCGGCGCGCGTGTCCCGCGTGCCGGTCATCAACGCCGGTGACGGCAGCAGCGGCCAGCACCCGACGCAGGCCCTGGTGGACCTCTACACGATCCAGCGCGAGCGACGGACACTCGACGGGCTGACGATCGCGATCGTCGGCGAACTCGACGGCGGCCGGACCGCCCGCTCGCTGGCCTACCTCCTGAGCAAGTTTCCCCGGGTCAAGATCCACTTCGTGAGTCCGCCCGAGGTGCAGATGCGCCCCGACATTCTCGCGCACCTCGACGAGCACGACGTCTGGTACGATGTGCGCCACGACGTCACGCCGATCGCCGGCGACGTCGACGTGATCTACCAGACGCGCATCCGCCCCGAACGGGTGTCGGACCGCGCGGTGCTCTCGCGCTATGCCATCAACGCCCGGCTGCTGCGCACGATGAAGCCGGACGCGATGATCCTGCATCCCCTGCCGCGGACCGTCGAGATCGACAAGGACGTCGATGACGATCCGCGGGCGCTGTACTTCCAGCAGGCGGCCAACAGCCTCTTCGTCCGAATGGCGCTGCTGACGCTGCTCTGGGATCGCGAATAGCGGACCGCTCTGCCTTTCACTGGTGTCTTCTCATGGAAACAACCGCGCTGCGCAGTCAGGAATTCATCGACATCGAGGAGCAGTATGGTGCCCACAACTACCATCCGCTCGATGTCGTCATCGAACGCGCCGAGGGGGTGTGGGTGTACGACGTGGACGGCAAGCGCTACCTGGACTGCCTGGCCGCCTACTCGGCCGTCAACCAGGGCCACTGCCATCCGCGCATCATGGCGGCGATGCTGGACCAGGCACGGCGCGTCACGCTGACATCACGCGCGTTCCGCAACGACCAGCTGCCCCTGCTGTACAAGGACCTGCACGACCTCACGGGCATGGACATGGTGCTGCCCATGAACTCCGGCGCCGAGGCGGTGGAAACCGCGCTGAAGGCCGCTCGAAAGTGGGGATACACGGTCAAGGGCATCCCGGACAATCAGGCCGAGATCATCGCCTGCCAGGGCAATTTCCACGGGCGCACGATCAGCATCATCAGCTTCTCGAGCGCGGCCCAGTACAAGGACGGCTTCGGCCCGCTCACTCCCGGATTCGTCGTCATTCCGTACGGCGACGCGGCGGCGCTCGAAGCGGCCATCACGCCGAACACGGCGGCGTTTCTCGTCGAACCCATCCAGGGCGAGGCCGGCATCATCATCCCGCCCGCCGGATACCTGAAGCGGGCCGAGGAGATCTGCAAGCGGCACAACGTGCTGCTGATCCTCGACGAGATCCAGTCGGGGCTCGGCCGCACCGGCCGGCTGTTCGCGCACCAGTGGGAAAACGTCGAGCCCGACATGGTGATCATCGCCAAGGCGCTGTCGGGCGGCTACTACCCCATCTCGACGGTCCTGTCGCGACGCGAGGTGCTGGGTGTCTTCAAGCCGGGCGATCACGGCAGCACGTTCGGCGGCAATCCGCTGGCCTGCGCGGTGGCCCGCGCGGCACTCAAGGTGCTCGTTGAGGAAGGGCTGGTGGCGAGATCCGCCGAACTGGGCGCGTACTTCCTCGCCAGGCTGCGCACGCTCAGGAGCCCGCTCATCAAGGAGATCCGCGGACGCGGCCTCTGGATCGGCGTCGAACTGACCGAGCTGGCCCGACCCTATTGCGAGTTGCTCAAGGAGGAAGGCCTGCTCTGCAAGGAGACGCACGACCATGTCATCCGCCTGGCGCCCCCGCTCGTGATCACGCGCGAAGAGATCGACTGGGCATTCGAGCGCATCAAGAAGGTCATCGAAGGCTAGCCGCCACGGGGGAAGCTGCATGAAGCGCATACGCACCGTCATCATGGGCGCCGCCGGGCGCGACTTCCACAACTTCAACGTCGTCTACCGCGACGACGCCCGATACCAGGTCGTCGCGTTCACCGCCGCCCAGATCCCCAACATCGACGGCCGGCGCTATCCGGCATCGCTCGCCGGTTCGCACTACCCGATGGGGATCCCGATCCTGGCCGAGGAGAACCTCGAGTCCATCATCCGCCGGCAGAAAGTCGATGAGGTCGTGTTCGCCTACAGCGACGTGCCATACATCTACGTGATGGCGCGCGGGTCGATCGTCAACTCGGCCGGTGCCAGCTTCAAGCTGCTGGCACCGGCGGAGACGATGCTCAAGAGCACCATTCCGGTGATCTCCGTCTGCGCCGTCCGCACCGGCTCCGGCAAGAGCCAGACCACCCGGCGCATCGCCGGCATCCTCCAGGAGCACGGCCTGAAAGTCGCCGCCATCAGGCACCCGATGCCCTACGGCGACCTGGAGAAGCAGCGGGTCCAGCGTTTCGCGTCGATTGCCGACCTCAGGAAGCACCGGTGCACGATCGAGGAGATCGAGGAATACGAACCGCACATCGTGAGCGGCACGGTCATCTACGCGGGCGTCGACTACGGCGACATCCTGGCGCAGGCGCAGGCCGAGGCGGATGTCATCCTCTGGGATGGCGGCAACAACGATACGCCCTTCTACGAACCGGACCTGCACATCGTCGTCGCGGATCCCCTGCGCGTCGGCAACGAACTGCTGTACCACCCGAGCGAAACCAACCTGCGCCTGGCGGACGTGGTCATCATCAACAAGGTGGACTCCGCCGACATCGACGCCATCAATGTGCTGCGGCAGAACATCCGCCGGGTGAACGATCGGGCCACCATCATCGACGCCGCGTCGCCGATCGTCGTGAGTCACCCCGAGCGCATCACCGGCAAGCGTGTGCTCGTCGTCGAGGACGGTCCGACGCTGACGCACGGCGAGATGAAGTTCGGTGCGGGCGTGGTGGCCGCCAACAAGTTCGGCGCGGCGGAAATCGTCGACCCGCGTCCGTGGACGACGGGGACGATCCGTGACACATTCAGGAAGTACCCGAGGATCGGCACCCTGCTGCCGGCGATGGGCTACGGGGCCAGGCAGGTGAAGGATCTCGAGACGACCATCAACAAGGTGCCCTGCGACGCGGTCATCATCGGCACGCCGATCGACCTGAGCCGCCTCATCAGGATCAGGAAGCCGACCGTGCGGGTGCGCTACGAACTGCAGGAGATCGGCAAGCCCGACCTGCTCGACGTGCTGAAGCCGTTCCTGAAGAAGAAGAAGCGGAAGTGATGTGATGGGAGAGGGTGCGGTGGTGACCGACCGGAGCGAACCATCGATGCGTGCGGCCCGGCAGGACCCCGATCACGGTGCAGGCGACGCGGCGCAGGTCGCCCACACGCTCGCTGCGCTCCGGGACCTCGGTCTCCAGCGCGTCGAGTCTCCGGCGGCGGCGCTCAGCGCCGTGCGCCTCGACCCTGCGCTCTGGCAGGTCACTGCCGAGCGTCCGGCGATGTCGACACTCGTTTCCGTCGTCGCGCTCGGCCCGTCGCGCGAGCGCATCGAAGAGGCGATCGGACGTTCGTTCGAGGTGATGCAGCGGCTCATCGAGCTGCTCACGCGCTTCGATGCCGCGTCGCCGGTCTCGGTCCTCAACGGGACGGGTCGGCTTGACGGACCGCCACCGGAGGTGGGCGAGGTCGTCCGGCAGGCGCTGGACTACCATCGCCTCACGCGGGGCGCGTTCGACGTGTCGGTGGCTCCGCTTGTCGACCTGTACCAGGATCGCCTGGTGCGCGAGGCGCCGGTGGAACCGACACGGGCGGAGGTCGCCGAGGCGCTGGAACGCGTCGGCGCCGAGCACGTGGTGCTGTCGCGGCACCGCATCGGCCTCGGTCGGCCGGGCATGCGGCTGACGCTCGACGGCATTGCCAAGGGGTACATCGTCGACGCCGTCTGCGCGGAGCTCGACCGCGAAGGGGTGCGGCGGTATCTCGTGAATGCGGGCGGGGACATTCGCGCGCGTGGATTGAACGCCCGCGGTCGACCGTGGACGATCGCCGTCGAGAACCCGTGGCGCCGGGGCGACTATCCCGACGCCATCCGCCTCACCGATGCGGCCGTGGCGACCTCGGGGAACTACGAGCGCTCCTTCGACGAGGCGCGCATGTACCACCACATCGTGAATGCGGCGAACGGACGGTCGCCGGTCCACTGCAGCAGCGTGACCGTCGTGGCACCCACGGCACTCGCCGCCGATGCGCTCGCCACCAGTGCGTTTGTCATGGGGCCGCGCCACGGGGTCGCGTTCGTCGAGGCGCTGCCCGGATGTGCATGCCTGATTCTCGACCACGAAGGCCGCGAGCATCGATCGCGGACCTGGCGAAGTGCGACACCCTTGAACGGAGGAAGCGAAACGTCATGACTCAGACAGCGACGGTGGTCCGCCACGGGCCGTACTCGAGCTTCCAGGTGACGACGCTCGTCGCCCTGCGGATGCTCATCGGCTGGCACTTCTGCTACGAGGGCATCGCCAAGCTCCTCAACCCGTACTGGACGTCGGCGGGCTACCTGGCCGGCTCGCAGTGGTTTCTGAAGGAGGAACTGATCGACCTCGCGGCAAACGCCACGGCGGTGACCGTGGTGGACGTCCTGAACGAGTGGGGCCTCGTGGCGATCGGCCTCGGGCTGATGCTCGGGGCGCTGGCACGCCCCGCGGCGATCGCCGGCGTCGTCCTGCTCTCGCTGTACTGGATCGTGGCCCCGCCGTTCGCCGGCGTGACCTACCCGATGCCGGCGGAAGGGAGCTACGTGCTGGTGAACAAGGTGCTGGTCGAACTGGCCGCGCTCCTGGTGGTCGTGGCGTTTCCCACGAGCAACGTTTACGGGCTGGACCGGTTCCTCACCCGGACGCGCAATGCCAAGCCGGCCGCTCATGAAGCGGCCGCGGCATAACGGAGATCATATGAGCGACGAACTGAAGAGCGACGGCGCCGCGAAGCAACCCTCGCCTGGTGGCTGGAGCAGGATCAGCCGGCGCGGCCTCCTGCAGGCGCTGGTCTCCGTGCCGGTGCTGGGAGTCTTCGCCTACAACATCCTGAAGAAGAAGGCGCTGGATGACGCGAAGAAGGAGGCGATCCTGTCGGAGCTGGGGGTCACCGAGAGCGGTCCCGCCGTGATTCCCAGCGCCATCTCCCGGCCGCCGGGCCGCCGCATCCGGCTCGGCATCATCGGCGTCGGCGGCGAAGGAGAATCCCTGCTTCGCCACGCGGGCTTCGCGCACCCCGACTGGATTCGCGACGCGCGCAAGGCGCTGGTGGAGGACCCGCTCGACAAGCAACTCGAGGTGTACCTCAACCAGGAAGACCTCAACGTCGTGTTCACCGGGGTTTGCGACCTGTTCGACGTGCGGGCCGAGCGCGCGGTCGCGGCGTCGCGCGTGGACGTGCGCCCGCGCGGCGCGAGCGCAAACCCGCCCGCTCGTCGATTCCGCAACTACACCGAGATGCTGCAGAGCGGGGAGGTGGACGCCGTCATCGTGGCCACGCCCGACCACTGGCACGCGCGCATCTGCCAGGACGCCGCGGCGGCCGGGATCCACGTGTACTGCGAGAAGGCGCTGACGCGAACCGAGGAGGAGGCGCACGCCGTCTACGACGCCGTGAAGCGGTCGAAGATCGTCTTTCAGCTCGGGCACCAGAACCGGCAGTCCGAAAGCCACAACAAGGCGCGCGAGATCATCGCCGCGAACATCCTCGGCCCCATCACGCTCGTTGAGGCCACGACCAACCGCAACAGCAAGTGGGGCGCCTGGGTGTGGGACATCCACAAGGACGGGAATCCCTCGACGATCGACTGGGCGCAGTTCGAGGAGCCGGCGCCGCACAAGGTGCCGTTCAGCCTCGAGCGCTTCTTCCGCTGGCGCTGCTGGTACGACTACGGCACCGGGCTTGCCGGCGATTTGCTGTCGCACGAGTTCGACGGCGTGAACCAGATCCTCCAGCTCGGCATTCCGCAGTCGTGCGTGGCCACCGGTGGCGTCTACCACTTCACCGACGGTCGTGACGTGCCCGATGTCTTCCAGGCCGCCTACGAGTATCCGGAGCGCAAGCTGAGCTTCGTGTACAGCGCCACCCTGGCGAACGGCATGGACCGCGGCCTCCAGTTCATGGGCCACGACGCCACCATGAAGGTCGGCGGCACGCTCAGCGTCACGGCGGACGGCGAGTCGACGCGCTTCAAGAAGAAGCTCGATGAAGGCGTCATCGACACGTCGCAGCCGATGTTCACCTACCGCCCCGGCTTCAAGGGAATCGACGCGGTGACCTCGGCCACGATGCAGTACTTCGCCAGCCGCGGCCTGCTGTTCACCTACCGCGGCGGGCGGCGGATGTCGGCGTACCACCTGATGCTGCAGGAGTGGCTGGACGTGATCCGCAACGGCGGGGAGACCAGCTGCAACATCGAACGCGCCTTTGAGGAGGCGATCACCTGCCACATGGCGACGAAATCGTACCTCGAGGGACGGCGGGTCACCTGGGACCCGGTTCGGAGGAGAATCGTGTAGCGGGCATCCCATTCGC
>JBBTFF010000063.1:0-12603 GCA_038041995.1 Gemmatimonadota bacterium | reverse complement strand
ACATGCTGCGCGCGTCCGGTCGCATGGGGCTCACCTTCGGGCGCGACAGCATGGAACAGGACTTTGCCGCGCGGCGGGCGCGCGCGCGCGCCATCGCGAGCTATCCGCTGCTCGAGCCGGATACGCGGGACATCTACGACGGCTTTGCTCTCGGGCTCAATCGGTACATCGTGCTGCATCCGGGCGAGTATCCCCCGACGATGCCCGTCGACTTTACCGGATACGACGTGCTTGCCGGTGACATGGGCGAGCCGGCATACGCCATGGTGCGACGGTTCCTGTCGAAGCTCGACCCGAAGAAGTTCCCGCCAGAACCGACGCGTCGCGGCGCGCCGGGTGAGGGGGACGACGAACTGAGCAGCGACAACGTCGGCTCCAACGCGTGGGCGTTCGCCCCGAGTCGTACGAAGTCGGGCAAGGCCATCCTCCTGCGAAATCCGCACCTGGCGTGGAATTCCGGCTACTACGAAGCGCAGATGACGGTGCCGGGGCACTTCGACTTCTACGGCGACTTCCGCATCGGCGGCCCGTTCGCCGTCATCGGCGGCTTCAATGCCAACCTCGGCTGGTCCACGACCAACAACGCACAGCGGCTGACGGAGTTCTACGAGCTCGACGTGGATCCCGCGCGCGTGGACCATTACCTGATCGACGGCACGTCGCTCCCCCTCAGCCGCGAGCTGGTCACGGTGGAGTTCCGCAACGGCGCCGGCACGTCCTCGGAGACGCGCGAATTCTGGTCCACATCCGCCGGTCCGGCCATCCACCGCGCCAACGGCAAGATTTACATCATCAAGACCGCCAACGACGGCGAATACCGGGGCGGCGAGCAGTTCCTGCGGATGATGCACGCGACCTCGCTGGCAGAGTGGAAGGATGCCGTGAGCCTGCGCGCGAAGTCGGCGATCAACCTGACGTATGCGGACAACCGCGGAAACATCATGTTCGTCTGGGCCAATCCGCTGCCGGTCCTGCCCCACGTCTCGGGCGGTGACACGCTTGCGGTGTCCGCCACGCGCACCTCCGACATATGGACGCGCGTGGTCCCCTTTGACTCCGTGCCACAGGTGATGAACCCGAGAGGCGGTTACATCCACAACGAGAACAACACGCCGCACTTCACCAACCTGCGCGAGCCGGTGGACACCGCGAACCGGTACACGAACCTCCCCCCGCCGGCGATGTCGCTGCGCGCCCAGCTCGGCGCGCAACTCGTCGGCGGCACCAACAAGGTGAGCCTCGAGGACGTGATGCGGCTGAAGCACAGCTACCGCATGCTGCTCGCCGACCGCGTGAAGCCCGATCTGCTTTCGGCCGTGAGGGCCACGAAACCGACCGGTGACGTCGCGACCGCGCTGGCGATGATCGAGCGGTGGGACAACACGGCCGACCCCGACAGCAAGGGCGCCATGCTCTTCGAGATCTGGTGGCAGCGCTACGGCGCGGGACTCCCCGACTCCCTGCGCTACACCAAGGCGTGGACGTCCGCCGACCCGACGCGCACCCCGTACGGATTGTCGCAGCCGGCCAGGGCCGCCGAAGCCTTCACCTGGGCGGTGGGCGAGACGACCCGGCGGCACGGCGCCTACGACGTGGCGTGGGGCGCGGTGCACCGTGTGCGCCGCGGCAGCGTGGACGTTCCGGTGGGCGGTTGCGGGGGAGCGCTCGGCTGCTTCCGCGTGCTGAACTTTGCCCGCGATCCCGACGGCAAGTTGTCGGCCAATGGCGGCGATGGCTGGATCCTCGCCGTCGAGTTCGGCGACCAGCCGCGCGCCTACTCGGTACTCGCGTACGGCCAGAGCCCGCGCCCCGAGTCGCCGTGGTACTCCGATCAAGCGGCGATCTTCGCCAGCGGCGAACTCAAGAAGGTGGCGTATGACGCCAAGGACGTCGATGCGCAGGTCGTGGTGCGATACCGGCCGGGGGAGAAGCCGTAACCACGAATCGGAATTCGGATTCCGGAATGGCGATTGCCCATTCCGTCACCCGAATTCCGATTCTGTTCCGAGCAAGCTCCACCTCCTAGATTCTGCCCAGGTCCTTCCATCTTCCGGAGTTCATCGATGACCCATTTCGCCCGCCGCGCAATCGGCCTGTTCGCGCTGGCCACCCTCTCGGTCGCCCCGGCCATGGCGCAGGAAAGAGTCGACCTCGCCACGGTCAACAAGATCAGGGACGAGGCGATGAACCGCAGCCAGATCATGGAGACCATGAGCTGGCTCACCGACGTCTACGGTCCGCGGCTCACTGCGTCGCCCACCACGAGAGCGGCCGCCGAGTGGACCATGAAGACCATGGCCGGTTGGGGCGTGCAGAACACGCACCTCGAGTCGTGGCCCTTCCACTACACGGGATGGCGCAACGACCGCTTCGCGCTGCAGGTAACGGGCGGCAACCCGTTCACCGTCGCCGCAGCGCCACGCGCCTGGTCGCCCGCGCCGCTCAAGGGAATAGTGAAGGGTGAGGCGCTGATGTTCGTCCTCGACTCGCTCGCCGACACCGCGAAGTTCGCGGGCAAGCTGAGGGGCAAGTTCGCCATGCTCTCGCCGGTGCCCGAACTCAAGGCACACTTCACCGCCGACGCCCAGCGGCTGACGGACGAGGAGTTGCAGAAGCTCGCGGCCCAGCCGCTGCCGGCGGCGGGTGGCGGCGGCTTCGGCGGCCGCCCGGCGGGTGCGCGTCCCGCGGTGACGCGGCCGTCGCCCAACGACACGACCTTCCTGAAGTTCCTCGCCAAGGAAGGCGTGAGCGGCATTCTGCTCGCCGCGCGCGGCGACTTCGGCACCGTGTTCACCGACAATGGCGCGCCACGCGTGAAGAATCCGCCCGTGGTGCCCGCCGTGCACGTCTCCGCCGAGCACTACGGGCGCATCGCCCGCATGCTGGCCAAGGGTCAGAGCGTGCCGATGGAGCTCTCCATGCAGAACACCATCTCGCCCGACACGATGTCGTTCAACGTGATGGGCGAGATTCCGGGCACCGACCCCGCACTGAAGGACGAGATCGTGATGCTCGGCGGGCACTTCGACTCCTGGCACGCCGGCACCGGCGCGACCGACAACGCCGCCGGCTCGGCCGTGATGATGGAAGCGCTGCGCATCTTCCAGGCGCTGGGACTCAAGCCGCGCCGGACCATCCGCATTGGGTTGTGGACCGGCGAGGAGCAGGGGCTCATCGGCTCGCGCGAGTACGTGAAGGCGCACTACGGCGAGCGAAGGGGCGACACCGTGTTCACGAAGGCCGAGTATGACAAGTTCTCCGGCTACTTCAACGTCGACAATGGCACCGGCAAGATCCGCGGCGTCTACCTGCAGGGGAACGCCGGAGTCAAGAGCATCTTCGACGCGTGGCTGCAACCGTTCTGGGCCAATGGTGCACAGACCATCACGTACTCCAACACCGGCGGGACCGACCACCAGGCCTTCGACGGCGTCGGCCTCCCGGGCTGGCAGTTCATCCAGGATCCGGTGGAGTACGGCACGCGCACGCACCACTCCAACCAGGACGTCTACGAGCGCATCCAGGCGGACGACATGAAGCACAATGCGGCGGTGGTGGCGAGCTTCGTGTGGATGACGGCGCAGCGCGACGCCAAGCTTCCTCGGAAGGGTGGATACGTCCTGAAGCCAGCAGTCACACCGTAACTGCGAACCGGAATTCGGATGACGGAACTGGAATTCGAATTGCCCAATTCCGTCATCCGAATTCCGGTTCACCGTTACTTCGCCAGCGTATCCGCCGCCGCCGGAATCCTCGCCAGCAACTGCTTGGGATCCACCGCCGCGCGCAGCAAACCGGCCGCCCGCTGCACCACCCGGTCGTTGCGCACCACGCGGCGCCCGGCAAACGCCAATCCGAACGCCTGCCGCGCCAGTTCGTTCCCGAGTTGACGGTCCACGAGGCTCGTCGCCTCGTCGTACGCTGTGCGCGACACGTCGATGCCGCGCTGCGTCGCCAGGACGAGGAGCGCATCGCGCATCTCCGGCGTCACCACGAACGCCGTGTCCGTCACCACGCCGCGCCGCACCTGTGCCGCGGCGAGGTCGTTGACCGCCTCGCGAAACCGGGCCGCCGACGCGCCAAGCGACAGGATAAACGCGCGTTCGCCCGGCAGCGGCACCGAGTCGCCGGCCGACAGGTCGGGTGAGATGCCGCCACCGCCGAACACCTTGCGCCCACCATCGGTCTTGAACACGGGGCGTTCGGCCCGGTCATTGATCGCTCGCGGCGCCGAATCCGCGTGCACGGCACGGCTGATGCTGCGCCCGGACGGCGTGAACCAGCGTGCCGTCGTCAGCTTCAAGCCGCCGCCGCCTTCCAGCTCGAAGACGTTCTGCGCGCTGCCCTTGCCGTAGGAGGTGCGCCCGAGCACCAGCGCGCGATCGTGATCCTGCAGCGCCCCGGCGACGATCTCGGCGGCGCTCGCCGTGCCGCCGTTGATGATGACCGCCACCGGCAGCGACGGCCACCGTTGCGCGGTGCTGTCGACGATCAGCACTTCGCGCTTCTGGCCGCGCGACCGGACTTCGACGATCTCATGCCCCTTGTCGAGAAACAGGTCGGCGATGGCGACGCCCTGGTTGAGCAGGCCGCCCGGGTTGTTGCGCAAGTCGAGGATCAGCGACGTCGCGCCGTTCGTGACGAGCGAGTCCACCGTGCGGATCAACTCCGGCCGCGCCGAGTCGCTGAAGGTCGACAGCATGGCATAGCCGACGCGGCCATCAAGCACCATGGCGCGCGAAATGGACGCGACGTGGATCTCGCCACGCTGGATGGTGAAGGGAATGCGCGCCACGCCGCGCTCGACGACCAGCTGCAGCGTGGAGCCGGGCTTGCCGCGCATTGCGTTGCGCGCCTCCTCCATCGTCCACCCCTTCATGGCCTGGCCGTCGACTTCCGCCAGTCGGTCACCAGCCTGCACGCCGGCGTGCTCGGCGGGCGAGTTGGGGCGCACGGCCAGTACGACGACAAACCCCTCGCGCCGGTCGGCCTGGATGCCGACGCCGCTGTAGACGCCTGACGTGGCCTCGGTGAGCCGCTTCAGCCGGTCCGGCGGAAGGTAGGTGCTGTTGGGATCGCCCAACTCGTCCACCAGGCCGACGGCCGCGCGGCGCCACAACTCGTCGACGGTCAGCGAATCGACGTAGCTGTCACGCACCCGCTCCATCACCGACACCAGCAGCTGCTGCCCGTTGACGTCGCCGCGCGCCGACCTGCGCAGGGCGCGCTGCACCAGGGCGCCGCCGGCGATGGCGCCAGCGGCCAGCATGAGCAGCGTGATGATCAGGCGATGGCGTTGCACAGGGACTCTACGCCGGACGCGATGTGCGAGTTCCAGCGGGCCGCCTCACGCCTGCACCTCGGGGCACGCCGTGACGACCACTCGCCACACGCGGTCTTCCACCTCTTCCACGGTGCCCGCGGCGGACACCGGCACGAGAGGGCCGCACTCGGGATGCGTCACCTGCCACTCCTCATCGGCAAAACGGGCGAAGGCAGCTTCCACGCGGTCGTGGAACGCACGATCCGCCTGTTCCATGCGGTCGGCCTCGCCGCGACGAGACGCTCGCGCGAGCCCCTCGGCCACCGGCAGCGTCAGCAACACCGTGACGTCCGGCACGATGCCGCTGGTGGCAAAGGCATTGGCTTCGCGCACCTCGCGCTCCGGCAGGCCGCGTCCGTCCACCTGGTAGGCGTAGGTCGACAGGAAGAACCGGTCGAGCAGCACCACCTCGCCGCGATCCAGCGCGGGGCGCACCTGCTCATCCATGAGCGCGGCGCGCGACGCCATGAACAGCAGCGCCTCGGTGCGTGGGGGAATCGCCGCACCTGGACGCAGGAGCACTGCGCGAATCTCGTCGCCCACGGCGGTGCCGCCGGGCTCGCGCAGCATCCGCACCGTCACGCCGTACCGGCCGAGACGCAGGGCCAGCCGCTCGAGCTGGGTGGTCTTCCCCGCTCCCTCGACACCCTCGAGAACCACCAGGCGACCCGGCATGGCCGTCACCCGAGGGTGATGATCCCGCTGGTCGCGCCCTTCTTCATGCCCTCGAGAATCGACTGGTTCACCTGCACCATGATCTTGTCGAAGTTCTCCTGGGCGACCATCATTCGCTGATAGAGCGGGTTCACCTGCACCTTCTGCAGCAGTTCGTCGAGCTCCTGCTCCATCTCGGCGGTCGGCTGCTCGCCGCGCTCCATCATCTGCGACGCCTGCACCCGCAGCTGCTCCATGCGGTTCAGCAGTGCCACGGCGTCCTTGTCGGCGCCCAGGGCGTCATTGGCGCGTCGTACGGCCTTGTATTGGTCGCTCTGGCCGATCAGGCGGCCCAGCTCCACGGCGCGTTCATCCAGCATCAACTCTCCTTGCGTCGGGCCACGACAAACCGCTCGCGACCGGTCAGGTCCTTGTGAATGGCCGCCTGCTGGTACGCGCCCGTGCCCTCCAGCAGCGCCGCCGCCTCGGCCGCGCGCCGCGAATCGACCTCGAGCGCGAGCAGTCCGTTCGGTACCAGCAGTCCCACCGCTCCGGCGGCAATCGCCGCAATGGCCGCCAGACCACCCCCGGACGCAAAGAGAGCCCACGAGGGTTCCCAGTTGCGCACGAGCGCGGGAAGCTCCCGCGCTTCCGACGGGTCAATATACGGCGGGTTCGATACCAGCGCGTCCAGACGCTCGCCGGCCAGTGGCGCGCAGAAACTGCCCGTACGGAACTGCAGCAGCGCGCGACGTTCCTCGGGGAGCACGCGCACATTGTGCCGCGCGACCGCCAGCGCATCGGACGACACGTCGGTGGCGATCACCCGCTCGTACTGTCCCTCGGCGGCGAGCGCGAGCGCTATGGCGCCCGAACCGGTGCCCACGTCGGCGACGACGCCCCGGCCCGCGGTCTGCGCCAGCACCAGGTCCACCAGCAACTCGGTCTCGGGGCGCGGAATCAGCACGCGTTCGTCGACATAGAGCGACAGCGACCGGAAGTCGGCCCGACGCACGGCATACTGGAACGGCATCCCGCGGCGCAGGCGCTCGGTGGCTTCCGTGAGCGCCACCAGTGCCGGCGCCTCGAGCAGCTCGTCGCGGTGCGCGGTCGGCCAGAAGCGCGGCTGGTTGACCACTGCGGCGATGAGGTCGCGTGCCTCCTGCCGCGCGGGAAGTCCGGTGGCGCCACCCAGCGCGATGGCCAGCGCGTCGAGCATCTCGCCGACGGTCGTGCCTGCCGACGCCGCCGCGGACGCGATGTCCGCCGGAAGCTGGACATCGCGCAGTTTTTTCACGTACGGGCCCGAGTCCCTCGGACCGTGGCCTTCGTCGGCCGTCACCATCATCCGTCTCCGCCTGTCATCTGTCATCCGTCTTCTGTCGTCTGCCGTCTTGCTACGCGTTCGCCAGCCGCTCCTCGAGGTCCGCGATCTTCAGCGCCTCCACCAGGTCGTGCATCTTGCCGTCGAGCACGCCCTGCAGGTCGTGCGTCGTGAAGTTGATGCGATGATCGGTGATGCGACTTTGCGGAAAGTTGTAGGTGCGGATCTTCGCCGACCGGTCGCCGGTGCTCACCGCGCTGCGGCGCAGGCGCGCGCGATCGGCTTCCTGTTCGGCAATGCGCAGGTCGAGCAGGCGTGAGCGCAGCACTTCCATGGCCTTCGCCTTGTTCTGGATCTGCGAGCGCTGGTCCTGCTGCGTCACCACGAGTCCCGTGGACAGGTGGGTGATGCGCACGGCCGAGTCGGTGGTATTGACGCCCTGGCCGCCGGGGCCCGAGGCACGATAGACGTCGATGCGAAGGTCCTTGTCCTCGATCGCGACGTCCACTTCCTCGGCTTCCGGGAGCACGGCAACCGTGGCCGCCGAGGTGTGGATGCGCCCGGCCGCCTCGGTGGCCGGCACGCGCTGGACGCGGTGCACGCCCGCTTCGCGGCGCAGCTCGCCGAACGCGCCGTTCCCCGTGACCTTGAAGACGGCTTCCTTGTAGCCGCCCAGCGAACCCTCGGAGAGCGAGAGCGTCTCGGCCTTCCAGCCGCCGCGCCGCTCGATGTATCGCGTGTACATGCGGTACAGCTCGGCGGCAAAGAGCGCGGCCTCGTCGCCGCCGGTACCCGCCCGTATCTCGACGATCGCATTGCGGTCATCCAGCGGATCGGGTGGCACGAGGAGTGGCTTGACCTCCTCCTCGAGCCGCGAGATGCCAGCTTCGAGGCTGATTGTCTCTGCCGCTGCCTCTGCGCGCATCTCCGGGTCGTCCTGCGCGACGAGCTCGCGCACCTGCGCGAGCTCGTCTTCCAGCCTGGTCAGCCGGCTGGCGCAGGTCACGACGAGCGCCAACCGCTGATGTTCACGGCCCAGCTCAGCCAGCCGCCGGGCGTCCCGCAGGATGCCCGGGTCAAGCAGTTCGCGTTCGACGTCAGCCGCGCGTCGAAGCGCGTCGGCGAGGCGGTCGCGCAGGCTCAGACGGCAGCCTTCCGCTTGAACTTCTGGTTGAAGCGTTCAACACGGCCCGCGGTGTCGAGGAGCTTCTGCTTGCCCGTGAAGAACGGGTGGCAGTTGGAGCAGACGTCGAGATGGATCGAGTCGCGGACGGAGCGCGTCTGGAACGTGTTTCCACACGCACAGACGACGGTCGTCGTCGCGTACACGGGATGGATATCGGCTTTCACGGGAAACCTCTGGGCGTGTGTTCTTGGAGAGCTTGGAAATATACCCCATTGGGCGGCCGGGATTCAAGCGGGGAACTCGTCTGGTAGTGGGTCAGTTTCACGCCTTGTCCTTGCGACCGCTTGCATTCAGCCCCCTCACGCCGCCCATCGTATCTGACCGGCCGTCCGCTATCTCGGTGGTCGGGGAGGGTGCCTTTCGCCCTTCCGGCAATCTGCCCGGCAGCGCGCACCGATGCGCGTTTCACAAGTGCGGCGAGGATCGCGTGTTCCGGCGTCGCGCCGGTCGGCCCAGGTGGACAATGAACTCCCGGCATTTCCTGCGGTCCAGTCTCACCCGCCGGACTCCCCGGCAGACGGCTCGCGGCGTTCCCGCGGGGCCCGCGGCTCCCGCGCGATGAGTCCAATGGGCCCCGATTCTCCCGTTTGGTCCCGACGTACTCCAGCTGAACTGCAAGTGGCCGGGCGACGCGCACTCCCGCTGCATGTCGGCCAGAAGAGATTACCCAGGTCGCCGGTCCTCTGGTGTCATCGATGTCCCCGATCCGTACCCTGGACTTGTGAAGGATGACAAGCAAGAGTCATGCCGAGCCACGCCCCGGACTCGTCGCGCCAATGCCCGATCGGCGCGGAGTTCACGTGACATCCAAGAAGCGGGCCAAGGCAACTTGCGCTCGCATGCTACCGCTCAATAGTTTTTGTTGTTATTAGTGGAGTCTGCCCGTGCAGCTTCCGTTGCCCGATGTGCTATGTACTCACCCTGACCCATGGGATCAGAGGAGACAACTAAAGGGGCGCTCCATGAGCGTGCCCAGCAGCGGGTGTGACGGAGATCACCGGACGCACGTGACGTCCATCCTCGCTTGCGCCTGTGCCTCTGCACTATTCTTTGCCATGAACGCGGTGTCGCCATGAGCCTGCGCGTGCAGCTTCCGCTGCCCAAGTGACATATACTCACCCTGACCCAGGGGAAAGGATGAAACAACTCAGCTTGCTGGCCGCGGTACTGGTCGCCTCCGCTTGCCATGAGGCACCAACGGCGCCCGGCACGGATGCATCACCATCTGCTGTCGCACGCTCGGCGCGACCGAGTGCGGGTTTGTATGCAGCTTGTCCTTCACTTCAAGGCGACCCTCCCCCTCCGGTCATGTTGACCTTCACTGGGAACGTGACCGCGGCGTCCGGCCTTAATGTTCCGGTCAGTGTCGGCGACGTGGCCGAAACCGGCTCCTACGTTGAGTATTGCCAGGGGACCGGGCCGTTCGCGCTGTTCGTCGTCCGCAGCAGTGGCAACGTACTCTTGCTGGGGAATGGAACCGTCACCGCCGCTGCTGGAAGCCTGCAGGTTTACGACGGTGGCGACGAATGGACCGTGACGTTCTCACTGCCCGTCACTGGCCCCACAGACCCCACGACCAAGGACGACTGCAAGAAGGACGGCTGGCTGACGTATGGCTTCAGGAACCAGGGCCAGTGCGTCCGCTTCGTCGAGACAGGCAAGGGCAGCCGAGGCTAGCTTCGCACAGCGCACGCCAAGTACTCGGGGGGCCGGAGCGTGAGCTTCGGCCCCCCGTTTCGTTGTACCACGTGCGCATCTCTTGCCGAGGTCAGCCAACTCGGCCGGTCGACTTGGCCACCCGCTTCGAACCGACCCGCCGTTGCGACCGAACCCCTCGGACCTCAAACGAGAATCGGACCCCTTCGCCTGGCTTCGCACTTCGCCTTTGCAAGGTGGCAAGACGTTTGACGCCCGCCGCCCACGGGGCTAACTTCGCCCAGAGACGCAACCGAATGCCCCCGTACAGCTTACGGCTTACAGCGTATAGCGTACAGCTTCGTTCCCCGCGCAATGCTCTCCCCCACGTCAAAGCCGTGCCCTCCATCGCCGCCTTTCTCGCCACCGTTCCGCTCTTCAAGTCGCTCGACGCCTTGGAGCGCGAGCGCTTTGCCGAGTTCGTCCGCGAGAAGAGCTACCCCAGGGGGAGCGTCATCCTGTTCGAGGATGATCCGGGCGATGCGCTGTTCGTGGTGCGCTCAGGCCGCGTGAAGGTCGTCCTGCTCGCCGAAGACGGGCGCGAGGTCATCCTGGGGCTGCTCGGCGTGGGCGAACACTTCGGCGAGCTGTCGCTCATCGACGACCAGCCGCGATCGGCGCACGTGATCGCCATGGAGCAGTCGTCGATCCTCGTGCTGCGCCGGGAGGACTTCCGCCGGCGGGTCGAATCGAGTCCCGTGGTGGCGTGGGCCCTGCTGCAGGAACTGTCGCGCCGCCTGCGCCGCGCCGACGACAAGATCGGCACGCTGGTGCTCCTCGACGTCCCGGGACGCATTGCCCGAATGCTGCTGGAAGCCGCGGCCGAGTGCGGCAACGACCTGATCGAGAAGCCCCTCACGCACCAGACCATCGCCCAGGTGATCGGGGCGAGCCGCGAGACCGTCTCGCGCGCGCTGCGCGAGTTCCAGGACAAGGGGTGGGTGACGACCGAACGACGTCGCCTGCGCGTCGTCAACAAGGGGGCGCTCCATGAGCGCGCCCAGCAACGGGTGTGACCGAGGTCACCGAATGCCCGTGACGACCAGCCTCGCCCCTGCCTCTGCCTCTGCACTATTCTTTGGAATGAACGTGGTGTCGCAATGAGCCTGCGCGTGCAGTTCTGGGGCACACGAGGGTCCGTTCCGACTCCTGGACGGAAGACCGCGCGGTACGGAGGCAACACGCCGTGCGTGGAGATTCGTACCGACGAGGGATGGCTGGTCATCCTCGACGCCGGCACGGGCATCCGCGAGTTGGGGCTTTCGCTGATTGATCGATCGGGTGGGGCGCCCGTGGCCGGGGACATATTCCTGACCCACGCGCACTGGGACCATATTCAGGGAATCCCGTTCTTCGCGCCGGTCTTCCAGCGCGGGAATCATTTCACGATCTGGGGCTCGCAGTCACTGGAGCGCAGCGTCGACCGGGTGGTGCGGGACCAGATGTCGCCGGTGGTTTTCCCGGTGTCGTTCGAGGAGCTCGACGCACGCATCGACTTCTCGACGATCGCGGCCGGGGAACGGCGGAGCGGGACGGGGTATGAAGTGCAGGCGTTCGAGGTGCAGCATCCGGGCGGTGCGCTGGCGTACCGGTTCAGCGAACCCGGCAGCGAGCGATCGATCGTCTATGTGTCGGATAACGAAGTCGGTGCACCCGAGAAGTACCAGAGCGGTCCCGACTGGAGAAAGCGGTTCGTGGAGTTCGTGCGCGAGACCACCGTGCTGGTGCACGACGCCACGTACACGACGGAAGAGTACGATCATCATCGCGGCTGGGGGCACTCGACCTATCGCGATGCCGTGGAAGTGGCACTCGAGGCCGGGGTGAAGACCCTGGTGCTCTTTCACCATGAGCCGCGGCGCACTGACGAGGATCTGGACCAGCGCACCGAGGAATGCCGCGCGCTGGTGCGCTCCCGTGGTGGAAATCTGCACGTGCTTGCCGCCGCAGAAGGACTGACGCTGACCGTTTAACACCTCGTCGACGAGGAGGAATCATGAAGTTCGGTACATCGTTCGCCGCGCTCGCCGCACTTGCGCTCGCCGTTCCGTCGCTGGCCACCGCGCAGGGAGGCGGCAAGCCGACCGTCGCCGTCCTGTCCTTCAACAACGGCGCCATTGGCAAGGCCAATGAGGAGCTCGCGCCGCTGTCCAAGGGCATCGCCGACATGCTGATCGGCGAACTCGCCATGAACCCTGGCATCCGCGTGGTGGAGCGCGACCAGATCCAGAAGGTGCTGGAGGAGCAGAAGCTCAGCACCGACGGCAAGGTCGATGGCCAGACGGCGGTGAAGGTGGGCAAGCTGCTCGGCGCGCACCACATGGTGACCGGCGGCTTCATCACCGACCGCAGCGGCAAGATGCGCTTCACCGCCCGCGTGTTCAATGTCGAGACCGGCCTCATCGAGTTCCCGACCGCCGG
>JBBTFF010000062.1:0-8325 GCA_038041995.1 Gemmatimonadota bacterium | reverse complement strand
CCCCCGTACTTTGCACTCGCGATGAGTAGCGGCCTCCTCGACTTCTTCACGCTCGAAGCGTCCGAGTACGTCGAGCATCTCGACGGCCTCGTGGCCAGGGCTGCCGGTGGCCCACCTGAACCCGAGGGCTTCCTGCGCAGCGCCCGCGCGTTGCGCGGCAGCGCGACCATGGCCAAGGTCGGCGGTGTGGCCGACGTGGCCGCCGCACTCGAGCGAGTGGCCCACGCCCTGCAGACGGGCGGCGTGACATGGAACGTGGCGCTGCGTGGGGCTACGGTAGCCGCCATCGATGACCTGAAGATCCTCATTCGTGGCGTGCGCAGCTGGGGCGACGGCGAAACCGCCCGCTCCGCGGCGCGCACGCGCGAGCTGGCCAGTTACGCGCCGGCGGCGGCCGCCGCCGGATCGGCCGCCCCGCACGCCTCGGCGTTTCTCGCCACCGAGGCTGCCGAGATCGCGCGACAGCTCGCCGAGTTCGCCGAGAACCCCACGGGGCAATCGGCATTTGCCGCCACGCTGCAGCGCGTGCGCGGCCTGCGCGGCATCGCCCTGCTCAAGGACCTGCCGCCGCTTCCCGAAGTGGTGGACGCGCTCGACCAGGCGGCCAAGGCATTCGAGATGGGTGGCGCGGTCACTCCAGCCCTGCGCGCGCTCTTCTTTGCGGCGTCCCGCGTGCTCGGCGACGGAAGCACCGCCCTGATGCGCGGCGCCCGTCCGTCCACCGAATCGGCGGCGCTCACGGCGTTTGCCGCGGCGGCGGCGGCCTTCGGCGGCGGTGCATCGCAAGGCGACGACGTCGTTCCGATCAGCACACTCTTCCCCGACGACGGCGCCCCGGGGCTGGTGACCGAAGCTCCCGCGCCGCCCACAACCGCGGCGCGTCGTTTCCGGACGGAAGTGCTGAGCCACGCCGAACATCTGCGAGCGTTGGCGGGCGACGCCGCGCGCGCCGTCGATTTCGCCACCCGTGAGCGCCTCGGCCGCGAGTTGGGTACCGCATCGCATGCGCTCGCGCGCATGGCGACCAGCTTTGGCGAGACGTCCCTCGCCGCCTTCTTCGCCGAACAGCGCGAGCAGGCGGCGCTGTTGGGGATGGCGGCGCTCGCGTCACTCGACTTGGCATGCCAGCTGCTCACGCAAGCCAGCGACGTCGGCACCGCCGAGATCCTGCGGCGGGTACGCGCCGGAGTACACACCTCGGAGCTGCTGGCGCCGGTTCCCGGGCACGCTCCCGCGCCCGTTCCCCCTCACCCCACCCTGCCTCTGCCTCTGCCTCTGCCCCTGCACTCGGAGATAGTGGATATCGCCGCTCTGGCTCCCGAGGGCCGCGCGTCGCTCGTGAGCGCGGGCGCCAGCAGTTCCGGCGATGCGCTGCACGCTCTGCTCGAGCGCGGCATTGACGGGCTCAGCGGACTCGACGACGCGCCGCTCGTCGAGCCCGTCGCATACGCCGACGACGTCACCGTGCCCATCGAAGACCTCGTCTACCGCGGGCGTGACGCACTGGAGCGAGCGATCGAGTTGCGCGACACGATTCGTCAGTCCGGTGGCGCGCCAGACTCCGACATGCTGGCCGAGCTGTTCGACCTGCTCGAACTCGCCGCCACCACGGACTAGGCCATGAAGATGGGCTGGCGGGGCGCGCTCGGAATTGGCGTCAGCGCGCTCCTGCTCTGGTGGGCGCTCAAGGACATTCGCTTTGCCGAGGTGCTGACGGCGCTGCGCGGCAGCGACGCCGTGCTCTGGGTCCTGTGCACCATCACGTCGCAGCTCATCTTTCCGCTGCGCGCTCGCCGCTGGCGCACCATCCTCGACCCCGTCGCTCCCAACCTTCCCTTCGGCGTGCTCTGGCGCGCCACGGCCATCGGCATGATGGTCAACAACGTGGTTCCAGCGCGCGCCGGCGAGCTTGCCCGTGCGTATGCGCTCGTGCGTGAGCGCCGTGAGGTTCGCTGGTCGTCGGCCCTGGCGTCGCTCGCCGTTGATCGCGTGCTCGACGCGCTCTGCGTGGTGCTCCTGCTCGTGGTGGCCATGCTCGTCCCCGCCTTCCCCGCCGGCATCATGGTGTCGGGCACGCCCGTGCGCACCACCGCGCTCCTCATGGCCGGGGTGGTGACGCTGGCCATGGCGGGACTCTTCGCCGTGGCGGCATGGCCGCATCTCATGGAGACGATCGCCGTGCGGGTAACCGGCGTCGTGCTTCCGCGCTTCAAGGACAAGATTGGCGCGCTGGTGCACGCGGTGGCCGCCGGCCTGACCGTGATTCGCGAGCCGGCGCGCTTCCTCGCCGCATTCACGTGGGCAATGGTGCACTGGCTGGTGAACGCGCTCGCGTTCTGGTTCGGCTTTCGCGCCGTCGGCATCGACGCGCCCTTCACCGCCGCCCTGTTCGTGCAGGGACTCATTGCCATGGGCGTCGCCGTGCCCTCGTCGCCCGGTTTCGTCGGGGTCTTCGAGGGCGTCGCCAAGCTGGCGCTCCCGGTGTACGGCGTGAGCGTCACGCAGGCGCTCACGTGGGCCATCGGATTCCACGTGCTGTCCTACATCCCCATCACGCTCATCGGCGGCTGGTATTTCCTGCGCATGGGGCTGCACCGCGGCGATCTCAAGCAGGTCGAGGCGGTCGCAGCGCTCGCCGACGCCGAGTCAGCGGCCCTTCGCGGCGCGCCGGACGTCCCGTGAGCGGCACGGCGCGCGTGGCGGCCCAGGCCAAGGTGAACCTCACGCTCCGGGTGCTCGAGCGCGAGGCAAGCGGATAACACCAGATCGAAACCGTGTTCCAGCGCCTCGCGCTCGCCGACATCGTCACCGTGCGCGCCGCCGACGGACGGTCGCTCGCCACGCGCTGGACTGGCTCCGGCGCCGCGCCCGATCTCGGCCCGACCGAGCGGAACCTCGCCTGGCGCGCGGCCGACGCCTACGCGGGAGCGACCGGATGGCCGGGCGGCTTTGCCATCGAGGTTCAAAAGACGATTCCGGTGGGCGGCGGGCTGGGCGGCGGCAGTGCCGACGCCGCCGCGGTGCTGCGCGGGCTCGATGCGCTGGCGCCGCGGCCCGTCGGCGCGGCCGCACTCGTCGACATCGGGTCGCGGCTCGGCGCCGATGTCGCCTTTCTCGCGTCACCGTCGGAACTCGCCCTCGCCTGGGGACGCGGCGAGCGCATGCTCGACCTGCCGCCGCTTCCCGAAGCTCCGGTGCTGCTCGTCATCCCCGATTTTGGCGTCGGCACCGCACAGGCCTACGAAGCCCTGGCCAGGCACCGCGTGCGGGTGCCGTTGGCTGCGGGGGCCGCGTGGCGATCGCCTCGTGCGCTGGGCAGCTGGACCGCCGTGGCGGCCGATGCGGTGAACGACTTCGAGTCGGTGGTGTTCGACGACCACCCCGCGCTGGCGACGATGCGCGCGCGACTGGCCGCATTGCCGGCCACGGTGTTCGCGATGATGAGCGGCTCGGGTTCGACGCTGTTCGCCGTGCAGACCGGCGCGGCGGCCAGCACGGGAACGATTGCGCTGCCTGCGGGGTGGACGGCGCTGATGACGAGTACAGCGGCGCAGCTTGCGACCGAGGTGTACTGACAGGGTGGTGACATACTGCAGCGGTACGCTCTACGCTGTAGGCCTTACGCCGTCCGCCACCAACCACCAACCACCAACCGCCAACCGCCAACCGCCAACCAACAACCACCAACCACCAACCCCCAACCTCCATCCAAGAACCGCCACCCGTGTGGCGCCTTCCGTTCTGCTGCTCGCCCACGCTAGCTTTACCGCCACTGCCCCCTCGTCCAATGGCAGGACATCGGTCTTTGGATCCGAGAATGGTGGTTCGAATCCACCGGGGGCAACTCACTGAAGATCGCCAGAGCGCAAGCACGCGACAGCTCGAGACCTCACCGTCCCGACTTTCGCGTGCTTGCGCTCTTGCACGCTCGCGATCTGGCCCTCGCGGTTGACCCTAAGCGCCTCTCTCCGTTATCTTAATAGGTTATGGACGGCTTGGCGGTACCTCTCAAGGGCTTTCGGGTCCTCACCGGCACGGCAAACCGGGCGCTCGCGGAGAGTATCGTGAAGCACCTGGACTGCGACCTCACCAAGGCGACCACCTCGCGGTTCGCCGACGGCGAGGTCTTTGCGCGCATCGACGAAAACGTGCGCGGCGCCGACGTGTACATCGTCCAGCCCACCAATCCACCGGCCGAGAACATCATGGAGCTGCTGCTCCTGATCGACGCGGCCCGCCGGGCCTCGGCCGCGCGCATTACCTGTGTCGTGCCGTACTTCGGCTACGCGCGGCAGGACCGCAAGGACCAGCCCCGCGTGGCCATCGGCGCCAAGCTCATGGCCAACATGCTCGTGGGCGCGGGCGCCGACCGCATGCTCGGCATCGACTTCCATCAGCACGCACTGCAGGGGTTCTTCGACATTCCCGTCGATCATCTCTACGCCGCCCCCGTGCTGACGGCGCATTACCGCAAGAAGGGCCTCAAGGACCTCGTCGTGGTCGCCCCGGACGTCGGATCGGCCAAGATGGCGCGAGGCTTCGCCAAGCGGCTCGACGCCACGCTGGCCATCATCGACAAGCGCCGGCCGACGGCCAATGTGGCCGAGGTGCTGAACGTCGTTGGTGACGTCGAGGGTCGTGATTGCCTGCTCGCCGACGACATGATCGATACCGCCGGGACCGTGTCCGAGGCGGCGATCGCGCTGAAGAAGCTGGGAGCCCGGGACATCTACATCTGCGCCACCCATGCCCTGCTCAGCGGCCCCGCCGTGGACCGGCTCAGAAACGCGCCGGTGACCGAGGTGACCGTCACCGACACGATCGCCATTCCGGAATCACGGATGTTTCCGCAGTTGAACGTGCTGTCCATCGGCGAGCTGCTGGCCAAAGCCATCCGAAATACCCATGCATACCAGAGCGTTAGTTCGCTATTCGAGTAAGTCGTATTGAATAGAAGCTGCAAGCCGTAAGCTGTACGCAATAAGCCATCCGACGTACAGCGTAAAACGTACAGCGTATAGCCCACAGCTTCGTTTGCAGTTGAGCAAGACCCGGCCACGGGCCGGAGCAAGACCCGGCCACGGGCCGGCGCAAGACCCGGCCACGGGCCGGCGCAAGACCCGGCCACGGGCCGGAGCAGTACCCGGCCCAGGCCGGAATCGACGTGCGACGCCGGGCCGGACATTCCGGGAACCCACGTAGCGCACAAGTACTCCTGAAGGACCCAGACAATGGCAACCGTTCAATTCACCGCAGAATCCCGTTCCGACACCGGCAAGGGCGTGGCTCGCAAGCTCCGCGCCGCCGGCCGCATTCCCGGCGTCATCTACGGACACGCCCGTGCGCCACAGCCGCTGTCCCTGAACACCCGCGACTTCGTGCACTTGCTCGAAAAGGTCTCGTACGCCACGACCGTCTTCGAGCTCGAGCTCGCCGGCACCAAGTCGAACGCGCTGATCCGCGAGATCCAGCGCCACCCGTACAAGAAGGAAATTCTCCACGTCGACTTCCAGGAACTGGTTGCCGGCGAGAAGGTCACGGTGAGGGTGCCGATCGTCTACGTCGGCGCGTCCATCGGCGTGAAGGAGGGCGGCATCATCGACCAGATCATGCACGAACTCACGATTCACGTCGATCCGATGCAGATCCCCAACCACCTGCCCGTCGACATCTCGAGTCTCGGCATCGGGCACTCGCTGCACGTCAGCGACCTCAGCATGCCCGAGGGCATCGAAGTGCTGGACGACGAGAACGCGACGGTCTGCACGTGCGCGGCACCGAAGGCGGCTGAAGAGACGGCGGCGGTTGCGCCGGTCGAGGGCGACATTGCAATCGAGCCGGAAGTGCTGGCCAAGGGCAAGAAGGAGGAGGAGGGCGCCGAGGCGGCCAAGCCGGCCAAGGCCTAGGCGTCACCGACCCGTGAAGCTCGTCGTCGGTCTCGGCAACCCGGGGCGGGAATACGAGAACACGCGTCACAACGTCGGCTGGTGGGTCGTTGACCACCTGGCCGACGTTTGGCGTTTTCCCCCGTGGCGCCCCGTGACTGACGCGCGCGCCACCGACGCGTCGGTGGACGGCCGCAGGGTGCGCCTGCTCGAGCCGCTCACTTTCATGAATCGAAGCGGCGACGCTCTCGCCCCCTACGCGCACCGTCCGTTCTGGGCGGTCGCCAACGACCTGCTGGTCGTGGTGGATGACGTCGCGCTGCCGCTGGGCGCCTGGCGATTTCGCACCAAGGGGTCGGCTGGCGGGCATAACGGACTCAAGAGCGTCGAGCACGCCCTGGGAACCCAGGAGTACGCGCGGCTCCGCATCGGCGTGGGGCGCGCCGACGCGGTGCTGCAGGACACGCTGCGCGATTTCGTGCTCGGACCGTTCAATGCAGACGACGCGACGACGGTGCGCGCGCGCTTCCCCGCGCTCGAGGTGGCGGCGCGAGAGTGGGTGGTGCTGGGCAGGCCGAACGGCAGGCCCGCAGAGGCGCCGGGCGAGGACGGCGAAGCGGAGCTGTAAGCTCTACGCGGTACGCTGTACGCCGTCCGACAACGACAAAGGAACCTGTACGCTCTAGGCCGTACGCTCTACGCCGTCCGCTGCGGACCGACGCTTCGCCGGCGTCTTCTTCTCCTCGAGGTCGGTGCGCACTCGACGGATGAGGCCGCCCAGCATCTGGCGCACCTGCTGCGTGCGCGCTTCGAGCCGCGCGAACTGCACGGCGTTGAGCGCCCCGAGGTCACGAGCAAGCAGGAGATGGTACGCGAGTTCCAGCGCCGAGGCGCCGGCCATCTGCAGGAACCGTGCGAACTCCACCTGTGACGCATGCCCGCACCCCTCGACGATGTTCGCCGGTATCGACGACGCGGAGCGTCGCAATTGCGACAGCAGCCCGGGATAGCTGCGCTCCGGCAGCCGGGCGGTGACGCGGTAGACCTCGAGCACCAACTCATGCGACTTGGACCATACCGCGAGCTTCTTGAAGTCCTGCATCGGGCCTCCGGATGCGAACAGGATGCCACGAGCGGCCGGGAAGAGCATCATCAGAACCGCCCGACCCGTTACCTTTCATCGCGCAGTCGTGAGCCGATGGCTTACGGCATCCAGCGTACGGCGTACAGCGGCTGTACGTATCCAGACCTCGCCCCCTCAAGAATGCTCTCGCTCGGAATCGTTGGCCTGCCCAACGTCGGCAAGTCCTCGCTCTTCAACGCCATCACCTCGGCCAAGGCCGAAGCGGCGAACTACCCATTTTGCACCATCGACCCGAACATCGGCGTGGTGAACGTGCCCGATCCGCGGCTCGACCGGCTCGCCGACGTCGTGAAGCCGCAGCGCACCGTGCCGGTGGCGGTGCAATTCGTCGACATCGCCGGCCTGGTGCGTGGCGCGTCCAAGGGTGAAGGGCGCGGCAACGCCTTCCTGTCGAACATCCGCGAGACCGATGCCATCGTGCACGTCGTGCGATGCTTCGACGATCCCGACGTGACGCACGTCGAAGGCGCCATCAACCCGGTGCGCGATCGCGAGACCATCGAGTTCGAGCTGGCGCTGGCCGACCTCGGCTCCGTGGAAAAGCGCCTCGACAAGGCGAAGCGCGCGGCCAAGACGGGCGACAAGACCGCCGCCGCCGAAGCCGCCGCCTTGGAGAAAGCCTTTACGCCGCTCTCCGAAGGACGCGCACTCTGGCACGTCGCGCTGACGCCCGAGGAAAAGGCGTGGCTGCAGCCCCTCCAGCTCCTGACGCTCAAGCCCATCCTCTACGCCGCCAACGTCACCGACGAGGAACTGAGCGGCCCGGAGGGGCATCACGTCACCGCGCTGCGAGCCGCCATCGCCAACGATCACGAACCGGCCGAGGTCGTCACCTTCTCGGCGAAGATCGAGGCCGAACTGGCCGAGTTGCCGGCTGGCGAGCGCGGCGAGTTCCTCGCCCATCTGGGCATCGAATCAGCCGGCCTCGACCGCCTGATCCGCGGCGGCTATCACCTGCTCGGCCTGCACACTTATTTCACAGCCGGCGAAAAGGAAGTGCGCGCGTGGACCATCCACCACGGCGATACGGCGCCCAAGGCCGCGGGCGTCATCCACACCGACTTCGAGCGCGGCTTCATTCGCGCCGAAACGGTGAGCTACGACGACTTCGTGAAGTTCAGCGGATGGAAGGGAGCGCGCGACGCCGGCGTGGTGCGGAGCGAAGGGAAGGAGTACGTGGTGAAGGATGGCGACGTCTTGCTGTTCAGGTTCAATGTCTGAAAGGAAGCTGTAAGCCGTACGCCATACGCCGTAAGCCATACGACGCGCGACGGACGGCGTAGAGCGTACGGCGTA
>JBBTFF010000061.1:0-12946 GCA_038041995.1 Gemmatimonadota bacterium | reverse complement strand
TCGGCCGCGGCCAGCGCGAGCTGATCATCGGCGACCGCGGCACGGGCAAGACGGCCGTCGCCGTCGACACGATCATCAACCAGAAGGGCACGGGCGTCATCTGCGTCTACGTGGGCATCGGCCAGAAGGCGTCGACCATCGCCTCGGTGGTGGAGAAGCTGAAGGTGGCCGGGGCGATGGAGTTCACCATCGTCGTCGCCGCCTCTGCCTCTGACCCTGCCCCCATGCAGTACATCGCGCCGTACTCGGGCGCGGCGATGGCCGAGTACTTCATGTACAACGAGGGCAAGGCGACGCTCGCCGTCTACGACGACCTCTCCAAGCAGGCCGCGGCCTACCGCCAGATCTCGCTGGTCTTGCGCCGCCCGCCGGGCCGAGAGGCGTACCCGGGCGACGTGTTCTACCTCCACAGCCGCCTGCTCGAGCGCGCGGCGAAGCTCTCGGAAAACCCGTCGGTGGTGGACGGCAAGACGATCTTCAAGGCGGGCGGGTCGCTGACCGCTCTGCCGATCATCGAGACCCAGGCCGGCGACGTGTCGGCCTACATCCCGACGAACGTCATCTCGATCACCGACGGCCAGATATTCCTCGAGTCCGACCTGTTCTTCTCGGGCGTTCGTCCGGCCATCAACGTCGGCATCTCGGTGTCGCGCGTCGGCGGCTCGGCGCAGATCAAGGCCATGAAGTCGGTGGCCGGGCGCCTGCGCATCGACCTGGCGCAGTACCGCGAGCTCGAGGCCTTCTCGGCGTTCGCCTCGGATCTCGATGCGGCGACCAAGCGCCAGCTCGACCGCGGCGCGCGCACGGTGGAAGTGCTGAAGCAGGGCCAGTACCGGCCGATGGTGGTCGAGGAGCAGGTCGTGATCATCTACGCGGTCACCAACGGCTTCATCGACGACGTGCCGGTGAACAAGGTGCGCGAGTGGGAAACCGGGTTCCACGCCTACATGGCCGCCCAGTACCCGCAGGTGGGCGAGGCGCTCCGCCGGGAGAAGGCGATGTCGAAGGGGACGGAAGCGATGCTGAAGCAGGCGATCGCCGCCTACAAGCAGACGGTAGCCTGAGTTGTCTACCGTCTACCGTCTACCGTCTACCGTCTAGCACATGTCCAAGGGTCGCGAACTCATCGGGCGCATCAAGACCACCGAGAATACGCGGAAGATCACGCGTACGATGGAAATGGTTGCCACCTCCAAGATGAAGCGGGCGCAGGATCGCGTGGTGGCCGCGCGCCCCTACGCGAAGGCGCTCGCCGACGTCATTACCAGCCTGTTCAACAGCGACCTGGCGGAGCGGTTCCCGCTGCTGCGCCAGCCGGAGGCCGAGCGGCGCGTGGCCGTGGTGCTGCTCACGGCGAACCGCGGACTGTGCGGCGCGTTCAACGCCAACCTCATCCGGCAGGCGCGCTACACGATTGCCGACCTCGAGGAGCGAGGCACGCAGGTCGACCTGCACGTGGTCGGCCGCAAGGGCATCGGGTACTTCCGCTACGTCGGTCGCTCGATGGTCGTGCAGCGCACGGACATCACCGACCGGCCGACGGCGGTCGATGCGGCGTCGCTGGTGGACGCGCTGATGGCCGACTTCATTGCCGGGACGATCGACGCCGTGTACGTGGTGCACTCGAAGTTCAACACCGTGCTGTCGACCCCGCCGCACACGGAGCGTGTGCTGCCGGTGGCGGCGCCGGCGCGCTCGCGGGCCGGGCGCGAGTACCTGCTGTATCCCTCGGCGGACGCGATCCTCACCGAGCTGCTTCCCTCGTACGTGCGCAACGCGGTGTACCGCGGGCTGGTGGAAACGGCGGCCGCCGAGCAGGCGTCGCGGCGCACGGCCATGAAGAGCGCCACCGACAACGCGGGGGACATGTTGCACCTCCTCCGCCGCACCTACAATCGCGCCCGCCAGGGCAACATCACGCAGGAGATCGCCGAGATCGTCGGCGGCGCTGCGGCACTCCAGGATTGATCCACATGACCACTGCCACTGCCACGAATGTCGGGAAGATCGTCCAGGTCATCGGACCGGTGCTCGACGTAGAGTTTGCCTCGGGCTACCTCCCGGAGCTGTACAACGCGCTGGAGGTCAAGGGGACGACCGACGCCGGCACGCCGATTCGCGTGGTCGTCGAGGTGCAGCAGCACATCGGCCGCAACCAGGTGCGCGCCGTCGCCATGAGTTCCACCGACGGCGTGGTGCGCGGCATGGAGGCCGTCGACTCGGGTGCCGCGATCTCGGTGCCGGTGGGCGCCGCGGCGCTCGGCCGCATCCTGAACGTGCTGGGTGAGCCGGTGGACAACGGTCCGGCCATCAGCCCGGAGGTGGAACGCTGGCCGATCCACCGCAAGCGGCCGGATTTCGTGGACCTCGAGCCGAAGACGGAAGTTTTCGAGACGGGCATCAAGGTCATCGACCTGATCGCGCCGTTCGTGCGCGGCGGCAAGATCGGCCTCTTCGGCGGCGCCGGCGTCGGCAAGACCGTCATCATCATGGAGCTGATCAACAACGTCGCCAAGGGTCACGGCGGCAAGTCGGTGTTCTGCGGCGTGGGCGAGCGCACGCGCGAGGGCAACGATCTCTACCTCGAGATGCAGGAGTCGGGCGTCATCAAGTCGACGGCGCTCATCTACGGACAGATGAACGAGCCGCCGGGCGCGCGCCTCCGCGTGGGGCTCGCCGGCCTGACCGTCGCCGAGTATTTCCGCGACCGCGAGAACGCCGACGTGCTGGTGTTCATCGACAACATCTTCCGCTTCACCCAGGCGGGCTCGGAAGTGTCGGCGCTCCTCGGCCGCATGCCGAGCGCCGTGGGCTACCAGCCGACGCTGGCCACGGAGATGGGCGACCTGCAGGAGCGCATCACGTCCACGCGCAACGGGTCGATCACGTCGGTGCAGGCCATCTACGTGCCGGCCGACGACATCACCGACCCCGCGCCGGCGACGGCGTTTGCCCACCTCGATGCCACGGTCGTGCTCTCGCGCGCCATCACCGAGCTCGGCATCTACCCTGCGGTCGACCCGCTGGCGTCGGGCTCGCGCATCCTCGACCCGCAGTTCGTGGGCGAGCGCCACTACAAGGCCGCCACCGAGGTGCAGCGCATCCTGCAGCGCTACAAGGAGCTGCAGGACATCATCGCGATCCTCGGCATGGACGAGCTGTCCGAAGACGACAAGAAGGTCGTCGGTCGCGCCCGCCGCATCCAGCGCTTCATGTCGCAGCCGTTTGCGGTGGCCGAGGAGTTCACGGGCATCCCCGGCAAGTACGTGAAGATCGAGGAGACCATCTCGTCGTTCGAGCGCCTCTGCGCCGGTGAGTTCGACCACCTGCCGGAGCAGGCCTTCTTCATGGCCGGCGGCATCGACGAAGTGGTGGAAAACGCCAAGAAGTACCAGGACTGATCGGTGCTCAAGGTCTCGGTGGTCTCGCCGGAGGCGACACTCTTCGAAGGAGAGGCGTCGTCGGTCGTGGCGCCGGCGTTCGACGGCGAGGTCGGCATCCTGCCGAGCCATGCGCCGATGATCACGGTGCTGGGGCAGGGCACGCTGCGCATCGAGGGCGCCACGCCGGCGCGGTTCAGCGTCTCCGGCGGCTTCGTGCAGGTGGTCGACGACACCGTGCGCGTGGTGACGGAGAAGGCGAGCCGGGCGTAGGCATTTGTGCGAGGAGGTCTCTCACGGAGACCGGAGGGATACGGAGGACGCGGAGCAAGCAACGACTCTTGAGGGGGTGTGGTGGAGAGTACTGTCCGCCACCCCTTCAGATGTTGTTGCAGCCTCCGCGTCCTCCGTCTGCTCCGGTCTCCGTGAGAGATGAATCGCTGCCCGCGTTGCGCACTCACAGACCGTCGTGACGGAGACCGGAGGGATACGGAGGACGCGGAGCAAGCAACGACTCTTGAGGGGGTGTGGTGGAGAGTACTGTCCGCCACCCCTTCAGATGTTGTTGCAGCCTCCGCGTCCTCCGTCTGCTCCGGTCTCCGTGAGAGATGACTCGATGCCCGGTTGTGCACACGGACCGTCGTGACGGGGAACCAGCCGCACTCGTCAGGGGTGGAATCCTCGTGCAACCTGCTCATGGACCACTCGTGAAGAAACTCCTCGCCGTCATCCTGCTTGCGCCGTCCGTGGCACTGGCGCAGTCGTATACGTATCCGTCCTTCCAGCAGCCGACGCTGGTGGAACGGGAATACAATTTTGCCGCCGCCGACGCCGGACGGGCCGGCACCACGCTGCTGTTCCAGTGGCGCGAGGGTGTGTCGCCGCGCTGGCAACTGGGGCTCGATGCCGGGCTGGCTGATCCCGACGGCAGCGCCTCCACGCGCCTGGTGCTCGGCGCTCACGCGGCGCGCGAGATTGCGCGCGCCACGACCGACTTCCCCTTCGACGTCGTGCTCACGGGCGGCCTCGGGTACTCCGGCGTGGATGGGCACAACGTATTTCGCGTTCCCTTCGGGGCCTCCGTCGGTCACCGCTTCGAACTTGACGGGGGAATGCGCCTCACGCCGTTCGTGCATCCGCGACTGTCACTCGACCGGTGCAATGACTGCAAGGCCGGCGCGGCCGACTCGAAACTCAACGTCGACCTCGACCTTGGACTCGGCCTGCAAATGACCGAGCAGGTGGCGATGCGCGTGGCGGCGATCGTTGGAGGAAGCGACTACCTCGGCTCGGGCAACGGCGTTGGCCTGAGCATCGCCTGGACGCCCAAGGGGCTTCGCAAGTAGCGGTTCGCGTCGGAGCGTGGTCGCGTCGCCACGCGGGCGGAAACCCGGCGGCCGACAGCCGGCGGAATCAGAGCAGCCCGGCCACCAGCGCCATCGATCGTTCGGCCGCTCCCAGGCCGCCTTCCACCATCGCGCGCGCGCGTCGTCATCGTTCAGCCAGGCGAGCAATGCTCCGGCGAGCACGCCCGCGTTCTCGGTCGACCGGCCAGCTTCGGAGGCGATGAGCAGTCCCGCGTCGCGGCTGCTGGCGAAGCGCGGGCCGAACAGCACCGGCGCGCCGAACGCCGCTGGCTCGAGCACCGAGTGCAGTCCGGCCGCGTGAAAACCGCCGCCCACGTACGCGACGTCGGCCAGGGCGTAGAGGTCGCCGAGCACGCCCACGCGATCGACGACGACGACGTCGGCGTCGCTTGCCGCCGCGGTGCCGAGGCGGGCGCCACGCCATCCTTCGCGGGCAATCCACTCCTCGATGGGCCCGAGGTGCGATTCATCCGGTTCGTGCGGCGCGATGATCAGGCGCGCGTTCGGTGACTGCTCCCGCACCGCGCGCCACGCGTCCTCCAGCACGCGCTCGTCGCTGGGCCAGGTGGAACCGGCCACCAGCGTAGGCCGCGTTCCTGCCAAGGCGGCGATGAGTCCCGATCGGCGGTCAATGGCATGCGCGCGCGCCCACACCTGGTCGTAGCGGGTGTCGCCCGTCACCTGGATGCGATCGGCCCGAACCCCGAGTTCCTGAAGGCGCATGGCATCGGCCGCGTCGATGGCGCCCACCACGCGCAGCGCCCGGTACGCATCGCGGAGCAGCGCCCGCCCCAGCGGCCCCTGACGCCCGGAGTGCTCGGCGAGTGTCGCGGCAATCAGCGCCACGCCCACCCCCTGACGGACGGCCTCGTCCACGAGCACCGGCCAGACATCCAGCTTGCTGAACACCAGCGCCGAGGGACGGATGGCGCGGAGCACGGCACGCGTCGCCCGGCGCGTGTCGAACGGCAGGAAGTCGGAGAAATCGGCGCCCGCCCCCGACGCGAACGCTCGGGCGCTGCTCGAGTAGTGCGTATACACGAGCTGGACGTCGGGACGACGCGTGCGCAGGAGCTCCAGCACCGGCCGCGCCTGCAGCCCTTCGCCGACGGACGGCGCGTGCAGCCACACCAGCGGGCGTGACGGGTCACGATGCGCCGCACCCCAGGCGACGAAGCGATCGACGACGCCGTGACGGCCGGCCAGCGACTCCATGATCTTGCCGCCGCCCTGGCTGGCGCGCGCCGCCGCCCACTCGGCGATCGTGCCGGCTGCGGCGTACGGGACGCGCAGGGCGGGATGCACCGCCGGGGTCCGGCTACTTGCCGGTGGGCAGCGCCGCGAGCGCCGCGTCGATAGCCCCGCGGAATGCCGAGAGCGGCTGCGCGCCGAGCAGCGGACGTCCGCCGATGAAGAACATCGGCGTCGAACTCGCACCGGCATTCGTCGCCCGGTCGACATCGGCCTGAATCAGCGGACGCGTTGCCCCCGACTGCACGCAAGAGCGCAGCGCATCCATGTCGACGCCGGCGGCGCGCGCGTAGGTCTCGAAGACCGGCTGCGGGTCAGCCGCATCCGCCCACTCCCTCTGCGCGCGAAACAGCGCGTCCTGCACGGGCCAGAACTTGTCCTGCACGCTCGCGCACATCGCCACCTGCGCCGCCGGCAGCGCGTTGCGGTGCATGCTGAGCGGGAGGTTCACGTAGGCGACGCGCAGCTTGCCGGTGTCCACGTAGTCCTTCCTGACGGCGGCCCACGTTTCGTCGTGCCAGCGCTTGCAGAAAGGACACTGGAAGTCGCTGATGATGATCATCCAGACGCCGGCCTTGGCGCTCCCGAGGATACGCCCCGCGTCGGCCTTGGCGAGCACCGTATCGCCCTTCGCGGCAAGCGCGGTCGCGGCCGCCGGCTGGAGGGTCGCGGCATCCGCGGCCCTCGCCGCGGCGCTCCCCTCGCTCCCCGAGCAGCCGAACAGGACGAGCGCGAACAACGGGCGGACTGAGAGTCGGGACATTATCGGAGGGGGAAGTCGGATCGGATGCGGTGCACGGCGGGCGCCGTGCGGTCCAGCACATAAGTGTAGTCTCCCCGTTCGCCCAGCGCGACGGCAAACCCCACTTGGCGGGCGAGCCCGAGCACCAGCCCGCGCTGCGCGCGCGCGTCGAGCACGTACAACCCTTCGCCGCCGCCCGCCACGTACACTCGCTCGCGCGTGATCAGCGCGTCATAGGCAAAGCGCGCACCGGTCCAGACGAACCGCTCGCGCGCCGTGGTTCCGTCGAGGTCGAACAGCCAGAGCCCGCGCTCCCCCGCGGCCACGACCACTCGCGTGCCGTCGGTGCGCACCGATCGTGCCCCGCCGCGCAGCCGGGTCGATGAACGCAGCACCAGCGAGTCGCCGACGACGGAGAGGGCGACGAGCGCACTGTCGGTGGCCACCCACAGCACGCCGCTGCGCGCGTCCGTGGTCATGGCCCGCACCGGCGCCCCGAGCGCGCGCTGCGTCCACGCCGTGTCGCGCGCGCCGGCGCCGGGCTCCAGTTCCACGCGGTCGCCGATGCCCACGACGCGCCGTCCGCGCACCGATGTCATGGCGCTGATGTCTCCGTCCCGTCGGCGTTCGCCCACCGCCGAGTCCACCGCGAACTCGTACAGTCCGGTTGCCGAGGCCACGGCGACGACGCCATCACCGATTTCCACGGCTCGCAGCCCACGAATGCTGGTGGCGCGCCGGGCGAGCACCCGGGGGGCGCCGCCGGTGCTGAACAGGTGCACGCCGCCTGCCCCGCCGGCGGCTCCGAGGCGGTCACCGATGGACATCCACTGCGGCTCGCCCTCGAGGCGCAGTTGCTCGCTGGGGGTGAACACCGGCGCACCCTGGCGATACCGGAGCGCATGCGCCTGGTCGACTTCGCGTCCCATCAGGTAGCCTACGGCCAGGCCGGCGCCGATGGTGAAGGGAAGCACGCACCCGGGACTCACGTACGATCCCACCGCCTCGTCGGCATCGCTGACGAAGTAGACGCTGGCCGCCACAGCGGCCGCCGTGGCCATGATGATCGGCAGCAGGATGCGCCGCGGGATGCGCCGCTCGGCGGCCTGGGGCTCGGCGGGCCGCGTCTCGGTAACGGTCTGGGCGGCCGCCTGCTGGGCCGCCAGCGCGACGCCCAGGACCGCCGCTCGCAGGCGCACGCGAAAGAGTGAACTCACGGCGAAGGTCGCTCCAGGGTGATGGTGCGTTCGGTGCGGGCGCGGCGCCCCGAGGCGAGGTCGGTGACGTCGAGCGCCAGCAGGTAACGACCGGCCGGCGCATCGCCCATGCCGAGCGCCAGCTGATGCGGCACGGTGCTGCTGGCGCCGCCCACCGATCGCTCGAACGTCAGCGACACCTGCTCGTTGCCGACGGCGCTCAGTCCCACGGCGTCGGCGATGCCGCCGAGTATGCGGGCGGTGAACGAGGGTCCGCGGTCGAGCGAAAGGACCTTTACCGTGACCTGCACGAGCAGGCGGGCGGCGCCGTCGGGACGCGCGGTGGCATTGTACGTCTCCCAGTACAGCGCCACGGTGTCGCGCTGCGAGAAGAGCAGTGCCGGGTTGGCGTCGATGCGGTACGCGGCGCGCGTCATTGCCTCGGCGGGAGCGGCAATGCGGTCGGCCACGATCATGTCCGAGATGTCGAATGCCCCGCCACGGCCCATCGGTACGACGCCCAGCGTGCCCTCGCCACGCGCGCCGCGCCCCGTATCGGGCTGGCGCGCCTCGATGCGGAATGCGTACTCGCTGCCCGGGGTCACGTTGCGCACCCACGAAACCCGGCTGGCAACCGCCGCGCGCCCCGATCGCACGCGCAGGGTGTCGCGCAGCATGCGCGGCGCCACGCGCGCGGCGCCGGCATCGAAGGCGAATCCGGTCTCGACCAGCGCCGGCGAGAGGTCGACGTCGGCCAGCATGCGATTGGTGGGGAACGATGCGAAGAGCTCCACGCGCACCAGCGAATCACCCCGGAAGCGCGCGACCTGCACGGGGACCGTGTCGAGGCGCATCGCGGAGTTGACATCGTCGAGCTGCATCGGGATGATGCGCCGGGCATTGTCGGTGTAGGCGCGGAAGTTGCCGGCGAAGCCCGCCACGTTCATGGCCGGAGGCCCGCGAAAGACGAAGCGCATGGACGTCCGGGGATACCACCAGATGGTGATCACGCGCGCCAGGCTCTCGGCGGAATGGACCTCCTGAGTCTCCGGCGCCAGCGACGCGATCTCACCGGGCGCGCCGTAGCGGATCCAGACCTGTCCGCGGTCGGTGCGCCACCCGGGGATGCGCGCCTCGTCCGAGGTGAAGCGCAGGTCCACGTACGCGACGCGGGCGAGCAGTCCCACGCGCGCCTCGTTCACCGGCGTGAGGGCCAGCGGATCGGCCGTGCGCCACCACGCGTTCTCGATGTCCCTCCGCTCCGCGGCCGGCACCGTGGCCAGGTGCGCGGCGTCGTCAGGGCGCAGCCACTGCGTGATGTCCAGCAGCTCGCGGCGTGTGGAGTCGGGGAAGAGGATGAGTGCGGAGTCAAAGGCAATGGACGCTTCCTCGAGGCGGTCGAGCCGGTGCAGCGCGAGGCCGAGCGCCATCCACGTGCGGGGTTCGCGCGACTGGCGCCGGGCGAGCGCCTGGGCGAGCGGCAGCATCTCGTCCACTCGCCCGGTTTCATAGAGCAGCCCCAGCAGGTCGGCGGCCGCTGGCGCGTGCGAGGAGTCGGCGGCCAGAACGGCGCGAAAGTGATCGTCGGCCTTCAGTGCGTCGATGGCGCCGGCGTCCGCGACCGCCGCCGTGCGCTGGTCGAGGAAGTCCCGGACGTAGTGCCAGTCATTGGCGGCGGCGTCGATGTCGAACGAGATGGTGCTCCCGGTCAGGATGCGCCGGTTGCGCATGGCATTGAAGCGTCGCGACGAGATGAGTCCCAGCTCATGCTCGACGGCGGCCAGCACGCGCGCATCGCCCCGGTCGCGCGCGCTGCGCTGCGCGCGCGCGAAGAGACGTTCGGCCTCGATACGCAGGAAAGGCGTCTTGAGCCGCAGGCGCCCCAACTCGAGCAGGTAGAGCGGGTTTCCGCGGTCGAGGTCGAGGGCCTTCTCGAGCTGCTGGCCCGCCAGCCGGCGGCGGAAGATGTCGTCGGGCGCGAGTCCCATCTCCGACCGGCGCGACAGGATCACGCCGTGGTCGAAGATGGCCTGGGCAAAACGCGGAGCGCGCTGCTCGACCTGCTTGAGCAGATCGAGGGCGCTCGACGTGTCGCCGACGCTGAGCAGTCGCTGCGACTCGCGATACAGGGAGTCGGTGGCGGGTGGGAGCGGCCGGCTGGCCTGCGCGTCCAGTCGCCTGGTGGTGCACGGCGGCAGCAGGCAGGCCAGGAGGCCGGCCTGCAGGCTGACCACGAGCGCTGATCGAAGGGCGGCGCGGGCGCGCATCATCAGGATATTACGCGCCCGCTGGCGTTATCGTCACCGCGCGTCGTGCGCGCAGCAGGTTCAGCGTGTGGGAGTGCCCCCGTCCGGTCCGCCGCTCCCATGGGAGCCACCGGCCTTCAGGGCGATCACGGCGATCGCAATGAGCCCACCTGCCAGCGCCACCGACGCGAGGGTCGTCTTCCGTCGGCTGAAAGCCCGCTCGTCCAGCGAGCGAACGAAATCACGGGGGACGTTGACGGAGCCCTCGCCGCTCCACGGCTGCGAGACGCCGTTGGACGTCTTCACCCACTCCGGCGCGACTACGAGCACGCCCGACGGGAGCACATCATTGAGCCGGCCGGTGATCTCCTGGACGTTCGGTCCGAGGTGCGTCGCCAGTTCAGTGGTACCGGCCGCCGTCAACTGAAGGCGCACCCCATTGCCCGGGCGCGGCGTGCCCGCCGCTGGCTGGTATGCATAGCACGCGGTGTTGGTGAGCACGGCGAACAGGCCGAGAATGAGAGCCGGACGACGAAAGCGCTGCATGACGCGGAATCCCGGAAAGAGTGGTGCGACTGTACTACATCGAATAATGCCGATGGGGCGGGCTCGCCAGTAGCGAACCCGCCCCAAGGTTACGGCGTCACGCGTGCCCTGTTACTTGCAGAGCGCCGCGTTGGCAATGCAGGGGTTGCCCAGCCGTTCCACGTTCGGAATGGGAAAGAGCAGGCCCTTGTTGGTGAAGGCCGACTCGAAATTCGGGTTGTTGGCCCACTTCGGGTCGGTCAGGCCGAACCGGTACATGTCCGCCAGGCGGCGGCGCATCAGCCAGAGCTGCGCCTGCCGCTCGTAGGCCAGCATCTGCTGCGCGGGAATCTGCGCTGCGTAGGCCGGCTTGCCGTCGAGCGCGCGCACCGTGTTCACGTGCGTCGTGAACTCGGCCGTGTTGCCGGCGGCCAGCGAGGCCTCGGCGAGGATCAGGTGCAGTTCGCGATTGCTGGTCATCCAGAGCGTCCCGGATTGCGTACCGAAGGCCTTGAACGCCGCCAGCGAGGCGGTCGCGGTCGGATCGGTGGCGCCGGAGATCGGATCCTTGAGGTTCGTGTAGGCGGCGCCCACGCGATGCTCGTTGCGGCCGTTGACCTCGAACCAGATGTTGATGCCGGCGGTGGCTTCGAGGTTGTTGACCATGTTGAACTTCGCGTCACCGCCGCTGATGGCGATGGCGGCATTGGCATCGCTGACCGCGCCGGCATCGTTCACCAGCGGGTTGGCCGTGTTCACCGCGCCCTTGGGCGAGATCTTGCCCCAGACGGCCTTGGCGTGCTTCACCCGGGCGCGGTAGGCGGTAATGTTGTACCGATCCGCCGTGGCGGTGGCGATGGCCAGCGACTTACCCAGGTACCCGATGGCGGTATCGTAGAGCTTGTTCATGTTGGCGCGGCCGACGGGCGCGGCCGGCACCGTCTTGCTGGAGAAGGCGAAGTCGTCGTACATGTCGGCGATCGACGCGTACACGACGGCGCCGTAGAGGTACGCTCGAGCGAGCGACTGACGGTTGACCAGCGTTCCCGCCTTGTCGAACGCTTCGAGGTTGGCGATCGCCTGGTCCCCGAGGTAGCGCGCCGTTCCCACGTTCGGGAAGGCGCCGTCGGTGAACTCGTTGAGGAAGTTCCCGAGGCCGCCGGTCTCGAGGTCGAGCCACGCGTCGCGCGAGCCGATCCAGTCGAGCTCGTCAGTAGCCACGGCGTACGGCACCGTGGTTCCCGATAGCATGCGCACGAGCGAAGCCAGCGACCCGTTGGCCTGGGCGTCAGCCGAAGCCGGGTTCTCCAGCGCCGACTCCGGGACATTGTTCGGGTTCTTCACGTCGAGAATGCTGGAGCACGCGCCGAGCGCCAGGGCCAGCGCGCCGGCCGTGAACCCGCGCGACCAGCTGCGGGGAGAGATGATGTTGTGCATGTAGTTCCTCATTAGAAACCCACCCGCACGTTGATGCCGAAGCGGCGCGGGATCGGGAAGCCGAAGGCGTCGATGGACTCACCGAAGTTGTTGTTGGTGCCGCCACCGCTGCTGCGGCCGAAGACGTTGATCTCGGGGTCCACGCCCGGGTACTTGGTCCAGAGCGCGAAATTGCGCGCCGAGAAGGTGACGGCCATGTCCGAGCCCCCCACGTAGTTGGCCCACTTCTCCGGCGCCGTGTAGGTGAGCGACAGCTCGCGCCACCGCAGGAAGTCGCCGCTGAACTGCTGGTTCAGCCCATCGAACGGCGAGAGAGCAGCGAGCTTGTTGACGTACACGTTGGCGGCAGTGAGGCGCTGCTGCGGGGTGCTCGCCGGGTTCAGGATGGCCGCCTCGGTTTCCGCGCGCAACTGCGTGTTGCCGCCGTTCGAGGGACTCGAGGTGCGGAACGCGTCGGTGAGGTTGGAGATGGTGTAGTTGCCGAAGCGGTACTCGAGGTTTGTCGAGAGGCGCCAGTTCTTGCGGAACGTCATGGAGCCGCCGAACGAGCCCTGGAAGTCCGGCAACGGCTTGCCGTCGAAGTGGTCGAGGAAGTCCTTGTTGTTGTCGTCGTCGGCGAGCATCGGAGAGACGGCCGACAACTGGCGTGGCGTGGCGAGATAGGCAAGCAACTGCGCCTCGGTGTCGGGAACGCCGTTCTTGTCGGTGTCGAACGGCAACTGTCCGGACTGCAGGCAGAGGCCGCCCTTCGCCGTCTTGGTCTGGCCACTGGCGCAGGCGTCGGGCAGCTTGGCGCCGAAGA
>JBBTFF010000060.1:0-20611 GCA_038041995.1 Gemmatimonadota bacterium | reverse complement strand
TCGGCTGCGCTGGCGCGACGGAGCCGCCGGGACGGCGTGGGGCGAACTCGCGCTGGCCGGCGTGGGCGAGGCGTGGCGGACGCGCCTCATCGTGGTGCGCGTGGACCCCCGCCGCGTGCGCCTGACACTCGACACGGCCTTCGTCGATGGAAACGCCGCCTGGTCACTCGACCGCGCGGGCGCTACTGCAGTGGCAGCGGTCAACGCCGGCCAGTTCGTGCGCTCGATGCCGTGGGGGTGGGTATTGCTGGACGGTGCGCAGTTCCTTCGCCCGTCGGTGGCGCCGCTCGTTTCGACGTTCACGGTCACCGCTGGTTGCACGCGCTGCTCGCCCACGCGACCGTGCCCGATTCGGCCGGTGTGCGATGGGCCTTCCAGTCGTATCCCACGCTGCTCAACGCCGGCAGCGTGCCGCATCAACTGCGCGAGGCCGGCTGCGGCGTGGACGTCGCGCATCGCGATGCGCGCCTGGCGCTCGGACTCGACGGCGAGGGCCGGTTGCTCATCGCGATGACCCGGTTCGACGCCATCGGCAGTGCGTTCGACCGCGTGCCGTTCGGGCTCACGACGCCGGAGATGGCCGCCGTGATGGGCGCCCTTGGCGCCGTGGACGCGGTGTTGCTGGATGGCGGCATTTCTGCGCAACTTCTCGTGCGCGATGCGGCAGGCAATGCGCATCGGTGGCCGGGCGTGCGAAACGTGCCGCTCGCCCTGGTTGCCCACCAGCGCCCACGCGCCGCGCCTACGGTGCCCTGAACCGCAGCACGTGTCCGCGCGCGATCCCGTCGCCGACGGTGACCTTCGCCGTGCTGAACTTCTCCAGCACCTTGTCGATGACGATCGTGCCGACCTGACGCTCGGGAGCGCCCAGCGACTTGCCGGTTTCCGGATCGACGAGCGCCGGCTCCATCTCGAACACCAGGAGCTCGAGCCCGGGCTTCATGCCGTCCACGGCCGTGGCGTTCACATACACCACGCCTTCGCGCACGTCGATCACGCGTCCGGTCCAGGCAATCTTCGGCATTCCCACCATCAGCGCCTTGACGGCGCTGGCCAGGGCGTCGCGCGACGCCTGGCCCAGGGGCGTCGACGTGCTGCCACCGGCGCTCCATGACTTGTCATCCCTGGTGAGGTCGGTGGCGACGCCGGTTTGGCTCGCCTTGCCCTCCCCCTTCGCCGAGTAGATCAGCTCGCTGGTGGACGGATCCACCAGGCGCAGGTCGATGATGACCTCGGCGGTCACTCGTTCCGACGAGATCGTGACCCCCTTGAGCACGTTCGCCATCTTGCCACCGATGCTCGACTTGGCATACGCGAAACCCGTGATGTCGCCGGTGATCATCAGTTGCGCGCCGAGAATGGCGCCGGTCTTCGCGCCGGTTTCCTTGGTGGTCTTTCCGGCAGCGGCGAGCGCCTGCTCCTGATCGATCTGCATCATGGCGGCGCGCTCGAGCACGACAAAGCGGCCTGTCTTGACGAGCACGGTGCCGAGCATCTCGGTGAGCCCGCGTGCAAACTCGGCAGGCGCCGGGAGGGCGATGGTGGTCGTCGTCTGCACGCCCGGCATGCCACCACCGAGTCCCGACGTGGCCTGCTGCATCTTGAGCGCCGATCCTGAGAGGTCCATCACCGCGACGCGGAGCTTCTGCGTGGCGGGCTGCTGGGCGAGCGCCGCCGTGGAGCCGATGACGAGCGCCAGTGCGAGCACGGGCCGTGAGTGTCTCATGACGGGCAACTCCTTGAATGCGCGACGACGATCAGGGCGTGCGGGAAGATCGGTCATTCCCGGAGCGGCCGCAATGGGACGGCGGCGATGGGCCCTTGTCACGCTCACCCGCTGGCGGTGGCCGGCGTTTGCGCTCAATATAGCTGCGTCCTTCGAGACGCCCCTCTCACTCTGCGGAGAGCCAACGTGACCACGCCCAACGACTCACCCGGCGGCGGCTCCACCGCCACCGGCCTTTCACAGAACCTGGCCGGCGCCCTGGCCTACCTGCTGGGACCGATCACCGGCATCCTCTTTCTCGTCGTCGAAAAAGAGAATCGCTTCGTGCGCTTCCACGCGATGCAGTCGACGGTCCTGTGCATCGCCTGGATCATCGTCTCCTTCGGCCTCTCGTTCTTCTCGTCGGTGCCCATGCTGGGGTGGATCATCGGCATCGTGACCAGTCTCGTGCTGGGGCTGGGCGGTTTCATCCTCTGGCTCTGGCTCATGTGGCAGGCTTTCCAGGGCAATGAATTCGAGATACCCGGCATCGGCGCGTTTGCGCGGAAGCAGCTTGGTGGTGCCGTGTGAGGTAGTTCTCACTCGTGACCGGTACCGACGCACGAACCGCGGCGACCCGGGTGGGTCGGCGCGGTTCGTGTTTGGGTAGCTCAGGGTTTCAGGTAGAAGGGAATTCCCTGGAGCAGCCCCTGCCGCACGGGTGCGCCCGGCATACTCGCCCAGATAGTGAACGTCAAGTCGGGGTGCGGCTGGAAGAGCGGACCCGTCGAGCAGTTCGCCTGCACCGGCGCGGTGTTCGCCGGGTCGCCGATGCGAAACACAATGCGGTTCGCCGTGTGTTCCAGCACCTGCAACACCATATTGCAGGCCGTATTTGCTGCCGTCGCATCGAGTATGATGGTGCTCGCGGCGAAGAGGTACTTCAACCCGGTGACGCTCGGCGGCGGCAGGAGGTTCAGCCCCTCAATCGTGTAGCTGGTGCGCAGCGCGAGCGGCATCGGCGGCGTCCGCGAGATCACCGGCCCGCCGAAGATCTCCGGGGACTTGATGCAGCCAGTCTGGGCGCCTTGGGTTGCGCAGATCTGGCCGCTCGAGGCATTCAAGGGAATCAAGAACCCGGTGGATACATCCGTCTTTCCGGAGAAGGAGTTGATGTCCATTGGCCCGAGCCGGAAACTGGCCCATTGGAGATTCACTCCCTCGACGAAGACCATCGGGCTGAAGTCGCGGGTGCTGGCCGTCGGCAGGAGCACGAAGGGATCACGTGTCCCGAGGAGCCTTCCGAATGCCCTGGTGATGCGGGGAACCGGGGGATGCCAGGTCAGCGACGGTCCGAGAACCCACCGGCCAACTCCACTGAGATTGACGGTGAGGGCGCCGGTGAGCGAGGCGGGAACGTCGGCAAAGGACGCCGCGAGATCCGTAATACCAGCCGGCGTGCTGCAACTCGCCCGGCCGTTGCAGGTGCGCGCTGTCGTATAGACATACCCCGCCTGAAACGTAATCCGGTCACCCGCGGGGGAAACCGACGGATTCACGATTTCCAGCCAGTCTCGACCAATACGAACGAATTTGCCGTTGGCCTTCGTGACGGTACTCAGGTTCGGTACGCCGGTTACGGGAAACGGCGAATAAATGTCGTCGAAGAACGCGTCGAAGAGACTGGTGCCACAGATGGTGACGACATCGCTGGGGCCGAAGGAAGTCGGCACCACGCGCGTGATGTACGGCGTCGGATCGTACACGAGGTACGCGCTCTCCAGGGTCCTCGGCTGTCCGTTCGTGTTGTACACGATGAGCGGGCTCGCGTCCGAGGCATCCGTGACGCGAAACCGGATTTCCGACGCCGACTGCGTCGTCGGCGCGAGCAGCGATCCCGCGAGCATCGCGACGAACTGTCCCGGCACGAGACCGCGCCCCTGGATGATCAGCTCGGTCCCCATCGGGATCTTGCCGCGCGGCTTCCAGTCGGTGACGTCGGGAATCGGGCCGGCACCGGAGCCGGGGTACAGGCTCGTGCCGCGGGCGGCGCCGACCGTCCCGACATCGATCGCCCTTCCGGCGCGAGTCGGGGCGGCGGCCGGCGCGGCCATGCGACCTTTCATCGCCTTCTGCGGAGCGGCCCCGGCACAAACGTCCTGGGCTCCGGCAGAACTCGTGGTGAGTGCAAAAGCAAGAATGATCGCGGTCGCGCAACGCATAAGTCCCGCCTCCTGAACGTGGTCACCTGTGTACGGGAACATCTCACACGAACCATCGGGCAATCTCTGGCAGTGAGCAAGGGGACGAACCCTCACAGCGAACCCGGTGGAGCCCAGGTGCTGCGATCGACGCCGACACGATGCCGCACGGCACATTGGTGGCCGCGAATCAGAGCCGCGCCAGCGTCGCCCTGGCCACCGTCGTGAGGCCCGCCAGCGCGGTGTCCGTGTTCAGCCCGGCGGCCGTCGCGCTGAAGACGAGCCAGAGCCTCTTGCCTTTGAGGACGTTCAGCTGGACGATCGGTCGCACGCTGCTTCCCATGTTGACCCAGTAGGCGGCGTTGCCCAGCCCCGGCACATCGACGGGCGTCATGTTGAGCGTGACGGCGCCGGCCTTGGCTGCCGCGACGGTGACCCCGCTCTGGTCGCTCGGTGCGCGCCTCGCGAGAACGCCGACCGTCAGCAGGTCTCGCAGCGAAGCGCCGCGCGACGTGTACGTGCAACTCGCCACCGTCGCCAGCTTGGCCGTGCCGACGAAGTCGCCCCGCCCTTTCTCGCCCTCTCGAAACACGCGCGGCGCGAACGCGGCATCGACGTCAGACTTCAGCATCAGCGCACAGGCATCGAGCCGCCCCGGCGTCTGCGCGGCGACGCCCGTCGCGTTGCCAGCGACCAGCAGCAGGACGAGCAGAGTCGTGCGTCGCATCACGGATTCCCTCCTGAGAGGTGGAAAGGCACGCGGGCAGTATGGACCGCGCCGCAGCGCTCGGCAATGCTGATCGCACGTTTGTGCTGATCGCACGTTTGGATCGCACGTTTGGCGGGCAACGTCTGTCTCAGGTTCGGTGGACGCCGGCAATCGTCCGCGTCCATTCGCATGACGATGATGACCTGAATACGAAGGGCGCCCGCTCGACGGGTGCCCGTCGTACGTTCGGCAATGCTGCGATCCTCGAAGGCGCAGGGCCCTGGACACCGCGGCGCCCTGCCCGCCGCGTGCGGCTACGGGGCCGCCGGCACCCTCACTTCGACGCCGGGGCATGCGTCGCCGAGCGGAATGCGCGCACAGACCATGTAGGTGTACGTGACACCCCGCTGGACCACCGCATCTTCGAACCTCGTGCCGGTGAAGTTCATCGGGTTGCCGGCGGCATCGCGCACGAAGTCCATCGTGAGCCCCGCGCTCGTCACCGCGCCCTTCTGCACCCGATAGGGTGCCGTGCCGAACGGGTTCCACTCGATGACGACGCGATCGCCCGCGAGTGGAATGGTGCCCCGCACGATGAACTGGGGAACGCTCACGGGAATCGGCGGGCTACGATAGATCTCCCCACTCGCCGTGCTGGCCGTCAACTGGTACTGGTAGGATCTGTCGGGTGTCAGGTCGAGTCCAAGCGACTTCGCCGAGATCTTCGTCGTACCGGGCAGCGACCCCGGGGGGCGGGTCCATTGCAGGCCCGCGGTGATCTCGCTCTTCGCGCCGCCGCGACCATCGTCGCGATACAGCCTGAACGTCAGCGGTTCAGCGGTTGTGTGATAGAAGGAGAGGCTCACTGCCGTGCTGGCCAGCTCGACGCTCACACTGGCGCTCACCGGCGAAAACGGCAACACGAGGAGACTGGCCGAGGGCAGGCCGGGCGTATTGGCGACGCCGAGATATTCACTAGACACGGTGAACGTGTTCGTGCCAGCCGCCAGGCCGGTGGCCCGATACGTGGGGAGGCTGCCCATTGGTGGGCTGACGACGGCGCCGGCGGCTGGCATGGGCGGTGGCCCGAAGACCCGATACTGCGTGACGCCCGGGACGGGGTTCCAGCTGAGGATCGCCTCCCGAAACAAGCCGGCGCGCACCTCCAGTGCCGCTGGCGCCGCCGGACGCGTGGCGGCCACGACGCTGGCTGCACGGTCCGGGGTCGTTCCAGGAACGCGCGCGGCGCCCGGTTGCTTGGCAATCGGAGGCGGTGGTGTCTTCTGCTGCGCCGTCAGCAGCTGGAGTGGCAGGGCGGCGAGCGAGATTGCAGCGACCACGAACGCGACCAGCGGGTGAGTCTTCACGTGGATATCCCCCCTCGATTCGGGTTGTGCGTGCTCTGATCGAACCGATCAACGTCGTTGCCCCGACCGGCGGGTTCGGCGGCGAAGCGATACGGTAATGTACGCCCAGTCCCGCGATCCGCACGCACATCGGCCGGTTTCCGGTCGAAACAGCGAAACAGCGGCGCCCCTTCGGACGCCGCTGTTTCTCCTTCGCATTCGAACCAGTGGAGGCGGGGAGAGTCGAACTCCCGTCTTGCAGAGGATCATTCACAGCGTCTACGTGCGTAGCTCACCGATTGATGTTTCCGGCGGCTGGGTGGTGAGCGCCCGACCGACAGATGAGCCTTCTAGAGTTTCGCGCCTCCGCCGAAGGCGTACGGATGCGCTATCCCGGATTTGCGATACCTGACGAGCCGCCCCGGGAGGGCTGCCCACCAGGCACTGCTGGGGTAAAGCCTAAGCCTTACGCAGCAAGAGCGAAGTTGTTGTTCGCAGATAACGTTTCCCAGGCGGTTTTACGAGGAACCCGAGGACCTCGGCACGCAGCTACGAAGCCACCTTCACAATCGAAACCAGGTCGCCCCCATGACTACCCTTGTAACATAGCGGGTTTCCTCGCGAACCGGAACTCGGATGGCGGAACTGGAAGGCGATTCCGGAATTCGAACCGGATCGCGGAAGGGGCTGCGCCCGCGGATCCGCTCTTCCGGTTCCCTACCACTCCACCCGGTTCCGTCCGCCATTCTTGGCCAGGTACAGCTTCTCGTCCGCCCGCTTGAACAGCTGCGCCTTCCCCGCCTCGCCCACCCGGTACGTCGCCACGCCCATGCTCGCGGTCACGCGCAGCGTCACGCCGTCGTGCGGCACGACCAGTGACTCGATGCGCTGCCGCAGACGGTCGGCCAGTTCCACCGCCCCCTCCAGCGACGTCTGTGGCAGGATCACGGCCAGTTCCTCGCCGCCGATCCGCGCGCAGACATCCACCGTGCGCACCGCCTCGCGCAGCGCCTCCGCCACCTGCACCAGCACGGCGTCACCGGCCTCGTGACCGTAGGTGTCGTTGACCTTCTTGAAGAAGTCGATGTCGCAGATCACCAGCGCGCACGAGCCGCCAAACCGGTCGGTCTCGGCCAGCACCCGCTCCAACTGCTCGTCGAAGTGCCGCCGGTTCCAGAGGCCGGTGAGCGCGTCGGTGCGCGATCGCAGGCTCGTCTCCGCCAGTTCCCATGCGGCCTCGAGCGCGTTCACCGCCAGCGCACAAAGCACGCTGCCGTTGCGGATCTCGAGCGCCCGCAGCACGCCGGGCCGCTCGGCGCCGACCACCAGCGCGCCAATGGCATGGCCGCCTCGCAGCAATGGCAGCACCGCGAACGAACCCGCGACAAAACCGCCGTCATCGTCGCGCAGCACGCCCCCGCGCTCCATCAGGAAGCGTGCATCCTCCCAGAACGCGGCACTGCCGTCGGCGCAGGCTGCACCCACCAGGGAACTCGCCGTCACCGCCCCTTCGCGCAGCAAGTCAGGGGCATCGCTGGTGCACGCGGCGACGCGGCCTACCTGCGCCGCGGCGTCCCAGCGTACCAGCGCGGCGAAATCGCCGCCGGTGACCTCGCAGGCGTAGTTGCACAACGCGAGTTTCAGCGTCCTCGGTTCGTGCACGCGCTGGAGGTCGCGGGCAATCCGCAGCAGCGCGCGCGTGAACCGGCTTTGCCGCGCCACTTCGTTGCGCGTCGTGAACAGGCTCACGTGGCGCCCCACCTGTGCGGCGTGTCGCGGCAGCCAGTCGCGCAACGCGTCGCGCCTCGTGGCGAACTTCTCCGCCGCGCGAAACACGATCGCTCCCGTCGGCTCACCGGAGGCGAACTTCACCGGACAGATGGCCACCGTGGGTTCTCCGTCGCGGCGCTCGAAACCGACCATCTGCTCCGTGGCCGACCACTCCACCAGCGCACGCTCCGCGGCATTGCCCCAGCCGACTGCGGCGGGTCGAGGCCCTTCCCCGGACCACGCCACGATCTCGTACCGTCCGACGTCACCGACGGCGTGCCGCCAGAGCGTCACCTCGATCGCGCCATGCTGGCGCGCCACGTCGTGAAGGAATGGGCGCAGTTCGTCCACCAGCTCGTGGGCGTCGCGATCGGTGTTCGTCGCCATGCTGCCGCCGCGCAGCACGCGCGCCGGATTGTGTTCCGGCCGCCGGATCGGTGTCACTTCGACTGGTGGGCGATCGCCCTCCCCGCGGCGCCAACGCACCAGCCGCAATCCACCGGCGAGACCGGCCACGCACCCCAGCAGGAAGAACGCGACCGCGATGGCCACGAGCTACGGCGCCAGCGAGAGAATGCGCGTTGCGGCGACCGCGGCCCCGAACCCGTTGTCGATGTTGCATACCACCACGCCCGCGGCGCAGGAGTTGAGCATCGTCAGCAGCGCCGACAGCCCCTGGAAACTCGCGCCGTACCCGATGCTGGTCGGCACCGCGATCACCGGAACACGCACCATGCCGCCGACGACCGACGGCAGGGCGCCATCCATCCCGGCCACCACCACGACCACGCGAGCAGAGCGCAGCGTCTCCTGCTGGGCCAGGACCCGGTGAATGCCAGCCACGCCAACGTCGGCCACGCGCCGGGCAGCGTGGCCGAAGGCGCTCAGGGCAACGACACACTCCTGCGCGACGGGCAGGTCTCCGGTGCCCGCCGTCACCACCAGCGCCCCGGTATCCAACGGCGGCGTCGCCGAGGCCGCGCGCAGGAGCACGCTGCGCCCCAGTGCGTCGATCTCGGCGCCGGGATACTCCGCAGCCAGCGCGGCGCGCGTGGACTCGCTGGAACGCGTCACCAGAAACCCGTCGCCGCGCGCGGCCAGCCGCTCGCAGATCAGCATCGTCTGCTCGGGGGTCTTTCCTTCACCGAAGACGACCTCGGGATACCCCTGGCGCAGGGCCCGATGGTGATCGATCTGCGCGAAAAGCAGGTCCTCGACCGGCGCCGCGTCGAGGTGTGCCAGTGCATCCTCCACCGTGCGCTTCCCCGCCGCCACCTCGGCGAGCAGCGCGCGCACGCGTTCGCGTGTCACGCCAGCCATCCCGCAGCGGCGGCCGCCTCGCCCTGCGCCAGCGCCTGCATCCAGTCGCTCGCCAGATAGTCGCTGAAGATCCCCGCGACTTCATCGAACGAGTTGACCGCATGCAGCCGGCGCCGCAGGTCGGCCGACCCCGGCAGTCCCTTCACGTACCAACCCAGGTGCTTGCGGAACTCGAGTGCCGCGCCCACGAGGTCGGCTTCGTACTCCTGCACCATCCTCGCATGTTCGAGCGCGGAGGCAAACCGCTCCGGCACGGTGGGCGTACGCGGCACCGGCGTGCCATCAATCAGCGCACGCGCCTCGCGGAAGATCCACGGCTGGCCGTACGAACCGCGGGCGATCATCACGCCGGCGCAGTTGGTCTGCGTCCACATGCGGTGAGCATCGGCCGCCGTCTTGATGTCGCCGTTCCCAAGCACCGGAATGTCGAGCGCGTCGACCACGCGGGCGATCTCGTCCCAGTTGGCCGAACCGGTGTACATCTGCGTGCGCGTGCGCGCGTGCAGCGCGAGCATGCGCGCACCAGCGTCCTGGCAGCGCAATGCGATCCCCACCGGGTCACGCAGGTCCTCGCTCCACCCGCTGCGGATCTTCACCGTGACCGGCAGGTGCGTGCCCGAGACCACGGCGCGGATCACCGCCTGAACCAGGTCGAGGTCCTTGAGACATCCCGATCCGCCGTTGCGGCGAACGACTTTCTTCACCGGACAGCCGAAATTGATGTCGATGTAATCCGGCTGGAAGACGTCGGTCACCAGGCGCGTGGCCTCGCCCATCGCCTCGGGCTCGGCACCGAAGATCTGGACACCGATCGGCCGTTCGTCGGGTCCGAAGCGCAGCTTGCTCAGCGTCGCTTCGTTCTCCCGGCGAATCCCCTCAGCGGAGAGAAACTCCGTCACGACGACGTCCGCGCCATATCGGCGGCAGAGGCGCCGGAACGGCGACTCCGACACCCCCGCCATTGGCGCCAGAAAAACGGGCACCGCGGTGGAGACCGGGAAGGGGAAAATGGGCATCCTCCGCAACCTAAGCGGAACGCCAAGTCCGTGCAACAACACGATTTGACTTCACTCGTGCCGCACAGTAAAATTGTATCACGATCGATCATTTCCGCGTTACTGGGGCCCTGTATGGAACTGCGCGAATTTTTCTCCGAAGATGCCGTTCAGCTCGAACTGGCCGGGACGACCAAGGACGATATCCTCAAGGAACTGATCGGCCTGCTCAAGCTCGATGACAAGAACGAGCAGATGCTGTTCAAGATGCTCAAACGCCGCGAGAATCTGGGTTCCACCGGCATCGGTAGCGGCATTGCCATTCCTCACTGCCGCTCACTCGTTGTCGACAAGCTGCGCGTGGCCTTCGGCCGCAAGCGCGATGGCGTCGACTTCAAGGCGATGGACGGCCAGTCGGTGCACTTCTTCTTTCTCATTGTCGCGCCGCCCCTGGAAGTGTCGAACCAGTACCTCCCGGTGCTCGGCAAGATTGCCCAGTTCTCCAAGGAGCCCGATCTCCCCGCGCGCCTGAATGCGCTCGCCGATCCGGCGCAGTTCATGAAACTGCTCGAGGAAAAGGGCATCTAGCGCGGCCTTCCGCGCGTAGGTCGGCACCGTCAGGCGAAGCGCCGTTGCGCTTCGCCTGTTTCGTGTTCAGACCCCGGCCGCCGGATGCTCCACGACCACTCGCGAGATGTCGAGCCTCAGGCGGCGGTGCACACGCCACGATTGCAGCATCGCCGCGACGATGAGGCCTGCCGTGAGCCCCCACCAGATGCCCGCGCCTCCCAGGTTCGTCCCGAAACCGAGCAGCGCCGACAGCGGTATGCCGATCGCCCAGAATCCGCACAGGTGCAGGAGCATCGGCACCTTGGTGTCGCCGGTGCCTCGCGCGAGGCCGCCCGCCACCGCCTGCGTGCCGTCGAAGACCTGGAAGACACCGGCAATCGGTATCAGCGACGCCGCCACCGCGATGACCGCCGGATCCTGCGTGAACCACTGCGCGATGGCGCGGGGAAAGGCGAGCATCAGCAGTCCGCTGACGGCCATGAAGCCGACGCCGAGAACCCAGGCGCCGGCGGCGTGGCGCCGAGCCGACGGCATGTCCCGACGTCCCACCGCGTTGCCGACCAGTGCCGCCGCGGCGCTCGAGAACCCGACCGGCACCATGAACGTGAGTGACGCCAGGCTCAACGCCACCTCATGTCCCGCCAGCGGAACCAGGCCGAGCCAGCCGAACATCAGGGTGGCCATGGCAAACGCGCCGGCCTCGAAGAACCACTGCAGGCCGATCGGCAGTCCCAGGCGCAGCGTACGCCATAACGGCCCCACTGCAGCGGCTGCGCGCCACGAGCCCTTGAGGTGCGGCCGCAGCGTCGGCCAACCGGCGACCAGGAGGACGGCCAGCATCACCCAGCGGGCAAACACCGTCGACCAGGCGGACCCGGCCACACCCATGGGTGGGGCGCCCAAGTGCCCGAAGATCAGCGCCCAGTTGGCGAAGAGATTGACCCCGTTGCCGATGAGCATCGCCAGCAGCAGGGGTCGCACCGTGAGCATGGCCTGCAGCGACTGTCGCAGGACGACGAACACGAAGAACGGCGGCAGCCCCGCGATGCTCAACTGCACGAAGTCACGGGCGAGCGGCACCACCGCGTCGGGCTGCCGCAGCAGGCGAAACGCCGCACCGCTGCCGAGAAACGCGAGTCCGGTCACCAGGCTCACGGCCAGCGCCAGCAGTACGCCGCGCTGGACGCCACGGCGCGCGCCGGCCTGGTCGCCGGCGCCCAGCGCCTGCGACACCACGGGATCCAGCGCCATCAGCGTGCCCATGCCGAAGATGGCGATGTTGAAGAAGTAGAAGTTGCCGAGCGCAACGGCGGCCAGCGCATCGGCCGACACGCGTCCGACCATCAGCGTGTCAATGAAGCCCATGAGCTGCAGTCCCACTTGCACAACCACCACGGGTGCGGCCAGCCCGAGCATCTCGCGAAGCTCGATGCGCGAAGGCCAGGCGAATGCGGGGGGTTGCATGGGGATCAGGCGGCGGCCCGACGACGGCCTCGCCGAGCGCTCACTCCCACTCGATCGTCGCCGGCGGCTTGGAACTCACGTCGTACACCACGCGGTTCACGCCCTTGACCTCGTTGATGATGCGGCTGGAGATGCGGCCCAGCACTTCGGGCGGAAACGCAAACCAGTCGGCCGTCATCCCGTCGGTGCTCGTCACCGCGCGCAACGCCACCACGTGCTCGTAGGTGCGGCCGTCACCCATCACGCCCACCGAACGCACGGGCAGGAAGACGGCGAACGCCTGCCAGATGTCGCCATACAGGCCGGCCGAGCGGATCTCCTCGAGGTAGATCGCATCGGCCTGGCGCAGCGTGTCGAGGATGCCGCGGTCTACAGCGCCAAGCACGCGAATGGCGAGGCCCGGGCCGGGGAACGGATGCCGTCCGACCATCTCTTCGGGCAAGCCCAGTTCGCGGCCCACGTTGCGGACCTCATCCTTGAACAGCTCGCGCAGCGGCTCGATGAGCTCGAACTTCATGTCGGCCTTGAGCCCACCCACGTTGTGATGCGTCTTGATGGTCGCACTCGGGCCACCCTTGGCGCTCACGGATTCGATGACGTCGGGATAGAGCGTTCCCTGGACAAGGAACTCCGCCCCTTGCCCAGCCTCGGCCGCGGCATCCTCGAAGACATCGATGAACGTGTGCCCAATGATCCGCCGCTTCAGTTCCGGCTCTTCCACGCCGGCGAGCGCCGACAGGAAGCGATCCTCGGCCCGGACCGTGATGAGCTTGATGCCGAGGTGCTGCCCCATGGTGCGTTCCACCTGTTCGCGCTCGTGCAGGCGCAGCAGGCCGTTGTCCACGAAGATGCACGTCAGCTGGTCGCCGATCGCCTTGTGCACCAGCGCGGCCGCCACCGACGAGTCCACACCACCCGACAGGCCGCAGATGACGTGCCGGTCGCCGACGAGCGCGCGGATCTTGGCCACCTCGATGTCGATGAAGTGCCCCGGCGTCCAGTCGGGGGCGCAGCCGCAGACGCCGAACAGGAAATTCTGGATGATGTCGGCGCCGCGCACCGTGTGCGCCACCTCGGCGTGAAACTGCACGGCGTGAATGGGCTTGGTCGCGTGCCGGAAGCCGGCGATGACGCGGTCGCTCTTCGCGGTCACCACGTAGCCGGGCGGCGCGTCCTCCACGTGGTCGCCGTGACTCATCCAGACGGTCGTCTTCTCGCCGTCGGCGAAGCCGGCAAACATTCCGGCGGGCTCCACCACCTGCACCTCGGCGCGACCATACTCGCGTCCGCCGCCGCCGACCACGCGCCCGCCTTCGGCCAGCGTGATCCACTGCATGCCGTAGCAGACACCGAGCAGCGGTGCCGCATCGAGGATGCGCGGATCAAACGCCGGCGCGCCCTCGTCGGTCACCGAGCTCGGCCCGCCCGAGAGGATGATCCCCGTCGGGTTCCACTCGCGGATCCACTCGAGCGTCCGGGTGGGCGGGTGGATTTCGCAGTAGACGCGCGCCTCGCGCACCCGGCGGGCAATGAGCTGGGTGAACTGCGAACCGCAATCGAGGATGAGTATGCGCGACACGAATCTCGGGGTTGTCGGAGACGACGTTCCACTATCCGCTACCAACTATCCACTATCGACTCTCCACTATCGACTATCGACTATCCTCAGAATTTCCACTCCGGCCCGTCCAGCTTCACGAACTCCACATGCTTCGTCTCGAGGTCGAGAATCGCCGCCGTCGGCGCTCCGTTCACCCAGCCGCACCCTTCGCCCGGGTTCACGATCAGCGTGTCGCCCCGCGTCTTCATCTCCTGCTTGTGCTCGTGGCCGTGCACCACGAGGCCGTGCGAGAGCATCGAGCGCTCCGACACGTCGGCGAGATCGTGCACCAGCAGGATCTTGTGCTCGCCGAGCTGCATGGAGTGCGGCGCCTCGAACAACTCGCAGGCCAGCGCCTGCGCGGCGATCGCCTTCAACCCCTCGCGGTCTCCGTCGCTGCGGCCGAAGACGCCCACCATGGGTGCCGCATAGTCCTGGAACGGCTGCAGCGCAAACGGCGCGCAGTAATCGCCGGCGTGCAGCACCATGTCCACCTGCCGCTGCTGGAACTCCTTCAGCAGCCGGACAATCGCCGGCAGCCGGTCGTGCGTATCACTGATGAGACCGACGCGCATCAGGCCTCCTTCCATTCGAGTGTGCCGGCTTCGAGCCGGACCAGGTCATCGTACGTTTCCCGGCGCGTGATCACCGTCCAGCGAGATCCGTCCACCAGCACCTCCGGGGCGCGGGGACGGCTGTTGTAGGTGAGCGCCATTGCGTAGCCGTAGGCCCCTGTAGTGTGCACCGCGAGCAAGTCGCCCGGAAGCACGTCGTCCATCAGCCGGTCACGGGCCAGAAAGTCGCCCGTCTCGCAGATCGGCCCCACGACATCCACGGTCGCCGTGCCACCGCGAGGCTGCACTGCCTCGATCGCGTGGTACGCGTCATAATGCGACGGACGCAGCAGTTCCGACATCCCCGCATCGCAAATGACGAAGTCCGTGCCGCCCGTCGCCTTGCGGTACAGCACGCGGGTGAGCAGCACGCCCGCCTCCGCCATCACGAAGCGTCCCGGCTCGACGATGAGTTCGAGCCCCAGCGCCGCCGCCACCGGAACGATGATGCTGGCGAACAGTTCGAGGTCGGGAGCGTCCTCGGCGCCGTAGCGCGCCGGCAGCCCGCCGCCGGCATCGAGGTATCGCAGCGGCGCTCCCCGCGCCTGCAGCGTGCGGGCCAGCTCGGCCAGGCGTTCCACTCCGTCGCGGTACGGGTCGAGCGACATCAGCTGCGAGCCGACGTGCATGTCGAGCCCGAGCAGCTCCACGTGCTTCGACGCGATGGCGCGTGCCGCGATGTCCGGCACGTCGCCCCAGGGAATGCCGAACTTGTGGCCTCGCGACCCGGTGGCGATGTACTCGTGCGCGTTGGCCACGTGCACTTCGGGGTTCACGCGCAGGGCGATGTCGGCGCGCACGCCCATCCCCCGTGCCTCTTCCTCGACGATCGCCAGTTCGGCCGCCGACTCGAGGTTGAGCAGCTTCACCCCGGCCTGCAGGCCGGCGCGAATCTCCGCGCGTGTCTTCCCCACCCCGCCAAAGATGATCTCCGACGGCGCGAAGCCGGCGCGCTGCGCGCGCATCAGCTCGCCACCCGACACCACGTCGGCGGCGCACCCCTCGGCGCGCAGCACCTGCAGCAGCCCGTGGCTGCTGTTGGCCTTCAGCGAGTAGTGAATCCGGTGCGGCACGCCAGCGAGCGCGGCATCGAGCGCGCGATACCGCTCGCGCAGCGCATGCGCACCGTACACGAACGCCGGCGTCCCGGCGCCCTCGGCGATGCACGAGAGCGGCACTCCCTCGCACCACAGGGCGCCGTCGCGGCGCTCGAAGGAGCGCCCTAGTACGCGCGCGCCCACAGCGCCTCGGTGATCGCCGGCTGGCCGCAGCACAGGCAGTGCTCCGGTGCCACGGCGCTGCGGAATTCCGCATCGGGCATGCAGCGAATGGTCGCCTTGGTCTCTTCCTTCACCTTGGCCTCGCAGACCGCGCCGCCGCACCAGCCGGCATACACGAACCCGCCGGCGCCCTCCATGATCTCCTTGAAGCGATCGTAGGCGATGTCGCCACGCACGCTGTTCGCCTCGCGTCGCTCGAGCGCCGCGGCGAACATGTCCTGCTGGATCCGCGCCAGCAGCGCCGCGGCCGCCTCGGGGAGCCCGGCCATGGGCATCGACTGCTTCTCGCGCGTGTCGCGCCGCGCCGCGAACACCGCCTGCTTCTCGAGGTCCTTGGGGCCAAGCTCGAAGCGCAGCGGCACGCCGCGCAACTCCCACTCGTAGTACTTGGCGCCCGGCTTCAGGCCGTCGCGCAGGTCGACGTGCACCCGCAGGCGGTCGCCGCCCTCGCGCCCCGGCCACGCGGTCAGCTCGCCCTTGAGCGTCAGCGCCGCCCCGGTCAGGCGGGCGCGTTCGTCGTCGTTCTTCCAGATGGGCACGATCACGATCTCGATCGGCGCCAGCTTCGGCGGCACGCGCAGCCCCGTGTCGTCGCCGTGCGTCATGACCAGGCCGCCAATCATCCGCGTGCTCACGCCCCACGACGTGTTCCAGGCGAACGCCATCTCGCCCTTCTCGTCCTGGAACTTCAGCTCGAAGGCCTTGGAGAAATTCTGCCCGAGGTTGTGCGACGTTCCCGCCTGCAGCGCCTTGTTGTCCTGCATCATCGCCTCGCACGCGTAGGTGCGAAGGGCACCGGCGAACTTCTCGCTTTCGCTCTTGAGCCCGGTGATCACGGGCATCGCCATCCACTCTTCCATGAACGTGCGGTACACGTTCAGCATGCGAATCGTCTCTTCCTGCGCCTCGTCATGCGTGGTGTGCGCCGTGTGCCCCTCCTGCCAGAGGAACTCGAGCGTGCGCAGGAACAGCCGCGTGCGCATTTCCCAACGCACGACGTTCGCCCACTGGTTGATCAGGATGGGGAGGTCGCGGTACGACTGCGTCCACTTGGCGAACATGTGGTAGATGATCGTCTCCGACGTCGGCCGGATGACCAGCGGCTCCTCCAGCAGCTTGCCGCCGCCGTGCGTCACCACCGCGCACTCGGGGGCAAACCCCTCGATGTGCTGCGCCTCCTTCTTCATGAAGCTCTCGGGAATGAGCAGCGGGAAGTACGCGTTCTGGTGCCCCGTCGCCTTGAACATGTCGTCCAGGGCGCGCTGCATCCGCTCCCAGATGCCGTATCCATTGGGGCGGATGACCATCGAGCCCTTCACCGGCGAGTAGTCGGCCAGCTCCGAGCGCAACACCAGTTCGTTGTACCACGCGCTGAAGTCGGCGGCGCGGGTCGTCAGCTTCTTGTCGTCAGCCATCGGTCAGGTAGGTCAGTCTTCACGGGCGGCGGGCACCCCCGCCGCGGCGAGCGCGGCATATCCGCGCTCGGGATCCTGCAAATCGTGCAGCGCGATCACCGGCCATTCCCGGTCCTCCGCGCCCTTCTGGCGCGCGAGCGGCCGCACCTCGGCGTGTTCGTCGTCGCGGAAAATCACCAGCCACGAGGCGCCGGCGCGCTCCGCTGCCTTGATCTGCGCCGCCGACTTCTGCGTGCGCAGCTTCTCCTCGTTCAGCACGTACTCGGCGGAGTACCCAAGCCGCCGCAACGCGGCGGCGGTGCCGAGCACCGTGGCCGGGACGTTGTGCACGGTGCTCACCACCCAGAACTCGGGACCGTCGTTCACCGCATCGTCGAACAGCCCGTGCGCCTTGAGCAGCTCGCCGAGCACCACGTCGCCCATGCCGAAGCCAAGCGCCGGGAGGTCCACCCCGCCGAGCGCGGCCAGCAGGTTGTCGTACCGGCCACCGCCGCAGATCGCCCGCAGCTCGCCCCGCGCGTCGAACAGCTCGAAGACCGTGCCCGTGTAGTAGGCGAGCCCGCGCACGATAGAAAGGTCGATGTCCACCCATGCCTCGACGCCGAGAGCGTGCAGGTGCCCGAGGTAACGCCCGAACTGCTCGAGCGCGGGCTTCACGCTTTCCACGTGCCCGAAGTCACGCTCGAGATCGTCCATCGACGAGACATCGGCGAGTCCCATCACGCGCTCCACCTGGTTCGGCACGAGTCCGGCCAGCTCCAGCTTTTCGCGAGTCACCTCGTGCGGCACACGCACGATCTTGTCGAGCACCGCGTATACGGCGCCCAGCTGCGCTTCGCCCACGCCGATCGACGCCAGCAGCAGGTTGAGCAACCGGCGGTCGCTCACCTTGGCGCGCACGTCGTCGGGCCCCAGCCCCAGTTCGCGCATGATGTCGATGGCCACGCACAGCAGTTCGGCATCGGCCAGCTCGCTCGGCTCGCCGACGATGTCCACGTTCAGCTGGAAGTGCTCGCGCAGGCGGCCGCGCTGCGCCCGCTCGTAGCGGAACAGCTGCGGCACCGAGAACCAGCGAATGGGCTTGGGAAGCGCATTGGCCCGCGCCGCCACCATGCGCGCGAACGTCGGCGTCATCTCCGGCCGCAGCGACACCTGACGGGCGCCCTTGTCCTCGAAGCTGTACAGCTGCGTGACGATCTCGTCGCCACTCTTCCGGGCGTAGAGGTCCAGCGGCTCGAGCGGAGGTCCGTCGTACTCGACGAACGAGTAGCGGCGCGCCACGGCACGCCACGCGCGAAATATCGCGCTGCGGCGGGCAAGATCTTCAGGATAGAAGTCGCGGAAGCCCGGGAGCGGTCCCTTGTTTTGCATCCCTCAAATTTACCCGGCCGTCGGCGATACCTGCAACCTTGACATTGCGTCCCCGACGGTGTGGAAACTGCCGGTCACCAGCACGGTGGCCCCCTCCTCGTCCGCCCGGACCAGCGCGCGGTCGAAATCGCGCACCACTTCGGCTTCCCACCCCTGCTCGCGGGCATGGGCCAGCACGTCGATGACGTTCCACGCACGGCTCGCCGGTGCCGTAGGCGCGTTCGTCACGATGAATCGATCCACCCGGGGCGCCAGCGCGGCCATCATCGACGCCCAGTCCTTGTCGTGCAGCACGCTGAAGACCGCCGCCACGGGACGCGGCAGGCGCACCTCCTCGAGCGTCTGGGCCAGAACGCGCGCGCCGTCGGGATTATGGGCCACGTCGAACACATGCTTGCCCACCCGCTGGAACCGCCCGGGGAGCCTCACGCGTGAGAGACCTTGCTCGACCGTGGCATCGTCGGGGCGCAAGTCGTCCGGAAGCGCCTCGAGCATCGCCAGCGCCACCAGTGCATTCGAGGCCTGGTGCCGGCCGACCAGCGGCGTGCGCACCTCACGTTCCCCGCGCGCCGTGCGGGCCACGAAGCGCGTTTCGTCGGCGGTTACCGTCACCTCGCTCAACGCGGCTTCGTCGTACACGGCGCGAACGGGAGTCGCGCCGTGCCCGCGCGCGTGCGCCACGAGCAGCGCGCGAATGTCGGCATCGGGCTCACCGACGATCGCCGGCACCCCCGGCTTGAAGATTCCCGCCTTCTCGAAGGCGATCTCCTCGCGCGTGGCTCCCAGATACTCGACGTGATCGATCTGGATGTTGGTCACTCCCGCCACGAGAGGCACCAGCACATTGGTGGCGTCCAGCCGGCCGCCAAGTCCCGTTTCGATCACCGCGACGTCCACGCCGGCCTCGGCGAAGAATTGGAACGCCATTGCCGTCGTCGCCTCGAAGAACGTGGCGCCGAGACGCTCGACGTCGGGGGTCCAGCGGTCGACCCATTGGACGATCCGGTCGCTCGAGACGGAAACGCCGTCGACGAGAAACCGTTCGGGAAAATCGATGAGGTGCGGTGACGTGTACCGGGCCACGCGCAGGCCGCGCGCGCGCAGCACCGCGTCGAGCGTGGCGCAGACGCTCCCCTTGCCGTTGGTGCCGGCCACGTGAAGGGCCCGCAGCTGGAGGTGCGGATCACCAAGCGTGCGCAACAGTCCCTGCACCCGTTCCAGACCGAGCTTCCATTTTCCGGTCGTGCGCGCGTACAGGAAATCCAGCGCGTCGTGGTACGTCTTCAGGCGGACGCCCACCCGGTGGCAACCGGTTTCAGGCTCATGTGCCGCAGCAGGCGCCCGACGGTCTGCTTCAGGTCGTGTCGGTGCGAGACGTGGTCCACCATGCCGCGCTCCAGCAGGAACTCCGCGGTCTGGAAGCCCTCGGGAAGGTCCTGGCCAAGCGTCTGCCGGATCACCCGCGGGCCGGCAAAGCCGATCACCGCCCCCGGCTCGGCCAGGATCGCGTCGCCAAGCATCGCGAACGACGCGCTGACACCGCCGGTGGTCGGGTTGGTGAGTATCGACACGTAGGGAATCGCGCGGTCGTGCAACTGGCTGAGCACCGCCGACGTCTTGGCCATCTGCATCAGCGACAGCACGCCTTCCTGCATGCGTGCCCCACCCGACGCCGAGATGATGATCAGGGGGAACTTCTTCTCCAGCGAGCGCTGGGCCAGTCGGGCGATCTTCTCCCCCACGACCGAACCCATGGACCCGCCCATGAACGCGAAGTCCATGACCCCGAGGTTCACCGGCATCTTTTCCATGGTGCCGGTGGCCGTCAGAATCGCGTCAGAATCACCGGCACTGCCGAGGGCCTTCTTCAAGCGAGCCGGGTACTCCGGAAAGCCCAGGGGATCCTTGGACCGCAGGTCAACCTCGGTCTCCTCGATCGACCCCTCGTCCAGCAGGAGCGCCGCGTACTCGTGAGCGCGCATCCGGCGGTGAAAATCACAGGACGGACATACGTGCCAGTTCCGGACGAGCTTCTCCCGGATGTCCGTATGCCCACACGCTTCGCACTTCTCCCAGACGTCCGCCGGGATCTCCAGGCGCTCAAGTCGGGGTTCGCGAAGCTTCTTTTCCTTTCGAAACCAAGCCATTCAGGAAATGTGACACGCATCACCAACAGGGGCAAGGAGTTGGACACCCGACAGTGAGGGGTGCGGGGTGCGGGGTGGGGGGGGGGGGGGGGGGGGGGGGGGGG
>JBBTFF010000059.1:0-28411 GCA_038041995.1 Gemmatimonadota bacterium | reverse complement strand
GCGGTGACGGCGGGACAGGCACTCGGCGAGATCGCCTCGATCGCCTGGGAGATCATCAAGTAGCGCGATCGCCCGGAGGGGCTGGTCGCCGCGTTCGCACGGCGGGACCAGCTCGCCGCGATTACCCGGCGGGGCCCGGTACAGAAGGTCAGGGCACGGAACAGGCGACGCACTCGGGGAGCGGTTGGCGGGTGGGGTCCACTCCACTAACGTACGACAATCCTCCGACAAAGACTCCCCACCATGCGCCTTCGTTTCCTGTCTCTCGCCTTGCTTGCTGTGCCTCTGCTCCCCCCGTCCACCCTCGCCGCGCAGCAGCCAGTGGCCGACCAGTACCGCACGGTGGCCAACCGCATCATCGCCGCCGCCCTGGCCGACTCGAGCGTAGCCTGGAACCGCCTGGCGGCGTTCGTCGACTACAGCGGACCGCGATTGAGCGGGAGCGCCAACCTCGAGCGCGGCATCGACTGGATGCTGGCCGAGATGCAAAAGGACGGCCTGGCCAACGTGCGCGGCGAACCGGTCATGGTGCCGCACTGGGTTCGCGGCCGCGAGTCGCTCACGATGACCCTCCCGCGCGAGGCCGACGTTCCGATGCTCGGGCTCGGCGGCTCCATTGGCACGAGCGCCCAGGGAATCACCGCCGAGGTGCTGGTGGTGAGCAGCTTCGAGGAACTGACGAAGCGCGCCGCCGATGCCAAGGGGAAGATGGTCCTGTTCGACGTGCCCTTCACCAGCTACGGTGAGACCGTACGGTACCGCGGTGCCGGCGCGGTGGCCGCGGCCCGCGCGGGGGCGGTAGCGTCGCTCATTCGCGCGGTGGGCCCGTACGGTATGCGCACTCCGCACACCGGCGGCATGGGCTACGACTCGACGGTCGCGCGCGTGCCGGCGGCGGCCATCCCGATGGAAGACGCGATGATGTTCCACCGCATGCAGGATCGCGACCAGAAGGTCGTCGTCACGCTGAAGATGGATGCGCAAATGCTCCCGGACGCGCCGTCCCGCAACGCCATAGGCGAGCTGACCGGGCGCGAGAAGCCGCGGGAGATCGTCGTGCTGGGCGGTCACATCGACTCGTGGGACGTCGGACTTGGCGCCATGGACGACGCGGGCGGTGTGGTGGTGGCGTGGGAGGCGATGAAGCTGCTCAAGCGGCTCGGGCTCACGCCACGGCGCACCCTTCGCGTCGTTGGCTGGACGAACGAGGAAAACGGCGGGCGCGGCGGTGCAGCGTACCGCGACGCGCACAAGGACGAGGTGCACGCGCTGGCCATCGAGTCGGACGGCGGAGTCTTCGCCCCGCAGGGCTTCGGATTCAGCGGCAGCGACTCGGCGCGCGCCATCATCAGGCAAGTCGGCTCGCTGCTCGAGCGCATCGGCGCGGGCCGGATCGGCGCGAGCGGTGGTGGCGCCGACATCGGGCCCATCATGTCCACCGGCGTCCCGGGGATGGGGCTGGACGTTGATGGCAGCAAGTACTTCTGGTTCCATCACACGCAGGCCGACACACCGGACAAGTTGAATCCGGCCGAGATGCAGCGGTGCGTGGCAGCGTTCGCGGTCATGGCCTACATCATCGCCGACCTGCCGGAGCTGCTGCCGAGGAAGTAGGCGCCGGATCCACGGACGTGCTGCTGGCGGCTGGGAATCACTGCTCTACCACGGATGAATCGGATGTACACGGATGACACCCATGGGGATCCTCAAAGCAATGGGGAATCACGCGGCAGCATCGACGCGCATGAGTGCAATCCGTGCGTTTCCGTGAAATCCGCGGCAAGCAGTTGTAGTGCCGCAGCGGCGTCCGCGCGCGCAAGCAGGAGGCAACTCGCGACGACTGCTCAGTACTCGACGATCGCGTCGACTGACGTGCCGACGAGCAGCTGCCGTCCGTGCAGGAACGTCAGGTCGATGACGAACGAGAAGGCCACCACGATGCCACCGACCTTCTCCACAAGGCAACGCGTGGCGGCGGCAGTACCACCGGTGGCAAGGACGTCATCAACGATCAGCACGCGCGCGCCGATCCCCAGCGCATCCTCGTGCATCTCCAGCGCGTCCGTTCCGTACTCGAGGGCGTAATCTTCGCGCACGCGGCGATGCGGCAACTTGCCCGGCTTTCGCACCGGCACCAGCGGCACACCAAGCCGCTGCGCCACCGGGGCACCAAAGATGAAGCCTCGACTCTCGATGGCGACGACGTGCGTCACCTGCAGGGCCGATGCGGCCTCCGCCTGGCTCTCGGTCACCCTGGCAAAGAGTGAGGGGTCCGAGAGAATGGGCGTGATGTCCTTGAACACGATGCCGGGCTTCGGAAAGTCCGGAACGTCGCGGATGGCGGCGCGCAGATCGCGCTCGAGGGCCTCACGACCTGCTGGCTGCGGTCTGGTGATCATCTCGTGATCTCGTACCTGGGGTTTCGCTCAACGTGACTCACGCCGTCTCCCACCCATGCTCGCCGACGAGCGGCACGAAGCGCACGCCGGAAAGCTCACGCCGGTGGTACGCGTCGCCCTGCCTCGTCATCTCGATCAGGCGCTGGTCCTCGCGCCCCCCGACCGGGACGATGAGCCGTCCGCCTTCCGCCAGCTGCGCCAGCAATGGCTTGGGAACTTCCGGCGACCCGGCGCTCACGAGGATCGCATCGTAGGGGGCGAACTCGGGCCAGCCGAACGACCCGTCTCCGCACAGCAGCGACACGTTCCGCACGCCGCAGGCCGTGATCGCGTCTCGCGCCGACTCGAGCAGCGGGCGAATGCGCTCCACGGAATAGACGTGACGGCAGAGATGGGCAAGGAGCACCGTCTGGTAGCCGGAGCCGGTGCCGATCTCGAGGACGTTCTCGTCTCCCTTCAGTCCCAGCGTCTGCAGGTAGATCGCGTGCACCCACGGCTGGCTGATCGTCTGCCCGTTGCCGATGGGCAGCGGCGTGTCCTCGTACGCGCGATGCCGCACCCCGGTCGGGACGAACTGGTGGCGCGGCGTGAGGTCGAGGGCGCGCAATACGGCCATGTCGCGGATGCCCTTGCCGCGCAGTTCTTCAATGAGCCGGCGGCGCGCGCCGGTGAATTGGGGGGTCAGAGGGGACGCCACCACTGCTCCGCGGTGTCGAGGATGTCGCGATTCGTGAGGTCGAGGTGCAGGGGTGTGATCGAGACGAAGCCATCGGCAATCGCCTGGAAGTCGGAGTCGGCGCTCGATTCCTTCCACGACACCGATCCGCCGCCGATCCAGTAGATCGGCCGGCCCCACGGATCCTTCATCTTCGTCAGCGAGTCCGAGTAGACGCGACGTCCGAGGCGCGTGAGTCGCACGCCCTTCACCGCATCGGCGGCAACCGGCGGAATGTTGATGTTCAGCAACGTCGAATCGGGAAATGTCGGGAACGACATGATGTGCCGCAGAATCCTCTCGATGGTGGGCACGTGCTCGTCGAGCAGCGAGTCGGCGCGCAGCACGCCGCCGGCGAACGAGAACGCAATGGCCGGCACGCCCAGCGCGAGTCCCTCCATCGCCGCGGCCACGGTGCCGGAGTAGAGGACGTCTTCTCCCATGTTTGGGCCGTGGTTCACGCCGCTCAGCACGAAGTCTGGGCGTTCGGGAAGCAGCGCCTCGATGGCGAGCATCACGCAGTCGGTCGGCGTGCCGTCCACCTGCCAGCGCCGCTCCTCGATCTGCACCGGGCGCAGCGGATGGTGCATGGTCAGCGAGTGGCTCGTCGCACTCTGTTCACGGTCGGGGGCCACCACGTAGACCTCGCCGAGGGGCGAGGCCGCGCGTTCGAGCGCCGCCAGGCCACGGGCCATGATTCCGTCGTCATTGCTCAGCAACAGTCGCATCAGCGGCTCGATGGGTCGCGCAGGAAGGCCAGCAGCTCGTTCAGCTGGGCCTCGAGTGCAACGATGGTCTGGACGTCGAGTCCGGTGCGGGCCGCGGGGCGGATGCCGCCTGCGCGCCGGTATTCATCGATCTTCTGGCGGGCGCCGTCAATCGTGTATTTCTCCGTGTACAGCAGGTGCTTCACGAGCATCACCATTTCAACCTCGCGCCGGGAATAGACCCGGTTGCCCGAGCGGTTCTTCACGGGGCTGAGGCCCTTGAACTGGCTTTCCCAGTAGCGCAGCACGTGCGGCTTGAGCTCGGTCAGCTCGCAGACATCGCCAATCGAAAAGAACTCCTTCACGGGGTCCGGGCGCGCGGCGGCCATCAGTCGCGCTCTCCGCGGAGATCGCGCCCCATCAGCTCAACCAGCGCCCACCGCGCGGGCTGCCGTTCGAACAAGACGCGATGCACCGCCGTCACGATGGGCATCTCCACTCCCCGGCGTTCCGCCAGCGCCCTGGTGCTCTCGGTCGTGACCACGCCCTCGGCCACCGTTTCGCGTCCGGCCAGCACCTCGGCGAGCGTGGCGCCCTTGCCGATCTCCAGCCCGACCTGGCGATTGCGGCTGAGCGCGCCGGTGCACGTCAACACCAGGTCGCCGATGCCGGCGAGGCCGGCGAACGTCTGCGGATGCGCACCCATCACCGATCCCAGGCGCATCATCTCGGCCAGCCCGCGGGTGATCAAGGCCGCGCGTGCGTTGAAGCCCAGGCCAAGACCGTCGCTGATGCCCGTGGCGACGGCCATTACATTCTTGATCGCCCCGCCGAGTTCCACGCCGATGACGTCATCATGCGAGTAGACCCGGAAGTGCGGCGCGCTGAACGCCTGCTGCGTGAGCGCCGCCGCCGCCGCGTTCGCCGACGCAGCCACGACGGCCGTCGGCTGGCGGTTGGCCACCTCGGCTGCGAAGCTCGGCCCGGAGAGCGCGACCACCGAGTGCCCGCGCAGTTCCTGTTCCACCACGTCGGTCATCAGCGCAAAGCTCTCGCGCTCGATGCCCTTGGTGGCGACCACCGCCGTGGCGCCGGCGGCAACCCAGGCTCGCGCATGGGACACCACCTCGCGCAGCACGTGCGACGGTGCGGCGAACAGCACCAGTTCGGCGCCATCGAGCGCCTCGGACTTGTCGGTCGTCCCGACCAGCGCGCTGTGCAGCTCCACGCCGGGCAGGAACCGCGGGTTCGCGCCCGAATGCGAAATCGCCTCGGCCACGTCGGGTTCCAGGCACCAGATCTTCGTGTCGTGTCCATTCTCCGCCAACAAACTGGCCAGCGCGGTTCCCCACGCGCCAGCGCCCATGACCGCGCACCTCATGAGGACTCCGTAGGCCGGGAGCGCCCGAAACGATGCTCCGTGCCGTGGCGCAACCGGGCCATGTTCGCCCGATGCGTCCAGAACACGAAGAGGCAAACCAACACGGCGACGATCGTCACCGGGGACGCGACGCCGAGCGATACGACGAGCGCCACGGGCAGAACGACCGCACCCGTCAACGAACCGGCTGACACATAGCCCGTGCGCCAGAGTACCAGCGAGAACGCCGCGAGCGCGAGCACGAACGGCAGGGGTGCCAGCGCCGCGAAGACACCCGCCGCCGTGGCCACGCCCTTTCCACCGCCCTTCCAGAGCAGGAAGACCGGCTTGGCGTGCCCGGCAATGGCGGCGACGCCGAAGGCCAGCGCCCACCAGAGCGCGCGATCCGTTCCCATCGCCTCGGGTGGAAGCACCATGGCCGGCAACAACGCCGCCGGGAGCGCGCCCTTGAGCGCGTCAACCAGGAACACGATGCCTGCCACCTTGGCGCCAAGCGCCCGGTACACATTCGTCGCGCCCAGGTTGCCAGAGCCTACCGTCCGCAGGTCGATCCCCTTGACCACGCGTCCCGCCAGGTACGCCGCGGGAATGGACCCCGACGCGTAGGCCAGCGCGAAGGCGGCCGCGGCGTTCATTCCTTCGAGACTCCGCTCTTCCTGCGCAGCAGGATGCGCAGCGGGTTTCCGGTAAAGCCCCAGAACTCGCGGAACCCGTTGTGCAGGTAGCGTATGTAGTGTTCCTGCACCAGGTCCGGGTTGTTGCCGAACACCGCGATGGTCGGCGGCGCCGTCTCCACCTGCGTGGCGTAGTTGAGCTTGACCTCCAGGCCCGCCGCCTGCGGCGGCTGGCGACGCGCCAGCAGTTCCTGCAGGGCGTCGTTCACCTGTGACGTGGAAATGCGCTTGTGACGCTCGGCGTCCACGTGCAGGATGAGATCGAGCACCTTGGTGACGCGCTGGCCCGTGAGCGCCGACGTGAAGACGAACGGCACGAAGGCGAGGAAGGGCGCCTTCTCGGCCGCCTCCTTCTGGAACTTCGCGGACGTCTTGTCGTCCTTTTCCTTCAGGTCCCACTTGTTGACGATCATGATCAGGGCGCGCCCCGTCTCCCACGCCAGGTTCGCGATCTTCAGGTCCTGGTTGTGGAGCCCCTCCACGGCATCGATGAGCAGCAGGCAGATGTCGGCGCGGTCGATCGCGCGCCGCGAGCGGAGTGACGAATAGAACTCGACTCCGTCTTCCACCTTCGACTGGCGACGCAGGCCGGCCGTGTCCACGAAGATCAGGTCGCGTCCGTGATAGGTGAACGGCGAGTCGATGGCGTCGCGCGTGGTGCCCGCAACCTCCGAGACGACGAGCCGTTCCTCGCCCAGCAGCCGGTTGACGAAGCTCGACTTGCCCACGTTGGGGCGGCCGATGACCGCCACCCGCAGGAACGAGGAGTCTTCGTCGTCGGTGAATTCCGGGATGCGCTGCACGATGACGTCGAGCAGGTCGCCCGAGTTCTTGCCGTTGGTGGCCGAGACCGGCTGCGGATCGCCGGCGCCCAGCCGATAGAACTCGTAGTAGTCGGTCTCGCGCGGGTCGTCCACCTTGTTGGCGACCAGCACCCACGGCTTCCCCGACAGGCGCAGCAGGTCGGCGATGCGCGCATCGCTGGGATGCACGCCCACCTTGGCGTCGAGCACGAAGAGCAGGAGGTCCGCTTCCTCGATGGCCTGGGCCACCTGCTTGCGGATCTCGATGTCCATCGGAAGCGTCGAGTCTTCCGTCAGGCCGCCGGTGTCGACGAGCCAGAACTTGCGCCCCTGCCACTCGGCGAGGGCGAAGTGGCGGTCGCGCGTGGTACCCGCCTCCTCGCTGACGATGGCCTCGTGGTGGCCGATCATGCGGTTGAAGAGCGCCGACTTGCCCACATTGGGACGGCCGACAATGGCAACGACTGGGATGTTCACGTCAATTCTCCGGCGACGGCGGCCACCGGCTGACCTTCCAGCTCGAGCACGTCGATGAAATCATAGGATGGAAAGACGGGCATTGGCAGCCGCTCCCGCAGCGCCTCGAACTGCTCGTCGTCGAGGAAGAGGCCATCCTCGTTGATGCACTCGGCGGGAATGAGCGCGAAGTCGAATCCCTCGCGCCCCGCGAGCGTACGCTCGATGTCGGCGCCCACCAGGAGCCCCGCCGTCGTGACCGTGGGGCCGAACAGCGAGTTGGCGGATGCCAGCAGCTCGAAGCTCGCCCCGGTGGTGAAGACAATCGACTCGAGCAAGGCGGGCATGTGCGGCGCCATCGACGTGCCGGTGACCACCGCGATGTGCTTGCCGTCGAGGCGAGGAAGGCGGTCGAGTCCGCTGGCGAGACGGTGGCGAAGCATCGTCAGGGCGCCGACGCCGTTTTCGATTTGCGAAAAGTCGCCGTAGTGCTCGAACGGCGGCAGGTCCCGGCCAGCAAGGAGGTAGAGTTCGTCCGAACCGTAGACCCACGGAAAGCCGCGCTCGCGCTGCGCGCGCTCGGCCCAGCGGGTGGTGATGTCGACCAGCGTTTCCGCGGTCGCGACGTCCATCGACTTGCCGTTGTACAGATGGGAGAACTGGGTCAGGCCCACCGGCACCAGCGCCACCGAAAGACAGGCATCGCCGAAGTTCCACAGGTCCGTGAGGGACTGCTCCAGCACGTCCCCGTCGTTGAGGCCAGGCACGACGACCATCTGGCCGTGGAACTGGATGCCGCCATCCACGAGACGCCGCAGCTGCTCCAGGATATCGGGAACGCGCGGATTGCTCAACAGCACCTTCCGCGCCTCCCACGGAGTCGCGTGCACCGACACATAGAGGGGCGAAAGCCGGTACTCGATGATCCGCCGCTCGTCCTTCTCCTTCATGTTCGACAGCGTGGCGAAGTTCCCGTAGGCGAACGACAGGCGATAGTCGTCGTCGCGGATATACAGGTTCCGGCGCAGGCCCTTGGGGAGTCCCTCGATGAAACAGAACTCGCAGCGATTGGCACAGCGGCGCACCGTGGGAGGCTCGAGTTCGAGCCCCATCGACTCTCCTTCCGGGCGCTCGATTTCGTAGATGACCGCCTGGCCATCGGGAAGACGCGCCTCGACCTCCAGCACGTCGTCGGCCGTCAGGAACTCCCAGTCGAGAAAATCGGCAAGTGCGCGCCCGTTGACGGAGATCAACTCCGTCCCGGCGACGATCCCGAGTTCCGCGCCAATGCTGTCTGGTTGTACCCGTACCACACGAACCATGCGATCCTCGGAAGCCAACGGGGAAAGAGGGCGTCGTACCCCCTTTCCCCGTCGTGACAGCGCCCTTGAGAACGCCTAAAGCAACTTAGCAGATGAGAGGCCGGAAAGCAAGCTCTGCTAATGACTTCCGACTGCCACTCACTGCATCGTATAGCGCCAGGCGACAGCCCCGGCGGCGACGACCTGCTGACTGAATTCCTTCGTTGCCTTCGGTGCGAGGCCGTCGGCGGCAACGGGTATCGTCGTCACGGTCTTTCCGTCCTTGTCGACCAACTCGAACTTGACGGCAATACTGGCGGCGGTCGCCCCGAGATTCTCAATGGCACCGGCGATCGTGACCTTGTTGTCGCGCCCCGGCGTGAACTGCGTGATCGTCACCCGCGCCGGCAGCTTGGAGGCCCGTTCGATGTACGCAATCACCGAATCCTGGCTCGTCTTCTTGGCCTTGGCGTCGGTGGTCAGCTTGCCGCGCTCCTGCCAGACGGCCCCAACGAGCCGCAGCACGTCTGGGTTCATGGGGTCGATCACGCGCAGCCGTTCCATCACCCCCGCCATCTTCTCGGGCTGGTGCTGGGCCATGTAGACGTTGGCCGCGTTGAAAAGCGCGTCGCGATACCACGGATTCTTCTGCAACCCTGATTCGTAGAGTGTCGCCGCCTCGGCAAACTTCTTGCCGTTGGCTTCCACCACCCCGGCCTCGAACAGCTGGATGGCGGTATACGTGCCGGGGTTGGCCAGCATGTCGGCGTAGATGCCGGCCACGGCGGCGGTGTCGCCGGCGTCCTGGAGGGACCGCGCGTAGGCGGCGCGGGCCGTCGAGGCGTTGTCGCCGTTGGGCGCGAGGTCCAGGTATCCCTTGAAGAGGTCGGCCGCGCGCCGCAGTCCGACGGTGCGGACGTCATTTCCCTCCTTCATGGCCTGGTCGCGGGTGAGGATGGCCAGGTTGAAGGTCGCCTGCGCGCGGCTGGAGAGCGACGCGGCATCCGTCCCCATCTTCGCGATGGCTTGTTGCAGCGACGTGATCGCGCCCGTCAGGTCGCCCTTCGCCTGCGACGCGTTGGCAATCACCTGGTAGGCGGCGCCGACCTGCGGCGATCGCGGGTTGATGAGCAGCGCGTGGTTGGCGTTGACGATCGCCGAGTCGTAGGACTTGGCGTTGTAGTAGTTGATGGAGGCGTTCAGGACCTTGGCGAAGACCGCGTTGCGATAGCGCGCGGTGGTGTCGGCGCACGCCGGCTTCTCGCGCTCCACGATGCCCATCGCCTCGTCCAGGGCCGCCGGCAGGAAGAACTCCCCGTCGGGGTTCTCGGTGAACCCGAGGTCAGAGCGCTTGGCGCGCAGGACAATTCGCGGGCCAGCATCCTGGAACCAGCGGACGTAGATCTGGCCGAGCAGGTAGTTGCGCCCCGCCTCGTTCTTGATGCGATCGGGGTTATCAGTAAGCACCTTCACTGTCGACTTCATCAGCCTCGAGCGGTCGGCGTCGTTGACTGCCGTGGCGTACCGGTTGATGTAGAGCAGGGCGCTGGTGAGTTGGTACGGCTTGCGTGTCTCTATCTCGCAGGTGCCCTGCGCGGCGAGCGGCGCCGCGACGGCGAGCGCGGCCAGTGCCGCCAGGGCGGTGCGAATGGTCGTCATCATCGAACTCCTGGGTGCGTGGGTCGCCGAACGCGGCAAACCGGTGCGGAGAATCTATCCACTTTCTACACCGCTCACACGGTGCGGGTTTCCGCCGCGCGGCGGGCGAGGTCGGAGACCTCCAGCGCCGTTCGTCCCAGCGCGCGGGCCGCGCGAAGGACGTCGTCCCATTCGGGTTTCAGGCGCGTCGAACCGCCGGGGAGCGACACCTCTTTCAGCCGGATCGCCTGCCCACTCACTTCGACCGTCAGGAACCGGCGCGGCAGCGCCCGGCGCGTCACGATGGTCCGGCGCACACCGATGGAAGTGCTTTCGGTGAGCAGGAGCGCCTCCAGCCTGTCAGCGTCGGCGCTGGAACACAACGCCTCGATGCGCACGCCCGGGCGCCCCTTCTTCATCACCGAGTGCAGCAGCGTGACGTCGAGCGCGCCGGCGTCGCGCAGTGCCTCGGCCGCGCCGGCCACGAACTCGCCACTCAGGTCATCAACGTCGCAGGCGAGCAGCACCAGCGTCTCTCGCTTCGCCGCACCATCGGTGGTCGCCAGGATGACGCGCAGCGCGTTGGCGCGTCCCGCCGGATCCCGGGTGCCCGCGCCGTAGCCGCTCTTCAACGGCGTGTAGGCGGCGGGCGGTGCGCCAAGCGACAGAACGCGCACCAGCACGGCACCGGTGGGCGTCGCCAACTCCCCTGCTCCCTCGGGACCTGAACGCACGGGAATACCCTCCAGCAGCCGCAGCGTGGCCGGCGTGGGCACCGCCATGCGCCCGTGTGCCGTCTCCACAAAGCCATCACCGACGGTCACCGGTCCACTGTAGATGGCCTCGACGCCCAGCAGCTTGAAGCCCCAGATGGACCCGACGACGTCGAGGATGGCGTCGACCGCGCCCACCTCGTGAAGGTGCACGCGCTCCACCGTGGTACCGTGGATCGCCGCCTCGACCGCCGTCAGCTGGGTGAAGGCATTCATCGCCGCCGCCTTCACGTCATCGGGCGCCGCCGACGCGGCCACGATGGCCGTGATGTGCTTGAGGTGGCGGCCGTGCGGCTGGGGCGGGATGTCGAAGTTGACCTTCTTGCAGGCAATCTCGCCACGCTTCACGTCGGTGATGTGCACCACCACGCCGTCGAGGCCCAGCGCGCCCGGCAGCGCCATGAGCCACTCGGGATCGACTCCGAGGTCGACGAGCGCGCCCAGCGTCATGTCGCCGCTGATGCCGTGAGACGGGTCCAGGATCGCAATCTTCATTCAGAAAGAACCGGAATTCGGATGACGGAATGGGAATTCGAAAGCGGAAAGCGAAGCGGAGGACGGAAGGACGGCGACTGGAATGCGAAGCTCTTCCGCATTCCGTTTCGAATCCCGAATTCGAATTCCAATCCCGTCATCCGAATTCCGATTCGATGTTAGAATCGGTACGACGCACCAGACCCCGTGTTGAACACGACAACTGTCGAGTCGGCACGCAGCCGCCCCGTCTTCACCAGCTGCGCCGTGGCAGCCAGTGCACATCCGCCTTCCGGCGCCGCATCGATGCCGCTCTGCGACGCCATCGCCAGCGTCCCGGCGCGAATGGCCTCCTCGTCGACGGCCTCGGCGTCACCCTGGCTCTCCCGCAGCGTGCGCAGTGTCCACCGGTCGCCGAACGGCGCCGGCACGCGCAGCCCGGCGGCGTGGGTGGTGGGGTTCTCCCACGGAGTCGCCTTCTCCTCGCCTGCATGGAACGCGCGGACGAGCGGCGCGCACCCCGACGCCTGAGTGATGATCATGCGCGGCTTCGCGACCTGCGATGACAGCCATCCCCACTCGAACATTTCCTCGACGGCCTTCCAGATGCCGATCGTCCCTTCTCCACCGCCGGTGGGATACACGATGGCATCCGGCAGGTCCCACCCCAGTTGTTCGGCGAGCTCATACCCCATCGTCTTCATCCCTTCGACGCGGTACGGTTCGCGCACCGTGGCGACGTTGAAGAAGCCGCTCTCCTTGGCAAACTGCATCGTGGCCTTTCCCGCATCGCCGATGTGCCCATCGACGAGCTCCAGCTCCACGCCGAACGCACGGATGCTGCCGAGGATCGGCGGCGGCGTGGTGCGTGGCGCAAAGATGCGGGCGCTCAGGCCGGCGGCCGCCGCGTAGGCGGCCAGGGCGATTCCCGCGTTGCCGGCCGTCGGTACGCAGACACCGGGAAGACCCAGCGCCTTGGCGCGCGTCACCGCCATCATCAGCCCGCGGGCCTTGAAGCTCGCCGTCGGGTTCTGCCCCTCGTCCTTCACCCAGAGGCGGCGGACGCCCACTTCACGGGCGAGTTGGGGCAGTTCGATGAGCGGCGTCAGCCCCTCGCCCAGCGTCACGCGGGTCTCCCCCGGCGCAATGGGCAGCGCCGCCGCGTAACGCCACAGCGACCACTCGGCGGTGAGCGCGCCCTTGGCCACGGGCGCGTCGTACTTCACCATCAGCGGCTGCGAACACGTCGGGCACAGCGAGGCCAGTACGTTCCCGGGAGCGGCGTATCCACAGCCGGTGGAGCAATGGAGGGTCCAGGACATTCCAGAAGATAGTCGAGAGAAGATAGTTGATAATCGATAGTCGATGGTCGACGGCCTGCAGTGAAACTACGGGTTCCCGTCTTCCATCGCTGGTTCCGCGGGCGCCTCCGCCGGCCGGTCGGGGGCCGAGGCCTTGAGCGCTGCCAGCAGAGCGGCAGCCGACTTCGGCGAGAATCCCTTCAACACCGCCACCTGCTCGGGCGTCGCCGCGCGAACGCCATCCACGCTCCCGAAGGCCCGCAACAGCTCGCGTCGCTTGGCGGGGCCTACGCCGGGGATCTTCAGCAGGGCCGACGTGATGGTGCGAATCGTCCGCCGCTTGCGGTTGTAGCCCACTGCGCACCGGTGTGCCTCGTCGCGCGCCTGTTGCAGCAACCGCAGTGCCGGCGAGCGTCGCGACAGGTGCAGCGGCTCGGCACGACCGAACACGAACACCTCCTCCTCGCGCTTGGCGAGGCTCACGAGCGGCAGGGCCCCCAGCGCCAGGGGGTCGAGCGCCTCGTGCGCCGCCGTCAGCTGCCCCTTGCCGCCGTCGATGACCACGAGGTCGGGGAGCGGCTTGCTCTCGTCCAGGCGACGCCGAAAATAACGCCCCACGACCTCGCGCATCGACGCCAAATCGTCGGGTCCGTTCGTCTCGTCCACCGTCTTCACCCGCATGGTGCGGTATTCCGACCGCCGCGGGCGTCCGTTCTCGAACCACACCACCGCGCCCACGTTGTCCGTTCCCTGGGTGGTGGAGTTGTCGAAGCAAACCAGAGTACGCGGGATCTTCACGAGTCCCAGGGCGCGTCCCAGTTCGTACACCGGATCGCCCGCCCGCTCTTCGGTCTCGTCCTCCGACAGCTTGAACTCCTCCAGCAGATGCCGGGCATTCTTCTCCGCCAGGTCGAGCAGTTCGCGCTTGAGCCCCCGCTGCGGCAGCAGCACGCGGGTCGGGCGCAGCACGGGCTCCAGCAGGTCCAGGTCGTCGCACGGGAACGGCAGCAGCACCTCTGCCGCCCGCTCGGGCAGCGCCCGGTAACTGCCGGCGAGGTACGCCCCCAGCACGGCCGCGTCGCTTTCGCCTTCGGCCTGCTCGAGGAACCGCTGGTCGCGCGCCAGCAGCTTTCCGCCGCGCACCTTCAGCAGCGTCACGCAGGCATCGTCGCCGTCGCGGGCAAATCCAATGACGTCGCGATCGTGTCCCTCGACATCCACGATGATCGACGGCTCCTCGTACCGCTCGAGGTGACGCAGCGCGTCGCGCATCTCGGCGGCGCGCTCGAACTCCAGCGCCTCGGCGGCCTCCTGCATGCGATCCTGCACGCGGCGAATCACGTCGTCCGAGCGCCCGTCGAGGAATGCCACCACTTCATCGATCATCGCCCGGTACTCCGCCTGCGACTGGGCGCCGATGCACGGCCCCTTGCACCGCTTGATGTGGTAGTCGAGACAGGCGCGCTCCGGCATCTCCGCCGGCATGTTCCAGCGGCACGACCGCACCGTGAAGACACGCTTGGCCACGTTCAGCGAACGGCGCATCGCGCCGACATCGGTGAACGGGCCAAAGTAGCGCGCGCCGTCGCTCAGCACCCGGCGCGTGACGAGCACCCGCGGATACGGCTCCTGCAGCGTCACCTTGATGTACGGATACGTCTTGTCATCGCGCAGCATCACGTTGAACCGCGGGTGATGCTCCTTGATGAGGTTGTGCTCGAGGATCAGCGCATGTTCCTCGGTCGACACGACGATCGTCTCGAGGTCCGCCACGTGCGACATCAGCACGCGCGTCTTGGGACTCTCCGGGTGGTCGGAGTGCACGTAGCTGCGCACGCGCGGCCTGAGCCGCTTGGCCTTGCCGACGTACAGCACCGTGCCATCGGCGGCCTTCCACAGGTACACGCCGGGCGTGTCGGGCAGGTGCGCCAGTTTCTGGCTGATGGCGTCGGGGACGGTGTGCATGGGGGCGTTACGAAGGACGGCGGACCGTCAGCGCGCGCCGGTGAGGCGCTTCAGGCGTCCGGCAAGCGCGCCGACCTCGGCAATGCCCAGCGAGGCAGTGGCGGCAAGGTACGTGACGCCGTACAGCGGGAGCGCGACCAGCCCGAGGAAGAGCGGACGCTCGACGCCCAGCACCAGCTTGACACCCAAGGCGACGACTGCGGCGGCCAGTGCGGCGCCCCAGAGCTTCACCTGGTACGGGCGGTCCACCCCCACGTCGCCGATGTGCGGCACGAGCGAGCGGCGCAGCAGCACGCACTCCACCCACGCCGCGATGCCGGCCGACGCCGTGAGCCCCGCCACGCCCCACCGCGCGTCCACTCCCACGGCGCGAGGCAGCCAGAGCGCGGCCAGCCACCCCAGCCCGAGCGTCAGCGTGACGCGCAACAATGCGAACTTCAGCGGCGTCCGGGTGTTGCGAAGCGCATACCAGGTGGAGGCATAGAGGCGCCCCAGCGTGCCGGCCAGCAATCCCACAGCCGATCCCGCTAGCACGCTCCACATCCACACCACCTCGTCTCGCCCGAACTGCCCGGTCTGGTAGAGCGTTGCCCCGACGATGTCTCCGATGGCGAGGAAAGCCATCGACGACGGCACCACGTAGAACGCGATCCGATGCAGGCCGTCCGACAACCGCTGGCGCAGCACGCGCGCCACCTCGTCCTGCGTGCCGACCGTCCCCGACATCGCCGGCAACTCGGCGGCCGACACCGCCATGCCGAAGAGCGACACCGGGAGCATCGTGATCACCTGCGCATACGACAGCACCGCCACGGCGCCCGAACTCACCAGCGAGGCGAGCACGTTGTCCACGTACGAGCTGATCTGCACCACGCCGCGCCCCACGAAGACCGGCCCGAACTGCGCCAGCACCCCGCGCACGTTCGCGTTCGAGGGGGCCAGGGCCAGGCGCAGCTTCCGGTCGCAGCGCCACACGGTGGGAAGCTGCACCACCAGCTGCGCCGCGCTGCCGATGACCGAGGCCCAGGCGAGGATCATGGCGAGCCGTGCCTGCCCCGCGGCGTCGCCGCCAAGCGACGGGCCAAAACCGACGAGCGCGCTGATCATCACGACGTTCATCGCTACCGGCGACACGTACGGCAGGAAGAACCGCCGGTGCGAGTTGAGCACCCCCAGCGACCAGGCCGACAGCACGAGCAACCCCACCCCGGGGAACATCACCTGCACCAGCCGGATGGTCAGCTCGCGTTTCTCGCCGTGAAACCCGGGCGCGATCAGCGCGACGGCATACGGCGTGAGCAGCACTCCCAACAGCACGAGTACGGCGCTGGTCAGCGCGAGCAGCGTGCCGATCGCGCCGGCCACGCGCCCGGCTTCCTCGTCATCTCCCTGCGCAAGCAACCGGCTGTAGGCGGGGATGAACGACGCCGACAGCACCCCTTCGCCGAAGAGGTTCTGCAGCACGTTGGGAATGCGCAGCGCGGCATTGAACGCATCGCCTGCGTCGCTCGTGCCGAGGTAGTGACCAAGCAGCCGGTTGCGGACGAGCCCGAAGAGGCGGCTCAGCAGGATGCCGGCTGCGACGAGCGCGGCGCCGCCAGCACCGCCGACAGCGGCGGCGCGCGGTGCGCGCGCTGGCCGCACCGCGCTCACGTCCCGCCGAGCAACTGGGCGGCGTGCGTGGCCGCACCGGCTCGCAACTGATCCACGAGCGCCTCGCCGTGCCGCGCCACCAGCGGCAACGGGTTGAGCACACGCTCCTGTCGCTGGCCATCGGGCATCAGCGCCGCGCGCGCGCTGCCGAGGTCTCGCATCGCCGCCACCTGCGCCTTGAGCGCGGCGGTGCGATAGCGCCGCTCCAGCCGGTCGATGCGGAACTTGATCTGGTGCCGCGCTCCCTCGACCGTGGAGACGTTCACCATCGACGCCCCTTCGGCCGAATCGCGCAGCGCGTCGAGCCGCGCATCCAGTTCTCCGCGCAGCGCCTCGAGCGAGTCGCGAATCATCGGAGGCATGGCGCGGTCCCCCATGCGGCGTTCGGCTTCGTGCGGCGGCTTGATGTCGTTGAAGGTCATGCCGAGACGCCCGAGCATGCGGTCGATGACCGGCTCGATGATCGTCGCCGACCAGCGCGGCAGCACCAGCGGCGCGGTATGTCCCAGCGCCTCGGCCGCGGCCCCGACCTGCGCGAAATACGCCACCTCGCCGGGACCGCCGAAGTAACCGACGGTGGGAAGGATGGCGCGCTCGACGATGGGGCGCAGCAGCACATTGGCCGACAGCACCAGCTGCGGCTGCACGGCAACGTCGCCCGCATCCGAGATCCGGACGCGTTCCTTCACCCCGTTCGACGAGATGCGAAAGACGAGCGAGAGCTTGGGCACGCGTGCCACCTGCGCGCGGTAGCCCGCCCGCTCGATGGCCACGCTTCGCAGCGACACCGCTTCGTCGACGACCGACGCGCGGCGCAGCGCCTCCACCAGCGTCGGGCGCGCGGCATCGCGGACCGACGGGTGCCAGGCATCGAGCACGGCGATGCCCATGGGCTCGAACAGCGCGCGCATCAGTTCCACGTACGCGCTGCCGACGGTGGCCGTGGGCCGGTAGGCGCGCCGCACGTGGTCCAGGATTTCGAGGTGCGGCGCCGAACCAGCCGCCGCCGCGAGATCGTCGAGCAGGCGACTGACATCACCCAGCGGCTGGGCCGCCATCACCTGCCCGTCGAATCCCTGCCGTTCGATGCGCAGCCGGCGCACTTCCTCATCGAAGGCCACCGCCGTCCAGCTGGCTTCCTCGAAGTCGGCGTCGTCGGTGGCCGCCCAGAACACCGGCGCCGCCGGAATGCCGGTGGCCTGCTCGATGCGGTCGGCAAGGGCTCGCGCGCTCAGCGCCTTCAGCCACGCATAGCCGGGACCGCCGAAGAGCCCGGGCTGCTGTCCGGTGGTCACCACCACGCCGCGACCCTGCGCCACCGACTCGAGCCGCCGCGCGGCCGCGCCGCTGGCGCCGAACGCCGGAGCGAGCGTCGTCAGCCAGTCGGTGTTGCCGTGGGCACGGACGGCATCGGCGTGAGCGCGCCAGGCCGCGGCACCCTGCGGGCGCGGCGTGTACCAGCCGGACGGGGTGCGTCCTTCGACGGCGGCCCGGGCCAGCGCCCCACCGCCGATCGGTTCAGCGACGACGCGAGGCGGCGTCATGTTGGCACCCCCGTACCCTTCCCCTTCACCGGCCGTGAACGACTACACGCCATGCGATTCCAGCCTCCGGGTTCGCGCCGCCCAACGGCCGGCGCTCGTCCAAAGCTAATCGTTGGATACCGCGCCGCGGAATGCGCGGCCGTTCACTTGTGGTACGGCTCGCGTCGAACGATGGTCCCCGCACGATAGAGCTGCTCAGCCAGCACCAGCCGCGCCAACTCGTGTGGCAGGGTCCACGGCGCCAGTTCAATTCGCACGGTCGCGCGCTCCAGGAGCGAGGGCGCAAGGCCATAGGCGCCGCCAATCACGAACGCGACGTCGCGCCCGCGCTCGCGCTCCCCCTGCAGCCATGCGGCAAAGCCGGCCGAGTCCAGGCGCCTGCCGCCGGGGTCGCAGCACGCCAGCACGACGCCCGCCGGCAGCCGCCGGACCAGGCGTTCAGCTTCGCGCGTGCGCACGAGGTCCGCGGTGACCGATTTTGCCGGCTCCTCGCGGACCTCGATGCGCTCGAGCGGCCAATAGCGCGCCGCCCGCTGCTCATACTCCTCGATCGCCGCCGCCAACCCCGCGTTGCGCGGCTTGCCGACGACGGCGACGATGACCTTCACGGGCTACGCGTAGATCCCGCGCAGCCGGTGCACCGTGGCCACGCGGCTGATCGCCAGCATGTACGCCGCCGTGCGCATGTTCACCTTGTGTTCCTTCGACAGCTTGAGCACCTCGGCGAACGAGTTCACCATGATCTCGTTCAGGCGGTCGTTGACCAGCTGCTCGGTCCAGTAGTAACCGCCGCGATTCTGCACCCACTCGAAATACGAGACGGTCACGCCGCCCGCGTTTGCCAGGATGTCGGGAATCACGAAGATCCCCTTGTCCTCGAGAATCGATTCCGCGCCGGCCGTCGTCGGGCCGTTGGCTCCCTCGCAGATGATCTTCGCCCTGATCTTGGCGGCGTTCTTGGTCGTGATGACGTTCTCCATCGCCGCCGGGAGCAGGACGTCGACGTCGAGCAGCAGGATGTCCTCGTTGGAGATCGCCTCGCCCGCGGTGTACCCCTCGAGCGTCTTGTGCTCCTTGATCCATGCGATGGCGTGGTCGACGTCGATCCCCTTCCGGTTCACGACGCCCCCCGTGCGGTCGCTGACGGCGACCACCTTGCAGCCCTCGGCCTGCAGCAACTGCGCGGCAATCGAGCCGACGTTGCCGAAGCCCTGCACGGCGATCGTCGTTCCCTTCACCGGCATCCCGAGGTGGGCCAGCGCCTCCTTGGTCACCATCATGCAACCGCGGCCTGTCGCCTCGCGACGCCCGAGCGATCCACCCATCGCCACCGGCTTGCCGGTCGTGACCGCATTCACCGTGTGGCCGACATGCATCGAGTACGTGTCCATGAGCCACGCCATGACGCGCTCGTTCGTGTTCACGTCAGGGGCCGGCACGTCGGAATCGGGGCCGAGCGTGGCGATGATCGCCGCCGTATACCGGCGCGTCACGCGCTCCAGTTCGCCGATGCTCATCTTGAGCGGGTCGCAGATGACGCCGCCCTTCGAGCCGCCGAAGGGAATGTTGACCACGGCGCACTTCCAGGTCATCCACGCGGCCAGCGCCTTCACTTCGTCGAGTGACACGTTCAGGTCGAAACGGATGCCGCCCTTGGCCGGGCCGCGCGAGGTGTTGTACAACACGCGAATTCCCGTGAACACTTCAACTTCACCACTGTCCATCATCACCGGAATCGACACGATGATCTGCTTTTCCGGGTTGCGCAGCACCTTGTAGATGCCGGGCTCGAGGTCGAGCAACTCCGCGGCGCGGTCGAAGCGCGCCATCATCGCCTCGAAGGGGTTTTCCTCGTTGAGAAAGCGGTCCTTGTCGGGCCGGACGATCGGAGTGGTCGGCAACAGTAGGTCAGGCATTGGATTCGGTCTTTGGGCCGGGCGTGGCCGGCGTGATGAGAGCCTTTAGGGGTACGAGACGGTCGAGCAGGGCTTCAACTCCCCCCCCTCCCGCCTCCCAAATGACGGTCTGTGAAAGATACCACAGCCCCGGAACATCGGGAGGCCAAATGGGCCCCAGCTTCACGGCGTCCTTCAGCGTGCAGACCACGCGCTCGGCGTCAGCCAGGCGGGCAACGATCGCGCGCGCATCCAACGCGTTGAACGTGTGATGGTCGGGGAAAGTCATTGCCTCGACGACGGCACCCGCCTCCCGCACCTGTGCCAGAAACGCGTCCGGCGCCCCGATGCCGCAGACTGCCACAATGCGCTGTCCACGCAACGTCGCCAGCTTCTCCGTGCGGTCGCCGTTCCACGGCACCAGGTGATCCGGCGCGAGGTGCGCCACGGCCACCGGCACACGCCCCGCCGCGATGGCGACCGCGTCGGCCACCTCGAGGGCGCGCGCCGCCGAGACGGCCTTGCGGGTCACCACCACCAGGTGCGCACGTCGCAGCGCGGACAACGGTTCCCTGAATGGCCCGGCCGGAAGCAATCGCGCGCGGCCGTCCCACGCATCCGCACTCACCAGCACGACGTCGATGTCGCGCGGCATCTGCCGGTGCTGGAAGCCATCGTCCAGCACGAGCGCCGTGGCCCCCTGCGCGAGCGCGCGCTTGCCGCTGCGCCGCCGCCGGTGGTCCACCAGTACCGGTACGCCGGGGTTCAGGCACGCATGCACGAGCGGTTCATCTTCCCCGTAACCGCGCAGCAGGACCGCCGGCGAAAAACCCCTGGCGCGCAGTCGCGCCGCGAACCACGCCGCCATCGGCGTCTTGCCGGTGCCACCGACGGTCAGATTGCCCACCGACACCGTGGGCACCGCCGTGTGCCCCGCGGCGCGCGCCTTCCGCGCGCCCACGGATGCGCCCAACGCGGCAAACAGCTGTTCCGCCGGCCAGAGCAGTGCACGGGCGGCCCCCGCCAGCAGGTCGTCACCGTGCCACACGCGGGCCGCCAGTCGGTCACGCACTGGCGCGCACTTCCGCCGCCGCGATGGCGTCCGCCAAACGCTCCAGTTCACCGTCCGCCACCCGGCTTCCCTCCACACGCGGCGTGAACGCGGCGCCGAACGCCAGCACCACGCGGGAAAACGGCAAGGGCACCAGGAACCGGTCCCAGCTCTTTGCGCGCCAGCCGCGCGACGCGTGCAGGCCGACCGGCACGATCACGCAGCCGCTGCGGAACGCCGCAATCAGCGCCCCGGGCTGCACCACGCGCGGCGGGCCCTTGGGACCGTCCGGCGTGAAGCCCACCGCCTTGCCCTGCTCCAGCGCCTCGACCATGGCCATCAGCCCTCTCAGCCCGCCTCGCGTCGACGATCCGCGGGCGGACCGTCCCCAACCCAGCCGCTCGGCGATGCGCACCATGATCTCGGCGTCTCCGTGCTGACTGGCGAGCCCCACGATGCCCCGGTGTCGCATCATCCACACGAACGGCAGCATCTCGGAGTGCCAGACCACCAGGACGACCGGCAGGCGTCGGCCGTCAGCGGACGGCCACTCGGTCTCGTGCCGGATCTCCGTGCGCCAGGTACGGGCCAGCGCGGTGATCAACCAGTATCCGAGGTGCGCGGCCCAGCGGATCTTCCGCTCGTCCTTCGCGGATCGCACGGCGGAAGGATCCTTCACGCGAACGACTCCCGCGGCAGCATCGCGCCGGCCATCTGCGCCACGCGCGCGGCCGCGCCCGGCGCGCCCAGGGTGCGACGCACCTCGTCCATGCCCTCAAGCATTCGCTCGCGCGCCGGACTACCGGGAACAAACAGCGGATCGAGTGCGTCGGCCACTGCGCGCGTCGTGAATGCGTCCTGCACGAACTCCGGCGCGACCTCGCGCCCGGCCACGACATTCAACAGCCCGATGTGCGGGATCGTCACGAGCCGCCGGGCGATGGCGAAGGTGATGCGGCTGGTCTTGTACACCACGGCGCAGGGACACCCGGCCACCGCCGCCTCGAGCGTCGTCGTGCCGCTCTTGCAGAGCGCGACATTCGCGGCGCGCAGCACGTCGAACGACTGTGCCCGCACAAGTGGGAACGGCACACGCGAGGCGTCGAGCTGGATGGTCGGGGCCACGCTCACGACCACCTGCAGTCCTCGCCGCCGACGCTGCAGTTCCCGCGCGACCGCCTCGAACTCGGCAAGGTGTCGCTCGATTTCCTGCGCGCGGCTTCCGGGAAAGAGCGCCAGCACCTCGGCGTCGGCCGCGATGCCCAAACGACGCCTGGCCTCCGAGCGATCAGGCATGGTGAGCGCGCGATCGAGCAGCGGGTGCCCCACGAACGTCGTGTCGATGCCGGCGGCGCGCAGAAGCGGTTCCTCAAAGGGCAGGATCACGGCCGCCCTGGTGATCACTGTCGCCATCATCTTCAACCGGCCCGGCTTCCACGCCCACACCTGCGGAGTGATGTAATAGAGTACCGGCACACCGGCCGCGTGCGCCGCCCGGGCCACGCGCAGGTTGAAGCCCGGGTAGTCGATGAGGATCAACAGGCCGATGCGGCCGCTGCGCAGCAGCGCCTTCACCCGCCACAGCAGCCGCAAGTGCGCCGGAAGGTGCTTGAGCACCTCCGCGAAACCCACCACTCCCTCGGCCCGCTCGAAGAGCTCCACACCTGCGGCAGCCATGCGCTCGCCACCCATGCCGACGAGCGGCGCGTCCGGCCGCAGTATCCGCAACTGCTCGGCAACGCCGGCACCGTGCAGGTCGCCCGACGCCTCGCCGGCGATGATCAGGACTTCACGCACCGGGGATTGGCGCCGCGGACAACGCCGAGCGCGACCGTTCGATGTCGGCTACGATGCGAAGCGCCACCGCCAGCGCGTCACGACCATCGGCCCCCGTCACCGGGACCGGCGCTTCGCCACGCACGGCGGCCACGAACGACTCGAGTTCCAGCTTCAGCGCGTCGCCCTCCGGCGCCTCAAGCGGAATGCGCTCCACGAACGCCGCCACGTCCGGCTGCGCGGTCTGGGCAAGCGTCGCCATGTCGACGTCGCTGCGCAGGCGGAACAACTCGCCGTTCCCCGCCGCGAGGTCGAGGGACATGTACCCGTTGCGCTGGAACAGCCTCAGCTTGCGCGTGCGTTCGCGCGAGATGCGACTGGCCGTGATGTTGGCGATGGCCCCGTTGGCAAAGCTGATGCGCGCGTCGGCGATGTCGATGCTCGGCGTCAGCACACCGACGCCGGCCGCCGACACGTCGGTGACCTTGGCCCGCGTCAGGGTGAGCACGAGGTCGATGTCGTGGATCATCAGGTCGAGCACCACCGCCACGTCCGACCCGCGCGGGTTGAAGGGCGCCAGCCGCTCACTCTCGATGAACAGCGGGTTCTCCACGTACGGCCAGGCGGCGCGGATGGCGCGATTGAACCGCTCCACGTGGCCGATTTGCACCAGCGCGCCGTTGGCGCTGGCCAGTGCCAGCAACTCGTCGGCCTCGGCCAGCGTCGTCGTGATCGGCTTCTCGATGAGCACGTGCTTGCCGCGCTGCAGCGCCGTCCGGGCCACGGCGAAGTGCGCAGGGGTCGGCACCGCGATCGAGACGGCATCCACCTCGTCAAGCAGCGCCTCGAGCGACGCGGCCTGCTCCACGCCCAGTTCCCGCGACACGGTGGCGGCGCGGGCCGCGTCGATCTCGTGAAAGCCGCAAACGACCGCCCCGGTCAGCGTGCGAAGGTGACGCAGGTGATGGTACCCCAGCGCGCCGGTGCCCACCACGCCCACCTTCAGCGGGCCGCTCATACCACGATGCCCCGCTGGCTCGCCTCGATGAAGTCGACGAAAGCCTGCACCTCGGGATGCGGCTTGAGCTCACTCCGCGCCTGCTCCAGTGCCTGCGTGATGTTGAGTTCGCTGCGGAAGAACAGCCGGTACGCCCGCTTCAGCTCCGAGAGCACCTCGGGCGTGAATCCGTGCCGCGCCAGGCCGATGCTGTTCAGCCCGAACAGCTTGATGGGATTGCCCACGGCCTTCACGTAGGGCGGCACGTCCTTGGGCACACGCGAGCAGCCGCCGATGAACGAATACCGCCCGATCTTGGCGAACTGGTGGATGGCGCAGAGTCCCGAGATGATGGCGAAGTCGTCGATCTTCACGTGCCCCGCCAGTTGCGTGCCGTTGGAGATGATGACGCCGTTGCCGATGTGGCAGTCGTGCGCGAGGTGCACGTACGACATCAGGAAGCAATCGGTGCCGACCGTCGTCCTGAACGACTCGGAGGTCCCGCGGTTGATCGTCGAGTACTCGCGCACCGTCGTCCGGTCGCCGACCTCGACCCAGGTCTCTTCGCCCTTGAACTTGAGGTCCTGGGGCTTGCCGCCCAGCACCGTGCCGACGCCGATCTTGACCTGCTCGCCGAGCCGGACGAACTCCTCGAGCACGGCGCGCGGACCAATCACCGAACCCGCCCCGACGGTGCAGTGCGGACCGATGATCGCGCCGGGGCCGACCTCGACGTCGGCACCGAGTTCGGCGCCAGCGTCGACGATGGCCGTGGGATGGATGCGGGCGCTCATCGATCGCGCACCATGGCGGCCATCTCTGCTTCGCAGACGACCTCGCCGTCCACCTTCGCCTGCCCCTTCATGCGGCAGATCTTGCCGCGCACCTGCAGCATCTCGAGTTCGAACCGCAACTGGTCGCCGGGTTTCACCGGCTTGCGGAACTTCACGTTGTCCAGCGACATGAAGTAGACCACCTTGCTGTCCGGGTCGTCCACCGTGCCCATCAGCAGCATGCCGCCCACCTGCGCCATGGCCTCGACGATCAGCACACCGGGCATGATCGGATGCCCCGGGAAGTGCCCCTGGAAGAACGGCTCGTTGATGGTGACGTTCTTGATGCCGACGATCCGCTTGCCCGCTTCCATCTCGAGGATGCGATCCACGAAGAGGAAGGGATAGCGGTGTGGCAGCACCTTCATGATGTCTTCGATTCCGAGCACGTCTCCCTCCCGCCGGGCGTGCGCGAGCATCTCGCGCACCAGCATGACTGTTCCGCGATGGCTGGGCTTGATGGCCGAAATGCGCGCCAGCACCCGCTTGCCGGCCAGCGCCAGGTCACCTACGCAGTCCAACGCCTTGTGCCGAACGAACTCGTCCGGCCACCGCAGTGTCGTCCCCACCACACCCTGGTCGTCGAGCGCGACGACGTTGTACGTCGACGCGCCCTGGATCAGGCCCTTCGCCCGCAACGCCTCCACTTCGCGGAGGAATCCGAACGTCCGCGCCGGCGCCAGCTCCCGGGCGAACGTCTCCTGCGTCACGCGCCACATTCCCTTCTGCACCCCGACGAGGGGATGTGAAAACTCGATCTCGACTTCCAGCGACAGCTCGTTGGCCGGATGCGCCACGTATACCGACTCGCCGTCCACCACCCGAACGCTTTCGGCGAGACGAAGGTACTCCACCGTGCCGCCCTGCTCCACCACGCCGGCACTTTGCAGCGCCTTCAGGAAGGGCAGCGCGCTGCCGTCCAGGATCGGCGGCTCCGGTCCATCCATGACGATCACCACGTCATCGATGCCGCGCCCCGCAACGGCGGCCAGCACGTGCTCCACGGTATGGATCGCCGCCACGCCCTCCCCAAGCTGCGTGCGCCGTTCGGCCGCGGCGGCCGCCGACTCGTGGGCCGGCGTCTCCGGATTCCCCGCGAGGTCGACGCGACGGAACACCACCCCACGCCCCGCCGTGGCCGGCTCGAAGGAGAGGCGGCACGGCCGTCCGAGATGGAGTCCGACACCGTCCACCGCCGTGGACCGCGCGATGGTCCGGCGACCGCTCACAGTTTGGCTCGCTCGAGCAGCTGCTCGATGCGACGCAGCAGCGCCGGAAGCCTGAAGAGTGCCGCGGTCGCCCGAAGCGCGTCCTTGTGCGGGCGCGCCGGATAGCCCGACCACGTCTCCCCCGCTGGCACATCGCTGATGGCGCCGGCCTGCCCGGCAAGGCGCGCACCGGCGCCGATCGTCAGGTGCCCGGCCGCGGCCGCCTGCCCACCCATCGTCACGCCGTCCTCGATGCGCGTGCTCCCGGCAATGCCGACCTGCGCCAGGATAAGGCAGAGGCGGCCGATGCGCACGTTGTGGCCCACGTGCACCAGGTTGTCGATCTTGGTTCCGTCACCGACGACCGTGTCGTCCACGCTGCCGCGGTCGATGGCCGAGTTCGCGCCGATCTCCACGTCGTTCCCGATGATCGTGCGGCCGACGTGCGGAATCCTCACGTGCGCCTTCTGGCCGCCGACCAGCTTCTGCACGTAGCCGAAACCGTCGCTCCCCAGGCGCACGCCACTGTGCAGGATCACGCGATCGCCGACGCGCGTGTTCGGGTAGATGGTGACCTGCGGGTACACCAGGCAATCGTCGCCGATGCTGGCCGCTGCCCCGACCACTGAAAGCGCGCCAATCCACGTCCGATCACCGATCACGGCGTCGTCTTCGACCACCGCTCCCGCCTCGATGCAGACGTCGCTGCCCACCTGCACATCGCGTCCGATGTGTGCCGACGGGTGAATGCCCGCGACATGCACCACCGGGCGATAGAAGCGCGGGATCAGCGACATCAGCGCATCGTGCGGGTTGGCCACGATGATGCGGGTCTGGCACTTCCCAGGCGCGTCCCTGAGTTCCGGCGACACCAGCACGATGCCGGCCCACGAATCGGCCATCAGCGGCGCATAGCGCGCCGACGTGAAGAAGCTGAGATGCTCCGCGCCGGCGCGGTCGAGCGGCGCGATGGCCTGTACCGTAACCAGGCCGTCGCCCACGAGCTCCCCTCCCGTCGCCTGGGCAAGCTCGGCGGCGGTCAGGGATGGCGGGGGCGACGTGAGCGGCATGGGACGCTCAGCGAAGGGGTGGCGCGCCTCAGCGCGCCGGCGGGATCTTGGGCTTCGCCGCGCCGGCCGGCGCCGCGACCGGGCCGGCGGGCGGGACCGCCGGCTTGGCGGCTTGCGGCAGGTTCAGCAGGGGCGCCGGCATGGTCCGCAACTTGACCAGCACCTTGTCGGTGATGTTCAGGTTCTTGTCGATCGCGACGATCGGATTCCCCTGGGCGCCCACGTCGAGGATCGCCGTGAGCCCTTCTTCCTTGCGGATATCCTCGAGCGCGACCTTGATCTGCTCGATGATCGGCTGGAGCAGCGCGGCCTGGCGCTGCTGCGCCTGCAGGTCGAGCGCCTGCGTGCGCGTCTGGTACTCCTGCTCCCGCTCGCTGATGCTCTTCTGGCGCGCCTCGCGCGCCGCTGGGCTCAGTCCCGCTTCGGCCTTCTGGTACGCCGTGATCATGACCTGCAGCGAGTCCTGCATGCGGGTCACCTGGTTCTGCATCGCCTGCGCCTCCTTCTTCCACTGGGCATCGGCGTCGGCGCGGCCGCTGGCCTTGTCGAGCAGTTCGCGGGAATCGACGTAGGCGAACTTCGGGACGGCGCCCTGACCGGCCGCGATGGCCGGCACCAGGATGATCGAGGCGAACAGGACGCTGCGAAGTGCGTGAGAACTGACGTGCATTGCTGACTCCAAGTGTTAGAAGAACTGACCGAGACGGAAGTGCAACTGGAATTTCGGATCAGGCCGGCCGAACAGGTCCGTACGGTCGAACCCGTAGGCCCAGTCGAGGCCGAGCGGCCCCAGGGGCGTCACGACGGAAGCGCCCACACCCGCGCCGCGATACAGCCGCGACGGGTCGAACTCGCGGGGGTGGGTCCAGATATTCCCCGCGTCATAAAACACGTTGAGGTACAGCTGCTGGCTCACGCGCAGTCCCACCTCGGCCGTCGACGTAAAGAACGAGTTGCCGAACGACCCGCGCTGGGCATTGTACGTGCCGGTGCTTCCCGAGAAGCCGCTGGGCGTAATGGAGAACTCGGGATAGCCGCGCAGCGACTCGCCGAACTGCACGCCGCCAAGCGAGAACGACTGGGAGTAGAAGAAGGCACCCGGGTCGCCGAAAACAGCTCCGGCCTTCCCCGAAAGCCCCACCAGGAACTTCAGGGGCTGCGAGCCGGGCTTCTTGCCGCCGATCGATCCCAGCAGTGCGTACGAACGCATTTCCGTGTAGTAGCGCTGGAACGAAGACGACCCGCCGAGCAGGCCACCGTTGAAGTCGGCACGGATCGACTGCAGGCTGCCCTGCGTGGCGAACGGCATGTCCACGCGCGTGTCGCGCTGCAGCGACAGCCCCACGTTGGAGCGGAAGCAGCGCGTGCACGTGGTGCCCGTCGTCACCGTCCCCAGCAGTCCGTCCGATCCGAACTTCACCGCTTCGGCGCCGTACGTCACGAACAGGCGCGTGAAGCGCGAGTTCGGCATCGGGAACCCCACCTGCAGGCTGGCGCCGGTGCGGATGGAACGCCCGAGGTCGGCAATGCGGTAACGCGCCTGCGAGTTGTACGCCGACAGCGTCCCGGACACGCGAGAGCGCTTGATCGCCGGGTCGGTGTAACTCAGGTTGAAGTCGTTGATGTACCGGCCGAACTGCCACTGCAGCGAACCGCGCTTGCAGTTGCCCCAGAGGTTGGGCTGCTCGAGGCCAATGAAGCCTCCCACGCCGGTTCCCTGCCCCATCGACGCGCCGAAATTGATGTTGCCCGTGCGCTTTTCCTTGACGCGGAAGATCACGTCCACGTCGCCGGCGT
>JBBTFF010000058.1:0-22310 GCA_038041995.1 Gemmatimonadota bacterium | reverse complement strand
ATGATGCACCCTTCCATCTGCTGTGTGGCGCCCTCGGGGTTCACCAGCACGCCCATGTCCTGCGCGCAGACCACGCGCAGCACCTTCACGGCGCCGCTGGTCGCGTCCACCCTCACCTCGGCCATGCTCGCGACATACGTGCCGGCATCCTCGCCGCACGCGACGCCTACGCCGCGCCTGCTCGGTGTGGTCTTCGGCGTCCAGCCGAACTTTCCGGCACACGCCTCGAGCACGCGGCGCATGCGCGCGTCCTTGAGGTTGAGCAGGCGGAACTCCACCGGGTCCATGCCAGCCTTGGCCGCCAGGACGTCGATGTGCGACTCGCGCGCCCAGACGTTGGCGTTGGCACCCGGCGCCCGCCATGGTCCGACGCCGAATGGATGCAGCGCACCCTGAGTCCCGCCCCAGCTGCCGCGCACCGACGTGCGCTGGTTGGGCACGTCATAGATCATTCGCGAGCCGCGCTCGCCGGCGCCGAATACCTCGTTGTCCCACGAGATGATCCGCCTGGACGCGTCGAGCCCGGCACGGATATTGAAGACCGCTGCCGGGTCGAACGTGTCGAAGAAGAATTCTTCCTCGCGACTCCATATGACGCGCACGGGCGTGCCTGCGGCCACCGCCAGCCGCGCGGCCTCCACCGCCTGGGCGCCGGCACTCTTGCCGCCGAAGCCGCCACCCACGAACGGCGTGATGACGCGTACCTTGTCGGGAGCGAGCTTGAGCGCGCGCGCCACCTGCGTCTGCAACGGGAATGGCGTCTGCGTACTGGCCCACACGGTGACCTTGCCGTCGGGCGCCACCGCGGCGACCGCCGAGTGCGTTTCCATGGGGGCGTGGGCCACATAGCCCTTGCGGTACTTCCCGCTGATCACCTGTGCGGCCGACATCTCACCTTCGGCCACGTTGCCTGAAGGTCCCACGATGCGCGCGCTGGGCGCCGCCTTCTCGAGATGCTCGAAGATGTTCTCGTGATCGAGTGTCGATGGCGACGGGTCGTACACCGCCTTCACCAGCTTCAGCGCCTTGTCGGCCTCGTCGCGGTGGGCGTGAAGCACGGCAACCAGTTCGCCATCCCTCACCACGCGCACACCCGGCGCCTTCTCAGCGGCGCTGGTATCGATGCTCTTCAGCGTCGCGCCATGTGCGGGTGCCCGCACGATGCGCGCGTGCAGCGCTTCGGGTGGCGCGATGTCCCCGGCGTACCTGGCCTTGCCCGTCACCTTCTCCACGGCATCGCGACGTGGCGCTGATTTTCCGACCACCGTGAACTCGGCGACCTTTTCCAGCGCTGCCTTGCCCTCGAACCGGCGCTCGATCTTCTTGCCGCCGGCCAGTTCGCCGTAGGTCACCTTCTTCGCGCCGCCGGCGGTCGCAATCACGCCGTCCTTGACCGTAAGGTCGGTGGCCGGCACCTGAAGTCGCTCCGACGCCATCTGCACCAGCACGGCGCGCGCTTCGGCCGCGGCGGCGCGCAGGATCGGGCCGAGCACGCGCACACTGAGCGATCCGAACGTGCCATTGTCGAACGGGCAGAGGTCGGTGTCGCCCATCACGCAGTCCACTGTGGTGAGCGGGACGTTCAGCTCCTCCGCCACGATCTGTGGCAGCGCCGTGATGATGCCCTGGCCCATCTCGATCTTGCCGACGAGCAGCGTGACGCGCCCGTTGGCGCCAATGTGCAGGAAGGCGTTGAAGTCGGGTGGCGTGCGCTGCTGTTTGGCGAAGTTCCACACCGGGCGGAACGAGCCTTCGGGCGGCTTCACCGCGAACACAACCATCAGGCCGGTGCTGGTCAGCCGCAGGAAGTCGCGGCGGTCGATCGTCTCGACGAATCCCCAACCCTCGGGGACGATCATTTCCTCTTCGCGGCGGATCATTTCCTTCCTCCCGCCATCTTCCTGGCCGCCGACTCGATGGCGTCGACGATGCGAAGGTGCGCGGCGCAGCGGCAGAGATGCCGCTCCATGCCCTGGATGATCTGCGCGCGCGTGGGCTTCGGGTTGGCCGCCAGCAGCGCATGGGCGCCAATCACCATGCCGCTGGTGCAAAAGCCGCACTGAAAGCCGACGTGCTCCACGAAGGCCTCCTGCACCGGGCTCAGCTTGTCACCCCGTGCCAGTCCCTCGACCGTGACCACCTTCCTGCCGGCCACGCGGCTCATGGGTGTGACGCAGGTGCGGACTTCGGCTCCGTCCAGCAGCACGGTGCACGCGCCGCAGAACGAGGCGCCACAACCGAACTTGGTGCCCGTCATTCCCAGGTCGTCGCGCAAGACCCAGAGCAGGGTCCGGTCCTCGTCGACGGTCACCGTGCGCGCGACGCCGTTGAGGGTGAACGCAATCGGTTTCATCGAACGTGCTCCGCCATTGGATGAATGAGCGGGGGGCGGACGGCATTTCGTACCTCTGGATTCTGCAAGCCCCGGGGAGGAAGTGCCAGCCTGCCATCCAAACGCCCACGGCGCCCCGCGCGTTGGCCAGCAGACACGCCGCCGCGCAGATTTCCGGGATTGCACGGCCCCGATTGTCCGCATCGGTCCAGAGGGATCCATGAAGAACCGCGTTGCCCTGTTCGTCATCCTCGCCGTCGTCGCGCCGAACGCTGCGCTCGCGCAGGGCGCCCGTCCCGCATACACCCGCGCCGACACGCTGCGCGGGTCGTTCACCACGTCCCAGCGATCCTGGTGGGACGTGACGTTCTACGACCTGCACGTAGCCGTGAGCCCGATCGACAGCTCGCTTCGCGGCCGCAATGGCATCACCTACCGCGTGCTCAAGCCGCTGCAGGAGCTGCAGGTCGACCTCATGGTGCCGCTGGTCGTCGACAGCATGATCCAGGACGGCCAGGCGGTGAAATTCCGCCGCGACGGCAACGCGTTCTTCGCAACGCTCACATCGCCGCAGCGCGCCGGGGCCAGCAAGGCGCTCACGGTCTACTACCACGGCAAGCCCCAGCCCGCCAAGCGCCCGCCGTGGGATGGCGGCGCCTCGTGGCAGCGCGACAGTCTCGGCAATCCGTGGGTGGTCACCACCGACCAGGGGATGGGCGCCAGCGTCTGGTGGCCGAACAAGGACACGCAGGCCGACGAGCCCGACAGCATGCGCGTGGCCATCACCGTGCCGGACCCGCTGATCAATGTCTCCAACGGCCGGCTGCGCCGCATCTCGAGCAACGGCGATGGCACCACGACCTGGGAGTGGTTCGTCGTCAATCCGATCAACAACTACGCCATCGCGCTGGCCACGGGGAAATACGACCACTGGACGGAGATGTACGACGGCGAGAAGGGCAGGCTGACCCTGGATTTCTGGCCGCTTGCCTACCATGCGGATGCGGCCAGGCGGCAGTGGCCGCAGGTAAGGCCGATGCTGCAGTGCTTCGAACACTGGTTCGGCCCCTACCCGTGGTACGAGGACGGCTTCAAGCTGATCGAGGTCTTCAACAACGGCATGGAGCACCAGAGTGCGATCGCGTACGGCAACGGCTTCGCCAACGGCTACCGTGGGCGTGATGCATCGGGAACGGGACTCGGGCTGAAGTGGGACTTCATCATCGTGCACGAGAGCGCACACGAGTGGTTCGGCAACAACATCACGACGAAGGACCTCGCCGACATGTGGGTGCACGAGAGCTTCGCGAATTACTCCGAGGGCCTGTATACCGAGTGCCTCTTCGGCAAGCAGAGCGGGGCCGACTACATCGTGGGCAACCGCCGTGGCATCCGGAACGACCGGCCGGTGATCCCGGCGGCCTACGGGGTCAACGCGCAGGGGTCGGGCGACATGTACCCGAAGGGCGGAGAAATGCTGCACACCATTCGCCAGATCGTGAACGACGACGAAAAGTGGCGTGGCATCCTGCGCGGGCTCAACCAGACGTTCTGGCACCAGACGGTGACGGGAAGCCAGGTGCAGGACTACATCAGCAAGGGCGCGGACACCGACCTGTCGAAGGTGTTTGCGCAGTATCTCACGACGATCAAGATTCCCGTGCTCGAGTATGCCGTGGACGGTGCCGTGGTGAAGTTCCGCTGGGCGAATGTCGTGCCGGGCTTCAACATGCCGGTGAAGGTGCGCCTGGCCGGTGACGCGTACGAATGGGTGCATCCCACCGAGCAGTGGCAAACCGCGAAGTTTGCGCTACCGGACGCCACCGACTTCAAGGTGGACGTGAACTTCTACGTCGAGCGCAAGAACGTCGGCGCGGCGAGTCCGCCCGGCAACTGACCGTGCGACGAAACTGCGGCGCAAGGCGAAGGCGGGCGTCCGAAGACGCCCGCCTTGCCGGACCTGCAGGGTGAATCCTAGTTCTTCACGACCCTGGCATCCTCGACGATGAGCGCGTAGCTGTAGCCGGCGCCGAAGTCCTTGTTCGTGCGTGCGGTTCCCCTGATGGTGACGGTCTGGCCCTTGGGCACTTCATCCAGGGAAGTCACCGTGATGTCGTTGGTGCCCTTGCCGGCGTCGCCGCTGCCGTCCTGCAGGTGTATCCAGTTCTTCCCCATCACGCCCGGGTTGTACTTCACGACCTTGCCGCGAATGACGACGGTCTTGCCCTCGAGGCTGGCCTTCTGCGCCCAGGCTTCGGCGACGGTGCGGGCATCGGCACCGGTGGCCTTCTCCACCTTGCCCACTTCGATCGCCGCCGGCTGCGACACGCCAGCGTGCGGGTTGTCGCCGGCGCCGCCTTCCGCGACGCCAGCCGGGGTCAGCGTCCCGAAGTAGACCTCATCGAACGTGCGCTTGAGCGACTTCGATTCGAACTTGGTCATCAGCATCGGGTTGTACACCGTCACTTCGGCCCCGTTCTCGATCTTAACCTCCGGAACGGCGGCCCAGACTTCGCCCTGGGTCGTCTTGACGCGAAGGTAGACGTACGGCGGGGCGGCCAAATGCTCGAGCACCGGGCCGGCCAGCCGCTCCGTGGCGACCGGCGTGACCGCGGGTGCGGCGGCCGACGCCTCGCCCAGCGGGATCTTGGCAGGCTCCGAGGATTTGGAACTGCAACCGACGGCAGCCGTCGCGAGGAACAGAAGGGCAAGAACGCGACGCATATGAAGAACTCCTGTAATTGACAAGGGAGGGACGGCGGCGACCTGAGCCAATGTAAACGGCTCTTGGGGAATTAGGGGGCGAGCATGGGCGGGTGCTGTCAGGGGAAGCCGGCGGATCTTGTGGTGGGGGACCTGTGGCGGCATCATCACTCGCCCGCCACGGCGCGCCGTTTGCGCTCACGCACCTGCGTGAAGATCAACGAGACCACGAGCAGTACGGTGCCGAGTACGAGGAACGAGCCGATCCGGTACGCCGAGGACAACTGGAAAATGCCGATGACGATCACGTACAGCGCGGTGAGCAGCAGCGTCAGGTGGCCCATCCAGCGGTACTTCGGGCTGCGCACGATGAGGTTCATCAGGTAATAGGCCACGGCGACACTGACCCACGCCACGGTGACGAAGGCGCGTGGCACGAGGTGGTACAGCGAGTACGGGAAGACGAGGAACGCACTGGCGAGGTACGCATTGCGCATCATCTCGGTCTTGAGTTCGAGGCGTTCCTGCTTCCAGCGGAGAATGCGGGCCGTGAGCAGCGCCACCACACCGAAGCCGATGCTGATGCCGGTCTCGTTCCTCGCGACGGCCGTGTACGCGGCGACGATGGCGAGGTAGATGAAGAAGTTGCCGACGACGATCAGCTTGGAACGGAACCAGAGTGCCGTGGCAACCACGAGCAGGCTCTGCCCGGAGAGCCAGATGAACAGGTTCGGGATCGGGACCAGGTCGACGAGGGCGACGGTGAGGGCCAGGTACCCGGTCATCGCGTAGAAGAAGGTCGCGATCCGGCTTCCTTCGTTCCGCCAGAATGCCAGGGCAAGTCCGAGAAAGACGGCCGCCGCCACGAGGTGCACGGGGCCGAACAAGACCGGCGACGTACCCATCGTAGCCAGCACGAACAGCCCGTAGCCGATGCCGCAGTTGAGCAGCACCGCGATCACCGTCGGCGGATCCTCCTCGGAGCGATCGCGCCGCAGGAACGAGCCCATGGCGATGATGAGCACATAGGCCAGCACGAAGAACAGCCCGGCCACCGGCTTGGCGGTGATCGCGAACGGCCGGCCCGACCACGGGCGATTGAGCAACCAGAGCAGGTGCGCGAGGTACCCCGCGGGAATCATGAACAGCAGGAGCCACGGCCAGTCATGCCTGACGACGGCGTAGGCGGCGAGCATCAACAGCAACGCCACGCCCGCGAAGACGAAAACCGGCGTGCCGATGGCGACGGCGGTGACCAGGCCGGTGAACAGTGCGAGTCCGAGAAGCCACACGGACCTCTGGCGCACCGCCATCGCCAGGCTGGCCGCGACCACGCCGATCAGGAGCAGTCGCCCGACGGCGGAATCGATGTCCAGCACGTGCGTTGCGCCGAAGAAGAAAAGCCGCAACGTCGAGAAGTACAGCAGTCCCATTCCCGCGCCGCGGAAATAGCCTGCCACCAGTTCGAAGGAGGTGCGCCAACGACGCGCCAGCAACAGCAATCCCCCGGCCACGATGAAGCCGGCGAGCGAGGGAACGGCTGGAGGGAGGCCGGCGAGGGGAAGCGACAGCGCAAACCCGACGCCGACGGTGAGGACGAGAACGCCCACACTGGCGAGCCAGTTCTGGCCCACGACAAACTCGAGATCCGCCTCGGCGGGTTCGTTTCCGGGCGGGGGTGCGTCAGCCGCACTCGGTGACGCGGCGCGAATCGACGCCGCGTCCGATTCAAACGGCGGAAGCGCGAGGTGCGCCTCGAGACGGGCGAGCCGTCGTTCGAGGCGTTGCAGGGTCTCGGCTAGCGCCGGTTCGGGCACTGGCGCCTGATCATCATTCATCTCAACTCGGGCGCGTCGGGCGCCGGTGGCGAGAGGCTCTTCCTTTCCCTGACCTAGCGCGTCGTGTGACCACCAATCACCCGCTTCTTCGTGGCCGGCGGGTTGTGACAGTCGCTGCAATTCGACGTCTCCCACTCGTTGCCGACATCAACGGGATGCTGATACTTGACGCCCTTCAGTGCGATGCGGACCGTGTCACGCTCGAATTGCTGTGCGAGGATCGAGTGACAGACGTTGCAGTCCTTGGACAGCACCTTGCCGTTCTCGGCGACGTGCTTGCCGTCGTGACAACGGAAGCAGCCGAGGAAGTACATGTGCCCGATGTTGTTCGGAAACGCCTTCCAGTCCGCCTTCATGAGCGGGAAGTAGTTCCTGAGGTAGAACCCCTGCACCTCGGCGATCATCTGATCGATGGCCTTCCGCTTCGTCGTCGCCAGGGCCGGGAAGTTGGCGGCGTAGAAATCCTCGATCACGAGCTTGATGCTGTCGGTGCCGATCTTGGTGGTCGAATACGGTGTTTCGAGCACGTAGACGGCGAGGTCCTTGGCGCTGGGGAGAGACGGATCGATGGAACCGAGCGCCATGAGGTGGTTCACCGCCCGGGCCGGCGGTGTGTAGATGTGGGATGGGCGGTTGTGGCAGTCGATGCAGTCCATCCGGCGCGCGGGGTTCTTCGCCGAATCTTCCGCGCTCAGTGCGGTCTCGGTGCTGCGGTACGTCTGTACGGTGCCGTCGGTTCCTTCGCTGCGGATCCACGGAATGGTCTGCCGCGTCTCGTCCGTCGGGATGTAGGTCACCTTGTTGCCGATGTTCATGTGCCAGTGGATTCCGTTCGTCGGCCCGGCACTCTCGTTTCCCCCGCCGATCTTCATCAGCAGGTCGAGTTGCCACTTCGTGGGCACCTCGCCCGACGTGAAGTAGGTGACGCTGCGCAGCTTGGCGCTGTAGAACTGTTTGGGCCAGTGGCACTGCTCGCACGTTTCCTGTGCCGGGCGGAGATTGGTGATCGGCGTCTTGATCGGGCGCGAGATCTTGTCGAAGAGCACGGCGTACAACTGGTAGCTTCCCGAGAGCTTCGAGCGGACGAACCAGCCCGCCCCGGAGCCGATGTGGCACTGCACGCATCCCACCTTGGCATGCGGGGAGTTGGCGTACAGGGTGTATTCCGGCTCCATCGCCGTGTGGCAGCTCTGCCCGCAGAAATTATCCGATTCCATGTGCTCGTAGGCCTTGAAGCTGCCGAAGCTCGAGAACAGGATGAGCGCGAGCGAACCGATCGAAACCACCGCCAGCGCGGTGCGGTGTTCCGGCTTGTTGAGGTCGATGGTGGGGAGGCGACGCTCAACCGGGTGGTCGCTGTGCTGAAGGCGGTGCTCTCGCCACACGCCGAACGCCGCGATGGCCAGTCCGCTGAGCAGCACCGACGGCACGATGACGAACGCCAGGATGCCCATGTACGGATTGGGCGACTCGGCGAAGTACTCGAGGACCGCGAGGAAGACGATGACGATGAAGCTGACCGCCGCAATCGCCAGGCCGCCGAGCGTGATCGGATTGACAAAGGACGCGGGAAGTTTTGATCGCATGCACCACGCTCCATCTGCGTCGCGGGAGAGACTGCCTGTCGCGCCAGAAGTATCGCCTTCGGGGAGGCCCTATCACCAGCGGTTGCCTGACAGGCGAGCACGCTTCACCTTTCCCCTACGGGAAAGTCGGCAATTTCCCTAGCGTAACCACGCCGGTTTGACACTTTCATAGACCCGGACGCCTGTCGAGATTCAATGTACCGGCGAAGCTCTTAGCGGCGCCAGTTCAGATTCAGCTTCGCCTTCATCCATGTACGACCGAAAAGAGGAGCAATTCATGGGACGCACATTTTCTCTTCTTGCCTTGACGGCGGGCGTTCTGTTCGCGGCGAATGCGGCCGGGGCGCAGGCGCCGGCGCATGCGTATGTCGGTGCCAAGGGCTGCGCCATGTGCCACAAGACGGAAAAGCAGGGTAGCCAGCTCGCCATCTGGGAAAAGTCGCAGCATTCGAAGGCCTATGCGACGTTGACCACGCAGGCGGCCAACGACATCGCCAAGGCAAAGGGAATCACGACCCCTGCCGCTGAAGCTCCAGCGTGCCTCAAGTGCCATGCCATCGTCGGCGACGCGAAGGCCGACGTCAAGGACGGCGTGCAGTGCGAGTCGTGCCACGGCGCAGGCGCCGACTACAAGGCGATGGGCGTCATGAAGGTCAAGGCGGACGCGATCGCCAAGGGCATGATGGCGTTCCCGGACAAGGCGGCGATCGAGGCGATGTGCAAGAACTGCCACAACGAGCAAAGCCCGACGGCGAAGCCCTTCAATTTTGAAGAGAAGTGGGCCAAGATCGAGCACAAGAAGCCCGCGGCCTAGCACGTCAACTCCGCCCAGTTGAGAGAAGAGCCTGCATATGAGAGCGTGCGTGCCTGTCGTTGCGTTGTTGTTTGCAGGCCTTTTTCACCTGGGCGCACCGGCGGCGCTGGCGCAGACGAGGGAAGATTGCCTCACCTGTCACAGCGATTCTACGCTCACAAAGGAAGTCGCCGGCAGGAAGCCAATCTCGCTTTTTGCCGACGAAGCAGTGCTCAACAAGTCGACGCACGCCAAACTGGCGTGCGTCGCTTGCCATACGGGGTTCAACCCGGATGACCTGCCGCACAAGGCCACGATCGAGCCGGTGGCCTGCCAGCGATGTCATTCAGGCGCGGTGTTCAAGCACCAGTTTCACCGGGGAGTCTCGAGGGTCGTCGGCAGAGAGCTGAAACCGGGCGCGCTCTGCAAGGACTGTCACGGCACGCACAACGTCGAATCACCCAAGCGCCCGGGCGCGAAGTTCTCCGCAGGACGCCTCACCGAGTCGTGCGGCTCGTGCCATACGCGTGCCGCGGCACACTTTCCGGCCTCGGCGCACGGCCAGGCGCTGGCGGCCGGCGTCAAGGGTGCGCCAAACTGCCTGACGTGCCATCGTGGCGCGCTCGCGTTCGTGGCCGGCGCAGCCGATTCCCTGTCGGTAAAGCGGGCACAAGAGCAGCTCTGCCTGTCGTGCCACCGCGACGATCCCGATGTACGGGCGCGGACCTCACCGACAGCGGGCTTCATTGCCGCGTACGACCAGAGCGTCCACGGCGCCGAGTTGTTGAAGGGCAATGCCAAGGCTGCCAACTGCGTGAGCTGCCACGGCAGCCACGACATGAAGAAGGGGTCCAGCCCCGGCTCGTTCGTCAACCGCGCGAATATTCCCTCGACGTGCGCGAAGTGCCACGCCGAAGTCGCGAAGACCTACGGGCAGAGCGTGCACGGGGCGGCCGTGCTCAAGGGCAATTCCGACTCCCCGGTCTGCACGACGTGCCACGGCGAGCACACGATTCTCGCCCGGTCCGATCCGCGATCCCGCACTGCGGCAAAGAACGTCTCGGCACAGGTCTGCTCGCCCTGCCACACGTCGGTGCTGTTGTCGGCGAAGTACGGGATCAAGAGCGACCGGTTTCGCACCTTCACCGACAGCTATCACGGGCTGGCGATCCGTGGCGGGTCCGTCGAGGTCGCCAATTGCGCCAGCTGCCACAGCGGCCACGACATCAAGCCGGCGAGCGATCCGACGTCGAGCGTCAACAAGGCGAACCTCATCGTCACCTGCGGCCGGTGCCACCCCAAGGCCAATGAGCGCTTCGCCGTCGGCTCGGTCCACATCACGCTGACGGAGCAGCAGGAGCCGCTGCTGTACTGGGTCGCGACCGCGTACATCCTGATGATCGTGGTGATCGTCGGCGGCATGTTCGTGCACAATCTCCTCGACTTCGTCAAGAAGTCGAAGCGAAAACTGATGGTGCGTCGCGGCCTGATCGAAGAGGAGCACGTGGGGCATGCGCTGTACCTCCGCATGTCACTGAACGAGCGACTGCAGCACGGCACGCTGGTGGTGAGCTTCCTCACGCTGGTCATCACGGGATTCGCGCTGAAATTCCCCGAGGCATGGTGGGTGGCGCCGCTGCAGCGCGTCAGCCCGTCGGTGTTCGCGATCCGGAGCGCCGTGCACCGCATCGCCGGCGTGGTGATGGTCCTGGCGAGCCTCTACCACTGCTACTACCTGTTCTTCGTCCCGCGCGGGAGGCAGCTCCTGCGTGACCTGCTGCCGAAGCCCCAGGACATTCGCGACGTATTCATGGTGATGCGGTACAACCTGGGCTGGTCCACCGCCAGGCCGCGCTTCGAGCGCTTCAGCTACATCGAGAAGAGCGAGTACTGGGCGCTCGTTTGGGGCACGATCCTGATGGGCGGCACCGGCGTGATTCTCTGGTTCGACAACACGTTCATCGGCCTGCTCACGAAACTCGGCTGGGATGTCGCGCGCACGGTGCACTATTACGAGGCCTGGCTTGCCACGCTGGCGATCATCGTCTGGCACATGTACTTCGTGATCTTCAACCCCGACACGTACCCGATCAACCTGGCGTTCTGGAAGGGGACGCTGACGGAACGGGAAATGCTCGAGGAGCATCCGCTCGAACTGGAGCGGCTGAAGGCGGGCGCCGCCGCGCGTGACGACGACGACGACGACGACGACGACGATCCGGATGATCGTTCGGTGTGACCGCCCGGCAACGAATCGAATTGGAACTGCGACATGACACGCCTGAAGTGGCTCGCTTCCGTCTCCGCGATTGCGCTCCTGCTCGGCTTACCCGGGCAGGCAGCGGCGCAGGCGAATGAGGACTGCTTCAGCTGCCACAGCGACAAGTCCCTCTCCAAGAAGCGTGCCGGCAGGACAGTGCGGCTGTTCGTGGACCAGAAGAAGTTCGAAGCCACGGTGCACGGAACGAAACTGTGCGTTGACTGCCATGCCGACCTGAAGGGGAAGGAACTTCCGCACGACGATAGGCTCAAGCCGGCGACCTGCCGGCGCTGCCACGCCGCAGAACAGGAGCAGCACGACCAGTCGCTCCATGGCAAGGCGATTGCCCGCGGCGACGAGCTGGCACCGCACTGCAGCAACTGCCACGGCACCCACGAGATCCTGGCGCGCAAGGATCCGCGCTCCCCGGTGCAACCGTCCCGCGTGCCGTACCTGTGCGGCCAGTGCCACTCCGAGGGCACGCGGGTGCAGCGGCAGCGCACGATCCACCAGTCCAACATCCTGACGAACTATACGGAGAGCATCCACGGCGATGCCCTCATGAACAAGGGACTGGTGGTCACGGCCACCTGCGTGTCCTGCCACACCGCGCACTCGATCCTCCCGCACACGGACGCGAAGTCGTCGATCGCCCGCGCGAACATCGCCGCGACCTGCGCGCAGTGCCACGCGCAAATCGAGGAGGTGCACCGCAAGGTCATCCAGGGCAAGCTGTGGGAGCGCGAGGCGCACGTGCTTCCCGCCTGCGTCGACTGTCACGAGCCGCACAAGGCCCGCCGGGTCTTCTACGACCAGGGGATGGCCGATCGCGACTGCCTGCGTTGCCATGAGCGGCGCGACCTCAAGGCCTCGAAAGACGGACGGTCGCTCTACGTCGACAGCCTGGTGATGGGTGGCTCCAAGCACGTGAAGCAGGCCTGCAGCCAGTGCCACACCGGAGTCACCCCGTCGCGCCTGCGCCCGTGCGAGACCATCACGCAGAAGGTCAACTGCGCGGCCTGTCATGCCGAAGTCGGGCAGCAATACGCGCTGAGCACGCACGGCCAGCTCGAGGCCAGGCAGGATCCGAACGGCCCGAGCTGCAAACAGTGCCACGGGACGCACGACGTACTCGGCAAGGCGGACCCGCGATCGCCGTCGTTCCCCTCGCGCGTGCCCACGCTTTGCGCGCGCTGCCACCGCACCGGGCAGAAGGCCGCCCTGTCCTACACCGGAAGCGAGAAGCAGATCGTCGAGCGCTATGCCGAGAGCATCCACGGCAAGGGGCTCATCGAGAGCGGGCTCGTCGTCACCGCCACCTGCACGAGCTGCCACACCGCGCACAACGTGCTTCCGCGCGACAGCACACAGTCGAGCGTCAACCGCAACAACGTCCCCCGCACCTGCGGCCGCTGCCACGACGGCATCGAGAAGCAGTTCGAGCGCAGTGTCCACTCGGAACTCGTCACGAAGACCGACCAGAAACTGCCGGTGTGCGACGACTGCCACAGCGCCCACACCATCGACCGCACCGATGCGAACGGCTTCAAGCTTCGCATCATGAACCAGTGCGGCGGCTGCCACGCGGAGATCACCAAGACGTACTTCGAGACCTATCACGGCAAGGTCTCGCGCCTGGGGTACACCAAGACGGCGCAGTGCTACGACTGCCACGGTGCCCACGACATCCTGAAGGTCTCCGATCCGCGTTCGCACCTCAGCCGGCAGAACGTCGTGGCGACCTGCGCGAAGTGTCACGCCGGCGCGTCGCGGAAGTTCGCCGGATACCTGACGCACGCGACGCACCACGACCCGAGCAAGTATCCGATCCTGTTCTGGGTCTTCTGGGCGATGACCACGCTGCTGGTGGTGACGTTCACCGTCAGCGGCGCGCACACCCTGATGTGGCTGCCGCGTGCGCTGAAGATGCGGCAGGAATTCGGCCGGCATCCGCCCGCCCGTGAAGGTGAGCTCGAATACCAGCGCTTCACGCCGCTCAACCGGGCGATGCACGTCTTCATGATCCTCAGCTTCATCAGCCTCGCCCTCACGGGCATGACGCTGAAGTTCTCGTATACCACATGGGCGTCGGTGGTGTCGCGCATGCTCGGCGGATTCGAGACCACCGGCTACTTCCACCGCTATGCAGCCGTCATCATGGTGGGCGTCTTCATCACGCACCTGGTGGACCTGGTCAAGCGCAAGCGCCGCGACGGGACCTCTTGGATGGACCTGGTGCTCGGCCCGGGTTCAATGATGTTCAACAAGCGCGACCTGCGTGAACTCATCGGGTCGGTGAAGTGGTTCCTCGGCAGGGGGAAGCGCCCTGCGTATGGTCGCTGGACCTACTGGGAGAAATTCGACTATTTCGCCGTGTTCTGGGGCATCTTCGTCATCGGCTCCACCGGGCTGATGCTCTGGTTCCCGGTCTTCTTCGCTCGCTTCTTCCCCGGCTGGTTCGTCAACGTCGCGACCATCATCCACAGCGACGAGGCACTGCTCGCCACGGGCTTCATCTTCACCATCCACTTCTTCAACACGCACCTGCGTCCGGAGAAGTTCCCGATGGACCTCGTGATCTTCACGGGGCGGATGACGGTGGACGAACTGAAGCACGACAAACCGGACGAGTACGAGGCGCTGGTGGAGACGGGCAAGCTGGACGAACACCTGGTGGTGCCCTATCAGCCGATCGTGATCCGGACCATCCGCATCTTCGCCTGGACGGCGCTCGCGATGGGCACCCTGATCGTGCTGGGGATCGTGTACGCGATGCTCTTCGCGTACGCGTGAGGCGCCGCCGCCCGCCGCCTAGATGGCGGGCGGCACCCGGTCGTCCCTTGGAACGAAGTTCGACAGGAACTGCCGCTCCTGCGGCGCGAGGCTGGCGAGCCCCGACGCGTTGATCTTGTCGAGGATGCGGTTGACCTCGTCACGGTTGAGTTCGTGCACCGACTGCGGATCGATCTGCTGCCATTTGCCCAGCACGTCCGTTCCGGCGTCGGCGAACGCCTTTTTCTGGAAGCGCTTCATTCCGCGCGCGCTCCCGATCAGCCGCAGGTACAGGAAGGCGCCGGCGTAGCCGCCGAGGTGCGCGAAGTCCGCGACGCCCCCCCGTGAGCCGCCCAGCCCGCTCCACAGCGCGAGCACCGTGGTGATCACCACCAGCCATCGTGCCTCGATCGGCAGGATGCCCCAGATCAGGATCTGGTCCCGCGGCCAGAACCAGGCGAACGCGAGCATCACGCCGAACACCGCGGCCGACGCACCGATCACGCCGACGCGAGGGGCGAAAGCGAAGGAAAGGAGCGCCCCGGAGACTCCGGCCACCAGGTAGAGCGTGATGAACCGCCGGGGGCCCAGTCGTCCCTCGACACGCGGCCCGAAGAAGAACAGCGCAATCATGTTGAACAGGATGTGCGTGAAGCCGCCGTGCAGGAACATGTACGTGACCAGGGACCACGGGTGCGTGAGCACCGCCATCGGCACGAACACGAGCGGCTCGGCCAGTCGCGGCGCGGTCATCTGCACGAAGAACATCCCGATATTCGCCAGCAGCAGCCGCTGGACCCACGGGGTCATGAAAGGCTCTCCACGGTCTCAGTCCATCGCCCCCGAGCCGCCCGTGCGCAGCACGAGCGACTCGATGAAGAACTCCATCATGCGCTGCTGGTTGATGCCGCTGTGCCCGGCGTCGGGGCCAACCTGCACTTCGAAGCTCTTGCCGGCTTGCTGCAGCGCGCGGATGAGCTGCATGGCGTTGTTCGGGTGCACGTTGTCGTCCGCCGTGCCGTAGTAGATCATCAGCCGCCCCTTGAGGTCCTTCGCGTATTCCATCGCGCTCCCCTTCTGGTAGCCGGCGGGGTTGACCTCGGGCGTGTACATGTACCGTTCGGTGTAGATGGTGTCATAGTGGTGCCAGCTCGTCACCGCCGACGATGCCGAAGCCGCGGCGAAGGCATCGGGGTGGCGAAGCAGCGCCAGCGCCGCGGCGGTGCCGCCGTAAGACGTGCCGAAGATGCCGACGCGTTGGCCATCGACATAGGGAAGCTTCGCCAGGTGGCGCGCCGCCGCGGCGAGGTCGTCAATCTCCACCTCGCCGAGCTTTCCGTAGATCGCGTCGAGCGCCTTCTTGCCGCGCCCCGCGGCGCTCCGCGTGTCGAGCGTGACGAGCAGGAAGCCGTACTCGGTCATGCTCATTGGCGCGCCGAAGACTTCGCGTGCCCCGTTCGTCGCGGGACCCGCATACACCGAGAAGAGCACCGGGTACTTCCTGGCCGGATCGAAGTGCGACGGTTTGTGCAGCATGCCGTGAAGCTGCGTCATGCCGTCCGCCGAAGTGTACGTGAACATCTCCACCGGCTTGAAGCCCGCGGCGGTGAAGGCCGTGAGGTCGCTCTCGGCAACCGTGACGACCGCCTTGCCGTTCGCGTCCATCAGGCGCGTGACCGGGGGCACCGCGTGCGTCTGCGCAGCGTCGGTAAAGAACTTGCCGTCGGGGGAGATGCTTGCCGAGTGGTGGAAAGCTGGGTCGGTGAGGCGCCTGTCGCCCTTGCCGTCAAGGCCCACGCGGTGCAGTTGCCACTTCATGAAGTTGTCGCCGCTGCGCGCGTAGTACCACACCAACTTCGCCTTTTCGTCGAGCTTGACGATGCGGGCGGTCTCGAACGGATGCTGCGTGAGCGTGACGAGCAGCTTGCCGGAGAGATCGTACAGGTAGTAGTTCAGGAATCCCGTGCGCTCCGACTCCCAGATGAAGCGCTGGCCGTCGGCGAGCCACCTGATCGTCGGCATGTTCTCGGTCCAGCTCGCGGGCCACTCTTCACGCACGACGACGCGGCAGACACCGCTGACCGGGGCGCAGGCAGCGAACTCCATGATGTTCTGCCGGCGGTTCGTGCGGTGGATCAGCAGCTCGCTGCCGTCCTTGGTCCACTCGATGCCGTAGACGTAGTGTCCCACGGCGTCGTCGGTGAGCGGCTTGCCGTCGCGGGCGTCCATCCGCCTCGTCACTTCGGTGCGGACATCGTACACGTAGAGATCGACGATCGGGTTCGCGGTGCCCGCCTTCGGATACGCCTCGGTCATCACCGAGCCCTGCACCGTCGTCTGGCCAGTCTGCAGCCAGTAGTCCTTCACCGGCCGCTCGTCGAACCGGTAGTACGCGAGCTTCGTGCCGTCCGGCGACCACCACATCGCGGTGGTCTGGTTGAGTTCCTCGCCGTATACCCAGCTTGCCGTGCCGTACTTGATGCGTTCCGTCTCGCTGCCGTCGGTCGTGAGCTGGCGCTCACTGGAGCCGTCGCGGCTGGCGATGTAGAGATTGCGGTCCCGGTAGATCGCCTTCTTCGACGAGTCGGCGGTCCACGCCTCGGCGGACTGCCTCCCGCGCGCCGGGCCGCGGCGGCGAAGAGTGTCTCCGGCGCTTGCTGCCACCGCGACGTCAGACACCTTCCTGGTGACGACGTCAAATCTCATGCGCTTGCCGTCACGGACGAATTCGAAGGTCTTCCCGTCCTCTGCCCACTGCACACCCACCTCTCCCGACTTGATCGCGCCCGCGAGCTTGGGCGTCATCAGCGTGTAGCGATCGTAGCCCGGCATCGACTTCAGGCGATCCTGCCCCCGGAGCGGCAGCGCAGCGAGCGTGAGCAGTACGGGGAAGGCGAGACGGAGGCGAGCGAAGTGCATGGAGAGAATCCTGGTCGAAGGGTCCGCGACGACCACGGAATCTACTGTGTGCCGGACGTGCGGTCGACGCAGCGTCAAGCGCGAGCCCATGTCGGCAGTGCGCGCGTTGCCCTTGCCGGCCGTGTCCTCCACTCCGAGGTTCAGTCACCTTTCATTCCCCAGATCCCCGATGCGCTTCAGCCTTCCGCACCCGCTGGTTCTGCTGCTCGGTGGAGTCGCCGTCGCCGCGTGCCTCACGTGGATCCTGCCCGCCGGGGCGTACGAGCGCCGCACTGACGCCGCAACCGGGAGAGAGGTCGTGGTCGCGGGCACGTATGCGCGCGTCGCTCCGGCACCGGTGGGTCCAATGGCCGCCGTGCTGGCGGTGCCGCGCGGAGTCGTTGCCGGCGCGGACGTGATCCTCGTCGTCCTGTTCGTGGGCGGCGCTTTCGCGCTGCTCGACGCCACGGGCGCACTTGCCCGACTGGTCGGTGCGCTCGTGGGTCGCACGCGACGGCCACACCTCGTGGTGATTGCCGTCAGCCTGCTGTTCGCGACGCTTGGCGCGCTGGAGAACATGCAGGAAGAGATCATCGCGCTCATCCCGGTATTGCTCGTGCTCAGCCGAGGGCTGGGTTTCGGTGCGGTCACCGCACTGGGAATGAGCCTGGGTGCAGCGGCGGTGGGTTCGGCGTTCGGGCCGACCAATCCGTTCCAGACGGGCATCGCCTTGCAGTTCGCCGAGTTGCCGCCGCTCAGCCAACCCACGTTGCGGTTCAGTCTCTTCGTCGCCGCGGTGGCGGTGTGGATCGCCTGGACGATGGCAATGACAAGGCGCGATGACGTTCGTCCGGACGTGACGCAGCCGGCGCACATCCCGGCGACCCGCCGTGACGCGGTGCTCCTGGCGCTCCTCATTCTCCCGTTCGTGCCGTACGTGATCGGCGTGGTGCGCTACGACTGGGGATTCAACGAGCTCTCGGCCATCTTCCTCGTCGCCGGTTTCGCCGTGGGGCTCGTGTCCGGCCGTGACTTGTCACAGACCGCCGCGGCGTTCCTCAAGGGTATGGAGGGCATGCTGGCCGCCGCCGTGTTCATCGGTGTGGCGCGCGCCATCAGCGTCGTGCTCACGGACGGCCACGTCATCGACACGATCGTGTACGGTCTGGCCACGCCGCTGTCGCACGCATCGGGTCGCGTGGCGGCCGTGCTCATGATCCCCGCACATGCGATGCTCCACGTGCCGGTGCCGTCGGTAAGCGGCCAGGCCGTGCTCACCATGCCCATCATGGCGCCGCTTTCCGACCTGCTTGGCATTCGACGCGACGCTGCAGTAATTGCGTACCAGGTTGGTGCCGGACTGACGGACCTCCTCGCCCCGACGAACGGCGCGATGCTGGCCATGCTGCTCGGTGCGCAGGTCGGCTACGGGCGATGGTTGCGCTTCGCCGTTCCCGGGGCGTTCCTCGTGGCACTGGTCGGGGTGGCCGGGTTGTTGCTGGCCGCGTAGCGCGGAGTCGAAGCACTCACAGCTGAACCGAGGAACATCAATCATGGCGGCACGCAAGAAACCACGCGGTGAGCGCGCTGTGGACCGCACGCGGGCCATGAACGCATATCTGGCTCACCTCAAGCATCCGCTCAAGGCGGAGATTGCGGCGGTTCGCACGATTGTCATGCAGGCCAGCGACAAGATATCGGAGCGGGTCAAGTGGGACGCACCCAGCTTCTATTTCAAGGCGGACCTGGCGACGTTCGACCTGCATTCGACGAAGTTCGTCCACCTGATCCTGCTTTTCCCGGAGGAGCTTTCCATCCCTGACGATGACCGGCTGATCGAGGTTGATCACGAAAATCGCCGGGAGGTGACATTCCGTAACCTCACCGAGATCGCGGCCAAGAAGCCGGCGCTCCAAAGGCTCGTGCACGACTTTGTAGCGGCGATGGGAGGATCAGCAGAAATACGTACTTAGCACGCTTCAGAAAACATGTGTCTCTGTCGATTTCGACGAACGCACCACGACGTCAACGATCGTTTAGAAAGAAACACATGACATTATGTAAGAAATACCGTACTATATCAGCATCCTGAGCCAAGGTGGCTGATTATGAAAGTGATTCTCTGGGCGGTCATCGCACTGGGCGCGGCATTCGGCGTTCTGTACCTCGTGGTTCGGCGGGCTCAACGCACGCTTCCGCCCATGGTCCTTCCGCCGGGCGAGGCCATGCCGAGTACAGCGCTGCAGCGACTCGCATGGCAAAGCCTCGTGCCGATCTTCCTGCTGACACTCGCCGCCGCGGCCGTCGTCGCGCACCACGGCGTTTCGGTTGCGTGGGAGAACGATGCCGTGCGACGCTCGGCGATGGGATTCCTGATCGCTGCGCTGGCAGTGTTTACGTACTACATCAGCCGCGTCAGGATTTGGATCATCCGCGACGACGGCACGCTGGATGAACGCGATCGCGCCATCCTCGCGAGCGCGCCGGCGGGGCAGGCCCCGGCCATGATGGTCACGCTGGCGGCCTGGATGATCGGCCTCATCGAGACGTACCACGCCAGCCACCTCGTTCCATCGGTCTTTCTTTACCTGATCTTCTGGTCGCTCCTGATGGTGAGCGTCCTCGCGGACCTGGCCGGCGTGGTGATCGGCTATCGGCGGAACTGACCATGGCCAAGGCGACAATCAGGAACGAGATCCGTCGGCTGCGTTTCGAACACGGGGAAATGACGCAGCAGGCCCTGGCTGAACGCGTCGGATGCAGCCGGCAGACGATCATCGTGCTCGAACAGGGGCGCTACGTGCCGTCGCTGCTGCTGGCGCTGCAACTTGCCAGGGTGTTCGGCACGACGGTCGAGGCGGTGTTCACGCTGGAGGCGCTGAGATGATCCACGTCGAGCGACATCGCACCGCGCATATCGGATGGTTGCGCGCCTCAGTTCTCGGCGCCAACGACGGCCTGATCTCCACGAGCAGCCTCGTGGTCGGCGTCGCTGCCGCGCAGGCTGAACGCGCTCCGGTTCTCCTGGCGGCGCTGGCCGGGTTGGTGGCCGGGGCACTGTCGATGGCCGCCGGGGAATACGTCTCGGTCAGTTCGCAGTCCGACACCGAAAACGCGGACCTTGCGCGGGAACGGACGGAACTGGCTACCTCACCGGAGCTCGAGCTTGCGGAATTGGCCGCGATCTACGTATCCCGCGGCTTGACGCCGGAACTCGCCGAGCAGGTGGCCGGCCAGCTGACCGCGAGGGACGTCCTCGCCGCGCACGCCCGGGACGAACTGGGCCTTCATGTTCTCACGCGAGCACGGCCGATCCAGGCGGCGCTCGCGTCTGCCGCAGCCTTCGCAGCCGGCGCCGCACCGCCATTGATCCTGGTGATCGCCGTTCCTCTCGCCCATCTGACCGGCGTGGTGATGGGCGTGTCGCTTATCCTGCTCGTCGGGCTCGGCTCGCTCGCCGCTCGACTCGGGGGCGCTCCGATGCTGCGCGGGGCGGTGCGCGTTGCGTTCTGGGGTGCCGTGGCGATGGCCGCCACCGCGTTGGTGGGACGGCTCTTCGGCACGGTGGCGTAGGCCAACACCGGCAGGCGAAGGCCGAGCGTGAAACGCTGGTGTTCGCGCTAGGTTTCACTCACGATGCCTGCCCCCAGAATTCGCACGGTTGCCCGTGCGCTGCCTTCGCACTTCGCCGACCAGGAGACGCTGATGGCGGCGCTGCGCGACGAGTGGACGGCGAGGCACTTCAACGTCGAGCGCCTTGAGGAACTCCATCGCGCGGTCGGCGTGGGTGGGCGTCACCTTGCCCTTCCTCTCGAGCAGTACCGTGAACTGACTACTTTCCGTGCGCGCAACGACGCGTGGACGGTCGCCGCGCTTGACCTGGGGGCGCAGGCAGCGAGCGCGGCCCTCGACGCGGCTGGACTCGCGTCCACCGACATCGATCATCTCTGCTTTGTGACCGTCACCGGGTTGGCCACCCCTTCAATAGATGCGCGGCTGGTGAACCGGCTCGGCTTTCGTCCCGATGTGACGCGCACACCGATCTTCGGGCTTGGCTGCGTCGCCGGCGCGGCCGGCACCGCGCGCGTCAGCGACGTGCTTCGCGCCTGGCCCAGGCGGCGAGCCCTGCTGCTCGCCGTTGAACTGTGCTCGCTGACGCTCCAGCGCGATGACGTGTCGGTGGCGAACATCATCAGCAGCGGGCTATTTGGCGACGGCGCGGCGGCACTACTCATGGAAGGCGGCGAGCTGCCGGGCGATGGACCCGAGGTGGTTGCCACGGCGTCGGTCTTCTATCCGGACACCGAACGCGTGATGGGGTGGAACTTCGTGGACACGGGTTTCAAGGTGGTGTTGTCGGCCACCGTGCCCGATGTGGTGCGCGAGCACGTGCGCGGTGACGTGGACAATTTCCTGCGTGCGCACGGACTCTCGCGGAGCGACATCACCCATTGGGTGGCGCACACCGGTGGCCCCAAGGTATTGAAGGCATTCGAGGAATCGCTCGAACTCCCGCCGGCCGCGCTCGAACGGTCGTGGAGATCGCTGCGGGAGGTGGGGAACCTCTCATCAGCGTCGGTGCTGTTCGTGCTGAGCGAGCTGATGGCCAGCGGTGACGCACGCCCCGGCGATCTTGGGCTGATGATGGCGATGGGTCCGGGGTTCTGCGCGGAGCTGGTGCTGCTGCGATGGTAGCGGGTGATGCACTCATGCTCGGCGTGGTTGGCGCCGTCGCACTGGAGCGCGTGGTCGAATTGCGGCTGTCGCGCCGCAACGCCGCCTGGGCCTTCAACCGCGGGGCGGTGGAGGTGGGGCAGCGCGACTACCGGGTGATGACGGTCTTCCACGCGCTCTTTCTTGCAGCCTGCGCGGCTGAGCCCTGGCTTCCGGGTCGCGCCTTCTCGCCGGTGCTGGCGGCGACGTGCATCGTCATCCTGGCCGGGGCGCAAGCACTGCGCTGGTGGGCGATCACCACGCTCGGGCCGCGCTGGACTACGCGCGTGATCGTTCTTCCCGACGCCGAGCCCGTCACGTCCGGGCCATACCGATGGCTGCGTCACCCCAACTACGTGGCGGTGATCATCGAAATGATCGCGCTGCCCCTGGTGCATGGCGCGTGGATCACCGC
>JBBTFF010000057.1:16507-21459 GCA_038041995.1 Gemmatimonadota bacterium | reverse complement strand
ACCAGCCACCAACCACCAACCACCAGCCACCAGCCACCAGCCACCAACCACCGACCACCAATCGAGTAGATAGACCGCTCGCGGCTCGAGGTCCCGACGAGCCGCCCCTTGCGCGAATTCGCGTTACGCTGCACTCATATGCGCGTCACTATTAGGAATGGTGGTTCCCTACCCCCGGGAGCCAACGTCCTTGGAGGCAGATGGCCGTTCCGCACGGACAGCCGATCCAGCGACGATTGACGCGTCCTCCAGACCAGGACGCGCGCTGGAGCCTCCTCCCCATCCGTCACGCCCCGCTCGGGATTCCTGTCCCGGTGCGGGGCGTCGTCTTTTCTGGCGAGGTGCAATGTCTCATCGGAGCGTCCACCGCCTCCCGCTGCCACGTTCGCCACGTGGCCTGGCCCGCCGTCACGATCGCGGCGTCCCCCATCAGAAACGGCACGTCAAGCGTGCCACCTTCCGTGACTGCGGCCGTCGCTGCGTCTACTGCGCGACGCCGCTAGGACTGGAGGCGGCGACGCTCGATCATGTCATTCCCCTGTCGCGAGGGGGGAATCACGCGCCGGGGAACCTGGTAGCCGCCTGCGTCGACTGCAATCAGCTGAAGGGCTCAATGCTCCCGGTGGAGTTCTTTACCCGCTATCCCTGGGCAGGGAAGAACTTCATGCGCTACGCGCGAGCGGCGCACCGCCAGCTGAAGCGTGGAGCGAGCAGGGCGGTAAGCCTTGCATTTGCCCAGGCCGCATAGAGCGGAGATCGAACAGCGTACAGCAGCTGAAAGCTCTACGCTGTACGCTGTTCGCCGTCAGCCGACTGCAGACTCGGCGCGGAGGATGATCTCCTTCCGCTCGCTTCCCCACGCGTAGTTGCCAATCGCTCCGCTCTTCCGGATCACCCGGTGGCAGGGGATCAGCACGCTCACCGGGTTCCGCGCAATGGCGCTCCCCACCGCGCGCGCCGCACGCGGCGCTCCGATGGCGCCGGCAATGTCCTCGTACGTCGCCACGGCGCCGGGCGCGATGCGCAGCAGCGCACTCCAGACCTTCAGCTGGAAATTGGTCCCACGGACATGCAGCGCGAGCGCGCCGCCCGGAGTGCCCAACGCGCCAAGGGCCGCGTGCGCCGCGCGCCTGGTATTCGCTGCCGACTCCACCAACGTCGCGGCTGGCCACTCGGCGCGCAGTCGCGCCACAGCGCCGCGCCGCGCCGTGGCGGTGTCGGCGAACTGCAGGGAGCAGATACCCAGGGGCGTGACCGCCACCAGAGCCGCCCCGAGCGGCGAGTCGTGAAACGCCCACGCGATTTCCACTCCTTCGCCGCCGCGCCGGACCTGCCCCGGTGTCATCGCCTCGGCGTGCACGATGAGCTCATGAAGTCGCGACGGGTTGGAAAGCCCCGCATCGTAGGTCGTGGGAAGGAGCGCCCGGTGCTCGCGCAGCAGTGACCGGGCGAACTGCGCGGTGGCCTGCTGCAGGAACCGCTTGGGGCTGATGCCGGCCCAGCGCGTGAACAGCCGCTGGAAGTGCGACTCGCTCAAGCCGACGTGTCGCGCGATGTCGGCCAATGCGGGCTGCTCACGCCAGTGCGCGTCCAGGTACTGGATGGCGCGCGCGATGCGCGTGTAGTCGGAGAGAGTGCCGTCGGTCATGCAACCAAATGATACCTGCGGCGCGGAATTGGCGACACACCCCCGGCGCAACCAGCACATACTGGCGGCGTTGGCCACGCGACAGGGTCATAGCGCCGCAACCCTTGGCCCCGCGATCGCCTGGTCCGTGAGAACACCACGAACACAGGGAGACGCGAGTCATGTTTCACATCTTCAACTTCAGGACGAGGCGCGCCGCACTTGGCGCCGCATTGTTGATCCTCGTCGCCGGGTGCTCCGACGTGCCGTCGGGGTTGCGGCAGCCCCTGCCGGGACCGCTGGACGACGACCACGCAGTAGCCGCGCCGGCCGACCGGCCGCTTGTCGAACTTCCGGCGCTCCGGCCGCGCTCCGGTGAGCGGAGGCAGCGCCGGAGTCTTCGCGGCGCAGACGGCCAGGTGCTGGTTGTCGAGTCGGTGCTCGGTGCAGACGGACGGCCGCGCGAGAGCATGATCACTCGCAACGGCTTGTTCCTGATGCGCATCAGCAACGAGTGGGCGCCGGGCGCCACGCGGCGGCTCGATCGCCAGCAGGTCCTCGTGCGAGGCGCGGATGGTCACCTGCGGGCACTGGATTCCCGGAGTGTGTCACCAGCCCAGCTGGCCGCCGCGCATGAGAAGTTGCGTGCTGAAGCCGAACAGATGTCGCGCTCTCAGTCGGGGCGCATCCGGCGACTCGAGGGAGACTTCGGAGTGTGCGATGCAGAGGTGAAAGCAGCCAACATCGCGACGTGGCAGTACGTGGCAACGGCAGCTGCGGTGGCGCTTTCTGCCAGTACCGGGAACTGGGTGCAGACCGCGACACTGTACATGGCGTACCTCGCGTCGTATGCGAACTACGAGTCGAAGCAGGCCGACCTGGACAAGTGCGTCGATCGCGCCGGCAAGAAGCCGGAGCTGGACGAATACTGACCCGGACGTCGTGCGCACATTGGGGCTGGCCGCCGGGGGTCAGCCGTTGCATGATCGTAGCCCTGATGACCATGGAGGAGGAATGACGAAGAGCCAGTCCATCGAAAACAGCGTGACGACGATGCTCGCGATCACCCTGGCGATTGCGCTTTGGAAACCCGAGTGGACATGGGCGTTGTGGGCATGCATTGCGCTGGTCTTCATTGGTGGGGCGCTGTCAATGGCCGTCTCGACACCCGCCGACATCGCGCGCCGGCGCAAAGGTGCTTGGCTCATCCCCGTTGCGACGTTCGCGATTGCCGCGCAGATGGTGTACTTCGCCGTACCCGAAGAACGCACACGCACGTTGCTGCTCGGGGCTGCGCTGGCGGCTTCCGGCCTCGCTCTCTTCTGGGCCCGGCGCCGCACCACCTGAAGACATCGCGGGCCCCGGCATCCAGCCGGGGCCCGCGATGTCAGGAACTCGAAGCTAGTAATCCACTGGCCGCAGGTAGCTCTCGCCGATCGCCGCGCCACTCATCATTGCGACAGTCGGCAGGCGACGCTTCCAGTGCGTGCCGTCGAGGCGCCGGCGCACCGCTTCCACATCGGCCACGCTCACGCCGCGCGCCACAAGTTCCTCCGGCGTCCAGCCGTGCAGCAGCCAGTTCAGGATCTCGTCGATGCTTGCGTAGGTGACGCCAAAGTCCCCCTCGTCGGTCTGCCCCTGCACCAGATCGGCGCTCGCCGGCTTGTCCACGATCTCCCGTGGCAGGCCGAGGTGCCGGGCCAGGGCCCAGACCTGCGTCTTGTACAGGTCACCCAGCGGGTTCACCGGTGGCGAGTCATCGGCGTGCCACGTGAAGTAGCCCAGCAGCCGCTCGCTCTTGTTGCCCGTGCCCAGCGGAAGCGCGCGATGCTTGGCGCTGAGGTCGAACAGCGCGATCATGCGTACGCGCGCCATCACGTTGCCGCGCCGCGCCGCGTTGGCGTCGGGCTCATTGGCCAGGTAACCGTCGACGGCCGCGCTGATGTCGAGCGTGCGCCCCTCGATGCCGAGCGCGTCGATGACCTGCTGCGCGTGCTCCAGCGAGTCGGCGCTCGACGAACGGTACGGGAGTCGCACGCCGATCACGTTCTCCTTGCCAAGCGCGCGCGTGGCCAGCGTTGCGGTCACGGCCGAGTCGACCCCGCCCGAGATGCCGACGACTGCCTTGGTGAAGCCGCGACGTCCCAGCTCGTCGCGCAGAAACTCCACGAGCCAGCGTTCCACCATCGGCGCGTCGAGCGTCAGGGGTGGCGGCGCGGCGCGCCCGCCACCCGCCGGCACCACCACTGCCAAGGCGCCCGTGCCAGGAGCCGAAGCGACCGACGACGCTGGCAGCGATGCGCTCCTGGCGGGCGCATTCCGTTGGATGACCCGCGGCTTCGGCGAGAGGCGCGGGGCATACACGGCGCGCTTCATCTCGGCGGCCAGGTACGGCATGGCCACCTTGAGGTCGCTCAGCATCGGCGCGTCGGCGCGGCTGCGCGCCAGGTCGCCGAGGTCCAGTTCCGTGACCAGCAGGGCCTCGTCCCACAGCGGCGCTCGCGCGCGGACGTCGCCGCGCGGGCCGGCCACGAACGACGCGCCCTGGAACATCTTGCCGCCTTCGCTCCCGACCAGGTTCGCCAGTGTGCAGAAGACGCCCTGTTCTTCGGCGATGTCGCGAATCAGCCGCTCCCAGCGCGCGACACTCCCCGGGCCCTCCACGCCGTCGCCGCGCGGATGCACGCCGCGCGCCGGCGCCGCCGAGCTGACGAAGATGACCTGTGCGCCGTCGAGCGCGGCGATCGTGCCGGTCAGCGAGTGCCAGGCATCTTCGCACACGAGCATTGCCGCGCGCCCCCACGCGGTGTCGAAGGCGCGGATGTCGTATCCGCGCTCGACGAAGCGCTCCTCGTCGAACATCGAGTAGGTGGGAAGGAAGTTCTTGCGGTGCACGTGCAGCAGCACCGGGTCGGCGCCACCCAGCCGCGCGTACAGTGCACTGTTGAACAGCGTTCCGTCGTGCTGCTCGTAGAAGCCCACCATCACGTCGATGGTCGAACCCGGCTTGGCCGCGGCGCGCCAGTGGGCATCGAGCGCGCGCACCACGTCGTCGGCGGTCAGTGCGTTCTCGCGCACCCCGCCTTCCACGAAGTAGCCCGACAGGATGGTCTCGGGGAACTGGACGACGTCGGGATGCGGCTCCATGGCCGCCGCCTGGGCGAGCACCTCACCGGCGCGCGCGAGGTTTGCGGCAACGTCGCCCTTCTTGGGCCGGAACTGGGCGATGGCAAGGCGGAGGATGGACATTCTCACTATAAGGTCGCACGCCTTCACTTGGGGGGCAACAATTCGGGGTGGGAGTGGGGGGGGGGGGGGGGGGGGG
>JBBTFF010000057.1:2204-16497 GCA_038041995.1 Gemmatimonadota bacterium | reverse complement strand
CCCCCCCCCCCCCCCCCCCCCCCCCCCCCCCCCCCCCCCCCCCCCCCCCACCCCTCACCAAGAAAACTCCGCCACCCCCACCCTTCCCCAACAAGCCCCCTTCGGGGTATCACTTTATTGAATGCGCCTCGCCACTCCGTCCCTTTTCCTGGTTGCCGCCCGCGTCCTCGCGGCACAGCAGCCCGCGGCCGCGCCGTCCACCGGCGAGGCGTGGCAGATCACGCCCATGGCCCAGTCATCGCTGGTCTATGCGCGAGATGGCGCCTTCATCGGCGAAATCGGCAAGGAGTGGCGCACGTCGGTGTCCATCAAGACGCTGCCGCGCTACCTGCCGCAGGCGTTCGTGGCGGTGGAGGACCATCGCTTCTACCAGCACGACGGCGTCGATCTCTACGGCATCGCCGGCGCCATGAAGGACAACCTGATGGGCGGACGGCGCGGAGCTTCCACCATCACGCAACAACTCGTCGGCAACCTGCACCCCAACCTGGTCGACCGGCGCGATCCCGGTCTCGGGCGCAAGCTGCGCGAGCAAAAGGCCGCGCGCGAAATGGAGCGTCACTACAACAAGGAGCAGATCCTCGAGGGCTACCTCAACGTCATCTCCTTCGGCCACGGGTGGTACGGTGTGGAGGCCGCGGCACGACACTATTTCGGCAAGACGGCCGCCCAGCTGACGCTCGCCGAGGCCGCCTCGCTGGCTGCGCTCCCCAAGGGTCCGGCCACCTACGATCCGGCCCGGTATCCCGATCGCAACAAGAACCGTCGCGACGCGATTCTCGACCTCATGGTCACGCAGGGGTTCGTTACGCGCGCACAGGCCGCGGCCGCCAAGGCGCAGAAGGTGGTGACGGCACCCAACAGCGGCATGCCGGCGCGTGCACCGTACTTCGTCGACGTCATCCGCGCGCAGATGGAACGGGCCGGCATCCCCGTGGGGCAGGGGGGCTACCGGATCATCACGACGCTCGATGGCGCGCTGCAGCGTGCGGCCACCGTGGCGCTCGTCGAGGGCACGGCGGCGGTGGAGGCGCGCCCCGGCTACCGGCATCCGACGTACGCCAGCCATCCCAAGGGAAGCACCGATTACCTGCAGGGCATGGTCATCGCACTCGATCCCACCACCGGCGACGTGCGGGCCCTCGTCGGGGGACGCAACTACGCGGAGGCGCCATTCAACCGCGCCGTCAACGGGCTGCGGCAGCCGGGATCGTCGTTCAAGCCGATCGTGTATGCACGCGCCATCATGGACTCGATTCCCGCCAACGCCATTGTCCCCGACACCTCGCTCGAACTCGTGGTCGATCGCGGGAATGTCTATCGGCCCAGGAACGCCGACGGCGAGTTCCTTGGCAACATCACGCTGCGCGAGGCGATCACGAAGTCGCGAAATCCCGTGGCCGTGCAGCTCTGGCAGCGCGTCACCGGTGATTCGGTGATCGCCCTTGCCCGCCGCATGGGCGTGCGCTCGTACATTGCCCCGTGGCCGTCGAGCGCCATCGGCGCGTCGGTCGTGCAACCGCTTGACCTGGTGGCGGCGTTCACGGCGTTCCCGAACCTCGGCACCCCGGTGGAGCCGCGCTTCGTGCATCGCGTCGAGGACGTCGCGGGTCGCACGGTGTACCAGCCGGGGGTGCGCATGCTCCCGCCGGCCATGTCGCCCGAGGTCGCCTTCATCGTGCGTGACCTCATGCGCGACGTCGTCGACCGCGGAACGGCGAATTCCGTGCGGCGCTACCTGCCGTATGCGACGCCGGTGGCGGGCAAGACGGGCACCACCGATGACAACACGGACGTCTGGTTCATTGGCGTCACCGCCGACCTGGTCGCCGGAGTCTGGCTCGGCTTCGACAAGCCGCGGTCGATCATGCCTGGCGCCGCCGGCGGTACGCTGGCCGCACCGATCTACGGCCAGATGCTTGCCCGCGCTGGCTACGGCCGCGGCGCGGCGTGGACGGTGCCGCCAGGCATCGTCACGGCCGAACTCGATCGCGACAGCGGCAAGCTCGCCGAGGCCGGTACCCCGCCAGACAAGCGCTACATGGAGTACTTTTTGTCCGGTACCGAGCCTGGGGCGCTGCGCGTCGATGCGCGCCGCCTCTTCGGCTGGGGTCCTCTTCCCTGAGTGCCGGGGGCTTTCAATGCGTTGGACACCACTACAGAGACTCTCCATCACCAGCGGTGCAGCGCTCACGCTGCTCGGCCTTGGCGGCGTGGTGTCGTTCTACTATGCGACCCGTCTGACCAACGCGGAGCGAGTCGTCGCACGGACAAACCGGAACATGGCCGCGGCATCTCGCATCATCGCGGGCACCCAGGACGGCCAACGCGCCACGAAAGCGTACGTCGTGCGGGGCGATTCCCTGGCCCGGGGGGTGCTTCAGGCCGCGCAGGCGACCGTTGAGGACGCCATCGATGCCATGGACGAGGCGAGCGAGGACAACCCGCGGCAGCGCCGGCTTCTCGAGAGCCTCGCCCCCCAGGTGGCGGCCAGCTTCACCGAGTTCCGCACGACGATCGCCATCCGCGACCACTTCGGCTCCGACTCGGCGCGGAGATTTCTCGAGCGCAGCACGCCACCGCACGAAACCGATTCGCTCATGAAGATCGTGGACCAGATGCGCGACGAGGAACTGCGCGTGCTGGCGGAGCACGCCCGGCACCAGAGCAGCACCGGGACGACGACGCTGCGCATCATCCTGCTTGGCACGGCGCTCACGTTCCTGCTGGTCGGACTGTCGCTCCAGCCGATGCGGGCCGGCGTGGCCGCGCGTCTCACCTCACATCTCTCGCCGGTCGACAGCGCAGCCGCGGTCGCCGAGGACGCGCCGGTGAGCGGTAGCGTCGGCACGGCAGGGGTGCGACTGCAGGCGTTGCACCGGGCGGTGGCGGCCCTGGCCGCCGCGCGCTCTCCGGCCGAGGGAGCGCGTGCGCTGGTGGATGCCGTTGCCGCCCCGCTTGCCGCGACGCTGGCCGTGGTCGTCGTACCCAACGGTGCGGGCAGCTTTACCGTGCTGCACGCCTCCGATTCCGCGTTCGACATAGTCTCCCCCGAGCTGGCGGCTCCCGTAGCGGAGACCCTGCGCACCGGCGTGCCGTTGGTCGCCGCATCGCGCGCAACGCGTTTGCGGCAGTTTGGCACGCTCGCCGGCCTCGACGCACTCGGCGCACCAGGTGCCGTGCTGTTCGTACCGCTGCGCCTCGATGCGAACATCAAGGGCGTCCTGCTGGTGGCGTTTGCCGGGGACCATGAGTTCGGTGAAGACGAGATGGCATTTGCCACCACCCTGGGATTCCTCGGCGGTCCGGCATTAGCTTCCCGTGCCTTCACCTCCTGATCGAGAAACCATGACGATCGCCCCCTCGCCGCTTCGCGCGGTGCGCCTCTGCACCGCGTTTGCCGCGCTGGTGGTGTCTGCCTGCTCGGGCGGCGACGGCGGCACGGCGCCGCCCAAGCCCGCGTCGGTGCAGGCAGTCTCGGCGACAATCTCCACCGCGACGGTTGGCGCGGCGCTGGCCACGTCGCCGACCTTTACGGTGAAGGACGCCGGCGGCAGCATGCTTGGCGGCATCACGGTCTCGGTGGTGGTGAGCAGCGGCGGCGGCTCGCTGGTGGGTGCCCCCACCAAGAGCGCGGCGGGCGCGACCCCGGTGGGCACGTGGACGCTCGGCACCACCGCAGGACCGAATACCCTCACGGTCAATGTCTCAGGTGTGCCGCCGCTGACGATCACCGCCACTGGCACTCCGGGGGCGCCGTCGAAGATGGTGGTCACCGGCGGCAATTCTCAGACGGCGCTCGCTGGCGCGCAGGTCGCCATTCCGTTGGAAGCGGCGGTGCAGGATCAGTTCAGCAACGGCATCCCCAACATCCAGGTGACGTTTCAGTCGACGACCGGTGGCGGCTCGGTCACTCCCGCTACCATGACCACGAATGGCAGCGGTGTGGCGACGGGCGCCGTCTGGCGGCTTGGCAACAAGGGGGGGCCGCAGACCGCAACGGCCTCGGCGAACGGCCTGGCCACGTCATTCACCGCGACCATCCAGACGAGCTTTCCGCTCGACCTGCGGTTCTTCGGACCGCCGATGTCGGCCGAGGCGCTGCTGGCTTTTACCAACGCGGCCAACCGGATTCGTGCGGCGATCATCAGCCCGGTCAACTCGGTATTGGTGCAGGACATCGACATCTCGCGGTGCGGCATCAACGGATTGACAGGCATCCTGAACGAGAGCCCCTCGCGGGGCGTCATCATCTACGCGGCCGTCGCAGCCATCGACGGGCCGGGCAAGATCCTCGCTCAGGCCGGGCCCTGTTTTCAGCGCGACGTCAGCAAGCTGCCGGTCATCGGCGTGATGCAATTCGACGAAGCCGACATCCAGAACTACATCAACTCGGGGCGCTTCGAGGCGGTGGTGCTGCACGAGATGAATCACGTGGTTGGGTTTGGCACGATCTGGGGACCGTTCGACAAGAATCTCCTCACCAACCCGGCGTTCGACGCCAATGAGGTGGCGACGGGGAGCCTGAACCCGCGCTTTACCGGCGCGGTCGCGATCGCCAACTGCCTCGCGGCCGGCGGTACCGCCAACCACTGCACCGTCGCGACGGGTGTTGCCGTCGAAATGTGCGGCGGCGGTGGCACCGCCGACGGTCACTGGAGGGAACTGCTCCGCGCGGACTGCAACGCCACGCCCTCGGCGGCGTTCGACACCGAACTGATGACCGGCTTCGCAGAATCCACGCCCAACATGCCGTGGAGCACGATGAGCATCGGGTCGTTCCAGGACCTGGGCTACACCGTCAACCTGCTGGCCGCCGACACGTACTTCGTGCCGAGCCTGCTGGCGATGGCGCGCATGAGCCTGCAGGCCGAGGCGGCCACTGACGGGGCGCGCGAGATCGTCCATCGCGCGAAGTTCGAGGTCTCGAGCGGTGGCCGTGTCACGATCATCAAACGGGAGAAGAAGTGATGATTCGCCGAAGCCTGATGATTGCCGCCTCGCTGGGTGCGCTCGCCTGCGGCAGCGCCGGCAAGACGCCGGCCCCGGACACTTCCGCTGTCGGCGAAGCTCCGGCGAGCGTCGCTGACCCGGCGGCAACGGTCGGCGACAGTGTGCGGACAGACAGCATCAAGCGGGCTGCCGACAGTTCGGCCAAGGCGGTCGCGAAGCCCGCGACGAAGCTGGCGGATACCAACGCGGCGCCCGGTGACTACGACCGCACCCTCAAGCCGAAATTCACGATTGACGAAAAGCCGGGGACGGTCACGCCCATCAACCGGCCGTAACGACGAGGACGAGGGCGGGGTGGCGGGTTCTGGTGCGGGGTGAGGGGTGTGGTAAGGAGAATGAGAGAGGGGTGGGGACGAGGCGCGAGCCCGTTCCCACCCCATTCTCGTCCTCCATCTCCACTCTTCACCCCGCACCAGAACCCGCCACCCCGCACTCATCCCGTCCGTTCAGACACCAACGAGCTCGCCTTTCCGATCCGCCGGTTCCGGCTCCGTCACCAGCGCCAGCTTGAGCACGTCCTGCAGCGTCTCCACGAAATGGAACGTCAGCTGGTTCGTCGCCTCCTCTGGCACGTCTTCCATGTCCGCCTCGTTGTCCTTGGGCAGGATCACGTGCGTGATGCCGGCGCGCAGCGCCCCAAGCACCTTCTCCTTGACGCCGCCGATGGGGAGCACCCGGCCGCGCAGGGTGATCTCGCCGGTCATGGCGATGTCCTTCCGCACCGGGCGGCCGCTCAACTCGCTGGCCAGGGCGGTGGCAATGGACACGCCCGCTGACGGGCCGTCCTTGGGGATCGCGCCGGCCGGCACGTGGATGTGCGTCTCCAGCGCCCCAAGTCGCGAGCGGGGAATGCCGAGCAGTTCCGCGTTCTTCGTCACGAACGAGAACGCGGCGCGCGCCGACTCCTTCATCACGTCACCGAGCTGGCCGGTGAGGATCAGCGACACCGGCACGCCACTGGCGGCGTCGCCCGTGGCCGACGTCGTGAGCGCGCGCGTCGATGCTTCCACGAACATGATGTCGCCGCCCATCGGCGTGTAGTACATGCCCGTGGCCACGCCCACTTCGTGCGCCTCGTTGGCGCGCTCGGGGCGCACCCGCGGCCGGCCGAGCAGTTCGCGCACCTCGTTGGCGGTGATGACGCCATCGCCCTCGATCGTCGTGTGCACGTCACCCGTGGCAATGCGCCGCGCCACCTTGCGGGCCACCTTGCCGATCTCGCGTTCCAGCTGCCGCACGCCGCTCTCGCGCGTGTAGTTGGTGACGAGCTGCATGATGGCGTCGTTGTCCAGCTTCACGTTCTTGCCGGCCAGGCCGTTCTCCTCGAGCTGGCGCGGAATGAGGTAGGCCTTGGCAATCTCCGACTTCTCGCGTTCGGTGTAGCCCGAGAACTCCACCACTTCCATGCGGTCGAGCAACGGTCCCGGGATATTCTGGATGAAGTTCGCCGTGGCGACGAACAGCACCTCGCTCAGGTCGAACGGCACGCCGAGGTAGTGATCGGTGAAGGTGTCGTTCTGCGCCGGGTCGAGCACCTCGAGCAGCGCGCTCGACGGGTCGCCCTGAAAGGATACACCGAGCTTGTCGACTTCGTCGAGCAGGAAGACCGGGTTCTTGGTGCCGGCGTGCTTCATGCCCTGGATGATCCGGCCGGGCATGGCGCCCACGTAGGTGCGGCGATGGCCGCGGATGTCGGCCTCGTCGCGCGCGCCGCCCAGCGAGACACGCACGTACTCTCGGCCCAGCGCGCGCGCAATCGACTTGGCAATGGACGTCTTGCCGACGCCCGGCGGGCCCGAGAACAGCAGGATCGGGCCCTTGGCCATGGCCCGCGCCTTGGCCTCGCGCTTGTCGGTGATGGTCCGTTCGTCGTCGCTGTTGCCCTTGCCGACCGTCGGCGTGGCATCCGCCTTCTTCTCCTTCAGCTTGGCGATCGGGAACTCACCCGTCTTGTCCAGTTCGTCGGCGAGCTGTTTCGCGCGCAACTGGCGGACGGCGAGAAACTCGAGCACGCGGTCCTTTACGTCCTTGAGGCCGTAATGGTCCTCGTCGAGCACGATGCCGGCGCGATTGAGGTCGAGCAGGTCGTCTGACCGTGCGTTCCACGGCAGCTCGGCGATCCACTCGAGGTAGGTGCGGATCACCTGCGCTTCCATGGACTCCCGGCCGGAACGCTCGAGGCGTCCGAGTTCGCGCGCCACCTCGGCGCGCGCCTCCTTCGGCATCTCCAGCTTGAGCAACTTGGCCCGCAGTTCCTCGATTTCCTTGGAGCTGTCTTCCTCGCCGAGTTCCTTCTGGATGGCCTTCATCTGCTCGCGCAGGAACATCTCGCGCTGGCGCTCGCCGAGTTCTTCCTGCACCTGCGACTTGATGTCGTCCTGCGCCTCGAGCAGCGAGATCTGCCGCTGCACGTGCACGAGCACGCGGCGCAGGCGATCTTCGACCGAGAGGTTCTCCAGCAGTCCCTGCTTCTCCGGGACGGGCAGTTCGATGTAGCCGGCCACGAGGTCGGCAAAGCGTCCCGGCTCGGTGACCGAGTCGAGCACCTGATGCACCACTTCCTCGGGCAGGCCGCGCCGTTCGCCGAGTTCGCCGGCACGTTCGCGGATCTCCTTGTACAGCGCCTGGTACGCCGGATCGTTCTCGTCCAGCGGCGTCTGGTCGTCGACCTGCGTGACGACCGCCGACAGGTATCCCTCGGTGGTGGAGTACTGCAGCGACGTGGCGCGCTGTTCACCCTGCAGCAGCAGTTGCACGCCGCCCAGCCCGCGCTGGATCTGGCCGATGCGGGCGATCACGCCCATCGAATACAGGATCTCCGGCGAGGGTTCGTCGGTGTTGTCCCGTTGCGCGACGGCAAAGACGAGGCGGTCGCCCTTGAGCGCGGCCTCGATGGCCCGCAGCGTTCCCGGCCGGCCGGCGGCAATAGGGGCGGTCAGTCCCGGGAATATGACCGTCCCGCGCAACGGAAGGACGGGAAGTGTCTGGCGACTTCTCATGAGGTTTCCTTGATGCCTGCACTACTCCGCAGGGGGGCAATGGGGAGGTTTCCACCCCCCGTTTACAGCAACTGGCGTACCAAACCCCATTTCGCCCTTGGACGCGCGCACGGGGTCCGTGGCGCCACGGCCTCCAAAGCCTGAGATACGACATATGGGCGGGACTCGCAACTTTCACCTGCCTTCATGACGTAAGGGACTGACAGATCGCGCGATCGCGAGAGCGCGAGATCGCGAGATACCAAGACCGCCGGGACCCCGTCTCCTGCGATCTCGTGATCCTGCGTTCTCTCGATCTGTGGTGCCGTGCTCTCGCCATCCCACGCTCTCTTTCTTACCTTTCCCCACCGCTGTGGAAGATTCTCTCCTTTCAAAGTCCGACGCCGAGCTGCGCTCGCACATCGCGAACGTGCTTGACAGCGCGTACGAACTCGACAAGGAGATCGGACGCGGGGGCATGGGCATTGTCTTCAAGGCGAAGGACCGGCGCCTCAAGCGCACGGTGGCGGTCAAGTTGCTGCCGCCCGAGCTGGCGTTCCGCTCCGAGATCCGCACGCGCTTCCTGCGCGAGGCCGAGACCGCCGCGCAGCTGAGTCATCCGAACATCGTCCCCATCTACGCCGTCGACGAGAAGGGCGGGCTCGTGTACTTCGTGATGGGCTTCATCGACGGCGACAACCTGGCCAAGCGCATCAAGGATCGCGGCCCGATGCCGCCGGACGAAGTGCGCCGCATCCTGCGCGAAGTCGCCGACGCCCTGTCCTACGCGCACGCCAACAAGGTGGTGCATCGCGACATCAAGCCCGACAACATCCTGCTGGACGCGCAGTCGCAGCGGCCGATGGTCACCGACTTCGGCATTGCGCGCGCCATCAGCGACGGGAACGAGGCGCGCCTGACGGCCACCGGCATCGCCATCGGCACACCGGCGTTCATGAGTCCCGAGCAGTCGGCCGGCGATCGCGATGTCGATGGGCGCAGCGACCTCTACTCGCTCGGGGTCGTCGCCTACCAGATGCTGTGCGGCGACCTGCCGTTCAACGCCAACAGCACGCCGGCGCTGCTGGTGAAGCACCTGTCGGAGCGCCCCATCCCCATCGACCAGCGTGCCTCGGTACCGCCCGACCTGGCGCGGGCCGTCATGCTGCTGCTCGAGAAGAATCCCGACGACCGTTTCCAGAGCGCGGCGGAACTGAAGGCGGCGCTCGAGACGGGCAACATGCCGGCGCTTCCCACCTCGGCCGGTCGCGCCTATCCGATGCAGCCGTCGCCCTACGAGCTGGTCAGCGGGATGATGGCGTCGTCGACGACGCCGGCCTTCACGCCGATACCGCTGACCACGATGCCGGAGGGCGAACGCCTGCCGACGAGCGACGAACTCGCGCGCTGGAACGCGCCGATGGTCGTCGAGTTCCGCCGCCGGCTGGCGCCGTTCATCTGGGTCAACGGTGCGTTCGTCGTCGTCAACATCGTTGGCGGACCGAACATGCTGTTCATCACCGCCTTCTGGAGCATCGGCATTGCGTACAAGTACGCCAAGCTGTGGAGCGAGGGGTACGACTGGCACGACATCTTCCGCCAGCCGCGCGAGCGGATGGTGGGCGACGTGATCGCCGAATGGGGCGAGGACATCAAGTCGCTCGTCGACCGTGACACGCGGGAGCGCATGCGCGTGCGGCATCGCGCGCGCGCGCAGCGCCCCGACCTGCTGCGCTCCCCGGCGGCGCCCGCCGCGCTGTCGCAGCGCGACGCCGCCGCCCTGGGCAGCGGTCCGCACGCCGCCGCCGCTCGCGACGCGCTGATGGACCGCGACGAGGTCATTCGCCTGATCGAGGGGATGTCGCGTGCCGACCGTGCGCGCCTCCCCGACGTGGTGGGAAGCGCGACCACGCTGGCCGACACCATCATGTCGCTGGCCACGCAGCTCACCGAGCTCGAGCGCTCGACGTCGGGACTGTCGACGAGTGCCATCGACAAGGAAATCAGGGTGCTCGAGGCGGCCGCCAACCCGCTCGACCGCGCCGCCAGCGAGGAGCGCGTCAAGCGCCTCGCGCAGATCAGGCGCCAGCGCCGCACGGTGATCGACGTCGCGCAGCGTCACGAAAAGCTCGCCGCCCGGCTCGACAGCTGCGCGCTGGCGCTGAAGAACATGCGATTCGACGTGCTGCGCCTGAAGACGGGCGCGCAGACGTACCAGCACGTCACCACCATCGCCGAGCAGGCGATGGCGCTCGCCCGCGAGGTGGACAGTGCCGTCTACGTTGCCGACGAGATGGCGCGGCTTCGGCCGAGCGCCGGCGTGCCGGGCGGCCGATGACCGACGCCCTCCGCGAGCGCGTCATCGCCGCGGTCGGTTCGCTGTACCAGGTCGATGCGGAAGTCGGCCGCGGCGGCATGGCCGTGGTGTACAGCGCGATGGACACCAAGCTGCGCCGCCGTGTGGCGCTCAAGGTGCTTCCGCCCGAACTGGCCTTTCGCGAGGAAGTGCGCCGCCGTTTCCTGCGCGAGGCGCAGATGGCGGCCCAGCTCAGTCACCCGCACATCGTGCCCATCTACTCGGTGGACGAGTCGTCGGGACTGGTCTACTTCGCCATGGGGCTGGTGGAGGGTGACCCGCTCGCCAAGCTGCTGTATCTCGAGCCGCGCCCGCCCATCGCCACGGTGCGCCGCGTGCTCCGCGAGGTTGCCGACGCACTCCACTATGCGCATTCGCGGGGAGTGGTGCATCGCGACATCAAGCCGGACAACATCCTCATCGAGACGGCGACGGGCCGGGCGGTGGTCACCGATTTCGGCATTGCCCGCGCGGCCGAGGCCGACACGCGCCTGACGGCCACGGGAATTGCGGTGGGAACGCCCGCGTACATGAGTCCCGAACAGGCGATGGGCGAACGCGAGGTGGATGGTCGCGCCGACATCTACGCGCTGGGCGTCGTGGGCTACCAGATGCTGGCCGGCGAGCTTCCGTTCCAGGCGGCGAACACTCCGTCGCTGTTGATGAAGCACCTGAGCGAGCCGCCGCGCCCGTTGCTCGACTTGCGGCCCGATCTCCCCGCCAATCTGGCGTCGGCGATCGAGCGCGCCTTGAGCAAGGCGCCGGGTGACCGCTGGGCTGATGCCGGCGGCTTCCGTGACGCGCTGGCCGAGAGTGCGCCGGTGACGCTCAGCATCGCGGCGGCCACGCCGGCCCCGGCAATGCACGCGGCGGCCATGCGCCCTCCGTCAGCGCCGGCTCAGGCACCGCAGTCCAACCTTGCGCTCGGCGTCTTTCGCGGCACGCTCTCGCGATCCGAGGCAGACGACGAAATCCGTGTCTGGCGCGAAGAGCGGCGGGCGTATCGCGCGCAATTGAAGGCGGCGGGGCGCGCCTTGCGGCACGGGGATTCGTCCACCGCGGAGGGCCTGATGCAGAACCTCGTGCCGCCGACGCCGCTCAGCGACGAACAGCGGCTGTCGATCGTGCGGCGCAAGGCGGTGAACTACCTGGCCACCACCGCGGTGCTGTTCGGCATCAACGTCATGATGCGCGGGCCGGGGCCCTGGTTCCTGATTCCCGCGTTCTTCATGGGCATCGGCCTGCTGCGCTCGGTGGCGAGCCTCTGGGCCGACGGTATCCCGTTGCGCAAGCTGTTCAGCCGTCCTCCACGCAACGCCGACGGCACGCCGGTGCGCAGCGCCCATGCGGCGCCCGGAGTGGGCGTTCGGGCGTTGCCGGCGCCGGGCACCGACCCGCTGCTGGCGTCGGTGGCACGCGACGTCCTCGAAGGACGCCACGGGCGCGTGGTTCGCGATGCGGTGGAGGCGCGGCTCGTCGTGCTCGACGTGCTGGCCAAGCTTCCCGCAGTCGACAAACAGCTGCTTCCCGACATCGCGCCGACGGTCAAGGGGCTGGTGGAGCGCATCATTGCGCTGGCCAGCGCGCTGCACCAACTCGACGCCGATGCGTCACCCGAGGCGCTGGCCCGGCTCAACCAGCGGCTGGCCGATGCGCGGATGCTGGCGGCCGATGCGCCCGACCGTGACCGGCGGGTCTCCCTACTCGAACGGCAGCAGAAGACGCTGGCCGACCTGGCCAGCCGGCGCGAAACGGTGGCCGCGCAGTTGGACAACGCGTCGCTCGTGCTCGGCACGATGAAGCTCGACCTGCTCAAGCTCCGCTCGAGCGGGCTGCAGTCGCAGATGGCCGACGCCAGCTTCCAGACGCAGGACGCGCGCGCCGTGGTGGCCGAGATCGAGCGGGCGCTGGAAGTGGCGGAGGAAGTGCAGAAAATCAGATAACGACAGAGTACGACAGCGTCTTCCGTTCGCTGTCTGTCGTACTCTGTCGTACTCTCAGCGCGCGAGCAGCGCGCCAACCACCGCAGCCACCCGGTCTGGCGCGTCGAGCGGCGTGAAGTGGAAAGCGTCGGCGATCACGTCGAGCGAAGCGCCGGGAATGGCGCTTGCCAGCCGGCGGGCGAGGCCCACCGGCACGAAGGGATCGCGAGCCCCGTGTACGATGGCCGTGGGCAGGCGCAGCGTGCTCAGCGGCATCACCGACGTTTCGTCCGGATGTTGCGCCTCAAGATGGGCCAGCAGTGCGCCACGTCCGGGAAGTTGCGCGAACGGCCGCAGGAACACATCCAGCGCGTGCCGTCCTTCCTCGCGGTTGGCGAAGCCGCATGCGAGTGCGGCATACGCTTCGCCGGCCACCAGCGGTGCGGGCATTCGCCGGGCGACCGCCAGGAGTGAGCGTGCCATCCGCGTGCGCCACCGCGGCCAGGCATCGAGGCCGACGCTGTTTATCAGTGCCAGGCGCGTCACGCGCTCGGGGGCATGGAGTGCGAGCCACTGCCCCACGCCGCCGCCCAGATCATGCCCGACGACGCACGCTTGCGGCACGCTGAGCATGTCGAGAACCTCGAGCGCACGCCGGGCATGCGCCGACACGCTCAACGGCGCGCCGTCCGGACGATCGCTGCGCCCGTATCCGAGCTGGTCGAGTACGATCAGTCGATGACCGCCCGGCATGGAGCGGACGAGACTGCTCCACAGATGCGACGACGAAGGGAACCCGTGCAGAAAGAGCACCGGTTCGCCAGCGCCCCGGGTACCCGCGGCATAGTAGTACAGCCGGTGAGGTCCAAGATCGAGGAATTCGCCACGCATCCCGGCAATTCACCCCGTTGTCACCGGCGATACAAGCCCAACCGGAAGTTGAAACGGCTCTAGCGCTTTTCGGCAAAATGCGTATAGTTACAGTTTAGCTAATAGGCGAACCGGTGGTATTGCGGTTATCTTATTGACTGCCAACAGGTTAGCAGGGGGCATTGCGAAGTGACTTTACCCGTCGGTCCGATGATTCCGTCGTTCGCTCCGCCCCCTCCTCCACCGGCCCCGGTGGTGTTTCCTTTGGGTTGGCTGCTTGAACATGCGACACTACCAATACAGTATCGCGCCATTATCGACGTTGCGAAGATCGGCGATCAACTGCCCGCGTCGTACGCCAACACTCCGTACTTTCATCAACCGGCCGTGGAAATCGCGGTGCGGCAGTCCTACGACGGTACCTGGAACAACGCGATGCTGGCGCTGCCCTCGCGCAGTTCAGCATCGATCGACGGTCTGGGCAGCATCAATGCTGTGCGCCGCCTGCTGGAATCGGGTTGGGACAAGGACTCGCCGGCCCTCTATCAAGCGCGTCGCCCGTTGTTCCGCCTGCTGGCCGAGGACGAGGACCCGGCGCAGTTGTACGAATTCCAGGCCAAGCCGGGGAAGTCGCACGAGCCCGAGGTGGCTGCGCACCTGCGCCGGCTGCTTCGCGAGGCGGCCGGCGCGACCCTCGCGCAGGCGGGCTTCGAGTCCGACCCTCGCGTGCGCGGCCTCGCGCGACGTACGCTGGAGCGCCTCACCGAATATCTGGCGTCGCCACTCGCGCTGAAGCCGTGGATTCGCGTTGGCAACCAGCAGGTTCTGGCCGCCGAGGCGTCGCCGCCGTCGCTTTACGCGCTGCAGATGCTGGCGTACATGCCGTTGTTCCGCAACGAGCACTACACGGCCATGGAGGCGTTGTACGAGTACCTCACGCGTCCGCTGCCGCGCCAGGAAGCCATCCAGGTGGTGGGCAAGAAGATGCTGCCGGTGCCGCTGCTCGTGCTCGGCGACATGCTGCCGCATCGCAACGCGGTGGACGCCGATATTCCCATGGCGCTCGCCTGGCTCGAGACGATGGCGCGCCTGAATTTCCTGCGGCGCAACGAGACGTGGTCCAAGATGTACGAGCGTTTCGTGGACGACTGCGG
>JBBTFF010000057.1:0-2104 GCA_038041995.1 Gemmatimonadota bacterium | reverse complement strand
TGGCGCCACCTGATGCCGGCGCTGGCCGCCGACGGAAGGCGCGTGCTGGCGCCCGACCTGCCGGGGCACGGCTTCAGCCAGCTTGTCCTCGACGATGGCCAGTACACGCGCGCCGCGTACGCGCGCCGCCTGTGGATGCTGCTCGACGCGCTCGGGATTGGCCGCTCGCCGGTGATCGGGCACTCGATGGGCGGTGCGGTGGCCGCCGAGATGGCGTGGCAGCAGCCCGCACGGGTCGAGCGACTCGCGTTGTTGTCGCCGGCCGGATTCGGCCGCGTGCCGTGGCGCGCGCGCGTGCTGCACCTGGTGCCGGACGCGCTGGCGCCCTTGGCGCGCGGCTTCGCCTCGCGCGCCGCGGCGCACCTGGTGCTGGGCGACGTGTATGGCCCGGGAGGCACGTGGTCACCGCGCGACGAGGAGGAGCTGCTCGCCCCGTACGCGCAGCGCGACATCTACCGCTCGATGCTGCGCACGATCAAGGAGTTCGACTTTCGGCTCCACGAGGATGCCGCGCTCGCGCGGCTCCCCGAGGGCACCCTGGTGGTGTTCGGCACGCATGACGGGGTGGTGCGGCCCGGCGATGCCGCAGCGCGCGTGCGGGCGGTGCCGGGAGGGCAACTGGTGATGCTGCCACGCATCGGGCATCTCCCTCAAGTGGAGGCGGCGGAGCAGGTTGCGTCGTTGCTTCGGGAGTTCCTGCGCTCGCCTCGCGTGGCGGGGGTCGTTAGCGCCGATTAGGTTGCGAGAGTGACTACAGACGAAACGAAGAAGAGGACTCCCGCGCGCCGACGAGGCCCGGGACGTGGTAGCAAGTCCGCGACCGTCACCAACGCGGCGCAGAAGGAACTGGCGATCGTACCGGCCGCGGCGACTCCAGATGCCACCGAAGGGCTGAGCCTCGCCCAGGCCGAAGCGGCCGCCAGCGCGCTCGACGGTGGCGGGTTTGCGGAGCTTGGACTGCACGAGACGGTGCTGCGGGCGATCGTCGATGCCGGGTACACGCATCCGACTCCCATCCAGCGACAGGCCATCCCGCTGGCGCTCATGGGCCGCGACATCATGGGCCTGGCGCAGACCGGCACCGGCAAGACGGCCGGGTTCTCCATTCCGATCATCGAGCGCCTGCTCGATGGGCCGCGTCGTACGCGGGCGCTGATCCTCACGCCGACGCGCGAGCTCTGCCAGCAGGTTGAAGAGAGTTTCCGCAAGTACGGCAAGTATGCCTCGCTCGACGTCATCTCGGTCTACGGCGGCGTGGGCTACGAGCTGCAGGTGGCGGCGCTGCGCGGCGGCGTCGACGTGGTTGTCGCCACACCGGGGCGCCTGATCGACCATCTCGAAAAACAGAACGTCTCGTTCGATGAACTCGAAGTGCTGGTGCTTGACGAGGCCGACCGGATGCTCGACATGGGCTTCGCGCCGCAGATCCAGCGCATCCTGGCGAACATTCCGTCGTACCGGCAGACGCTGCTGTTCAGCGCCACGATGCCGCCCGAGGTCGAGGCGCTGGCCCGCAAGTACCTGCGCAAGCCGGTGGTGGTGCAGGTGGGACGCCGATCGAGCGCGGCGACCACGGTGCAGCACTTTGTCTATCCGGTGCCGAAGCAGCGCAAGACGCAGCTCCTGGCCGAGCTGCTGAAGAACAAGGCGCTCGACTCGGTGCTCGTGTTCACGCGCACCAAGCACGGCGCCGACCGCGTGGTGCAGCATCTGGAGGCGGCGGGAATCAATGCCGACGCGCTGCACGCCGACAAGACGCAGGGCCAGCGCGAATCGGCGCTGCAGCGCTTCAAGGACGGCAAGACGAAGGTGCTGGTGGCGACCGACATCGCGCAGCGCGGGCTGGACATCACGGGGATCACGCACGTGATCAACTACGACGTGCCGACGCAGGCCGAGGACTACGTGCACCGCATCGGGCGCACAGGGCGCGCCGCGCAGACGGGTGACGCCTACACGTTCATGTGCGCCGACGAGATTGCGATGGTGAAGACGATCGAACGGGTGATCAACCAGGAGATACCGCGGATCTCGGTTCCAGTGTACGACTTCGGGACATGAGGGAATAGTTGATAGTTGATAGTGGATAGTGGATAGTGGATAG
>JBBTFF010000056.1:0-15253 GCA_038041995.1 Gemmatimonadota bacterium | reverse complement strand
CAGCTGATGGACATCGCCCGCAAGACCAACCCGACGCTGCAGGGATTCCAGTCGCGCCAGCAGGCGGCGCAGCTGGGCGTGCGTTCGGCCAAGGGGGCGTACACCCCGACGCTCTCCCTGGGCGCGCAGTTGGGCGGCTACTCCAACCAGTACAAGAACGACGACTACCTGATCGGCCAGGCACGCAGTGGCACGCTGTCCAGCCAGGCCAGTTGCTTTGCGCAGGACTCGCTGCGGCGCGGCGCGGGGCTGCCGGCCATCACCGCCAAGTGCAACGCCATCCAGTTCACGGACGCACAGGCAGAGGCGCTCCGGGACGGCAACAACACCTTTCCCTTCGACTTCACGTCGAGCCCGTACAACCTGTCATTGACCCTGTCGCTGCCGCTCTTCGATCGCTTTGGCCGCGAACAGCGCCTGCAGGAAGCGCAGCTGACCCGCGACAACGCGCGCTACGACGTGCGCAAGCAGGAACTGCAGCTCGCGGCGGACGTCACGTCGGCGTGGTCGTCGCTTCAGGCCGGGTTCCGGGCGGTGCGCCTGCAGGACCAGAACGCCGCTGCCGCGCAGGAAGCGCTCGCGCTGGCGCAGGAGCGCTACCGCGTCGGCGCCAGCACCTTTGTCGAACTCGTGCAGGCCCGCAACGACTATGAGCGCGCGTCGACCGACCGGATCAGCGCCATCTATGACTATCACCGTGCCTGGACTGCGCTGGAAATCGCGGTCGGCCGTCCCCTTCGCTAACAGAGACTGACCATGACCAAGCGTACCAAGTGGATCCTCATTGGCGTCGGGGTGCTGGCCGTCGGCGGCGTTGGCTACTCGCAGGTGGTGATGAGAAAGAAGAAGGGCACCGAAGTGCGCATCGAGCAGGTGCAGAAGCGCGACCTCGTGGCCTCGGTGACGGCCAGCGGCCAGGTGACCCCGCGCACCAAGGTGGACCTGTCGGCCGACATCACGGGCAAGATCGTGCGCCTGAACGTGAAGATGGGCGACATGGTCAGACAGGGACAGTTGCTCCTGCAGATCGATCCCCAGCAGTTCGAGGGGCAGGTGCAGCGCGCCGAAGCGGCGCTCGCCAACTCGCGCGCACGGCTGGCCCAGGCGAAGGCGAACCTGGTGCAGGCGCAGAAGAACTACCAGCGCTCAGCCGACATCCGGAAGTCGAATGCCACGCTCATCAGCGAGGAGCAATTCGAACAGCTCAAGACAACCCTCGAAGTCAACCAGGCGCTGCTCGAGGCCGCGCAGGAAGACATCAAGCAGGGCGACGCGTCGCTGAAGGACGCACGCTGGCAGCTGTCGCGCACCAACATCTATGCCCCGATGTCGGGGCGCGTGACGCGCCTCAACGTGGAGAGCGGCGAAACGGCGGTTCAGGGCACGTTCAACAAGGATGCCGCCACGCTGATGACCATCGCCGACATGAGCGTGCTCGAAACGTGGGTCAAGGTCGACGAGACCGACGTGTCGCGCATCACGGTGGGCGACTCGGCCATCGTCCAGATCGACGCCTTCCCCGACACGACGTTCATCGGCCGGGTCGTCGAGCTGTCGCAGAGCTCGGTGAAGGGCGCCGCGGCGTCGGCTCAGGGCGACCAGGCCATCGACTATCAGGTGAAGATTCGCCTGCTCAACCCGCCGACGGACACCCGGCAGGACTTCTCGGCCACGGCCAAGGTCATCACCGACACGCGCACCAAGGTGCTGTCGATCCCGATCATCGCGCTGACCGTGCGCGAGAACGAGGAGCTGAAGAGCACCGATTCCGTGCCCACCAGCGCCAAGGCCCCGGCCAAGCAGGTCGGCAAAAAGGACGTCGAGGGCGTGTTCGTGGTCGATGCGACCAACAAAGTGACGTTCCGGCCCGTAAAGGTAGGTATCGCGGGCGAGAAGTACTTCGAGGTGCTGACCGGCCTGAAGGAGAACGAGAAGATCGTTGGCGGCACCTATCAGGCGATCCGCGAGTTGAAGGATGGCGCCATCGTGCGCGAAGCCAAGCAGCCGGTCCAGAAGCCCGGGGAGAAGAAGTCGTGAGCCAGCATACCGAGGAAGCACCGCTCAGCACGACCGCTGAACGGCAGGCGGTCGTTTCGCAGCCGGGGATCACCCCGGGGGCCGACTGGGTCATCGTCACCCGCGGCGTCAAGCGCGAGTACGACATGGGGGGCGAGATCGTTCGCGCGCTGCGCGGCGTCGACCTCGCCATCCGCCGCAACGAGTATGTGGCGATCATGGGGCCGTCGGGCTCGGGCAAGTCGACGCTCATGAACCTCATCGGCTGCCTCGACACGCCCAACGCCGGCGAGTACTGGCTGAACGGCACGCTGGTCTCGTCCATGAAGGACGACGAACTGGCGCGCGTGCGCAACAAGGAGATCGGGTTCGTCTTCCAGACGTTCAACCTGCTCCCGCGCGCCACCGCGCTGCACAACGTCGAGCTCCCGCTGGTGTACGCCGGCATGGCGGCCAAGCAGCGCAAGGAGCAGGCGGCCAACGCGCTGGAGCGCGTGCAGCTGGGCAGCCGCATGCTGCACAAGCCCAACGAGCTCTCCGGTGGTCAGCGCCAGCGCGTGGCCATCGCCCGTGCGCTCGTCAACAACCCGTCGATTCTGCTGGCCGATGAACCGACCGGCAACCTGGATTCGGAGACGTCGCAGGAGATCATGCGCGTGTTCGAGACACTCGCCGAGCAGGGCCAGACGGTGATCATGGTGACGCACGAAGCCGAGATCGCCGAGCACGCGCGCCGGGTGGTGGTGCTGCGCGACGGACAGATTTCCAGTGATGACCGCCGCGAGCGATTCCTAGCGGCGCGGGCGGCGAGTTCGTAGCTAGCAGCCAGCTGCTAGCTGGTGGCTGGTGGCTGGTGGCTGGTGGCTGGTGGCTGGTGGCTGGTGGCTGGTGGTTGGTGGTTGGAGGTTGGTGGTTGGCTGAACACGGAGGGCGGACGCTGCGACCGAGAGGCGCCGTCCGCCCTCCCATTGCTTGAGACCACCAACCACCAGCCACCAACCGCCAACCGTTTTCGAAACCTTCCCCCGTCGCTGGCGTACTTATTTCATGCTCTTCTTCGAAGCGATCCGCCTCGCGCTGACCACCATCGCCGCCCAGAAACTGAAGAGTTTCTTCACGCTGCTCGGGGTCTGCATCGGCGTGATGTTCCTGATCGCCGTGGTGTCGATCGTCGAGGGAATGGGGCGGTACATGGAGGAGGACCTCATCGGCAAGCTGATCGGGGTCAACTCCTTCGAACTTCGCCACCGCCCCAACATCCAGATGGGCGACATGGATCCGGCGGAGTGGGAGGCGCTCCGCCGACGTCCGCGCCTCTATCACGACGACCTCAGCCCCGTCGTCGAAGCGCTCGTGCCCGGCACGCGCTGGGCCGTGGTGAGTGACAACAACCTCCAGGTCTCCTCGCGCTATTCCGGCGGCCCCCGCAACTCGCAGATCAGCGCCGTCGAGGGCGACTTCTTCGCCATCAAGAAGTTCACGATCGTCGAGGGGCGCGAGTTCACCCCGCAGGAACTCTCGATGGGCACCCCGGTGGTGATCATCGGCCCCGACGTCGTGAAGCGGCTCTTTCCCGGACTCAACGCCATCGGGCGCGAAGTGCGCATTGGCGGGCTGCCCTACACCGTCGTCGGCGTGCTCGAGTCGCAGGGGAGCGCCTTCGGCCTCTCGTTCGACAACCAGGTGTTCGCGCCGTGGCAGTCTCCCGTACACCGCCTGCTCAACCGCGTGCCGACCATCATTGACGCGATCATCGTGCAGGTGCCGACCGCGTCGCAGATGACGGACGCCCAGGAGCGCGTGCGGCAGGTGATGCGGGCACGGCACAGGCTGCGGCCGGGGCAGCCCGACAACTTCTCGATGCAGACGTCGGAGAGCGCGCTGGAGTTCTGGAACAAGATCAAACGCTACCTCGTGCTCGCCGGTATCGCCCTTCCCGCCATCGGCCTCGTCGTCGGCGCCATCGTCATCATGAACATCATGCTGGTGGCCGTCGCCGAGCGCACGCGCGAGATCGGCATCCGGAAGGCACTGGGCGCGCGGCGCGCGGACATCCTCAGCCAGTTCCTCATCGAAGCGGCGACGCTGAGCACCGTGGGCGCCGCTCTCGGCATCGCACTGGGCATCGGCCTGGCGAAGTTCATCTCGGCGGTCAGCTTCCTCCCGGCCACCGTCGCCCCGTGGTCCATCGTGGTCGGCGTCGCGCTGGGCGCGGGGGTCGGGATCATCAGCGGCGTCTACCCGGCGAGCCGGGCGTCCCTGCTCGACCCCGTCGCCGCCCTGCGCCAGGAGTAGCCGTGACCACTCTTGCGCAGCGCGCCTACTACATCGTCGAGGGCGTCCGCATTGCCTTCGACGCCCTCAGGGCCAACCGCGTGCGCGCCGGGCTGACGATTCTCGGCATCGCGGTGGGCGTGTTCGTGGTGGTCGTCATCTCGGCGGCCGTGCATGGCATCAACCTCAGTGTCGCCAAGGATCTCGAGTCGACCGGCCCGACGACGTTCTACGTCCAGCGCTATCCCATCACGTTCGAGGCCTGTGACGGCACGGGTGACACCTGCAAGTGGCTGTCGAACCCGCCCATCACGTTCGGCGAGATGGAGGCGCTGGACCGGCTGCCCGGGGCGGCCACGGTGGGCGCCGCGATGTACTGGGCGGGTTCGGTGAAGTACCGCGACCGCCAGCTCCCTCGTGCCAGCATCGAGTCGTACACCGGCAACTGGGCCATGCTGGGCGCGCCGGAGATGATGGACGGGCGCGCGTTCACCGAGCAGGAGGCGCGCAGTGCCGCCCGCGTGGTCGTGCTGACCACCGTCACCGCGGAACGGTTGTTCGGCGACGGCGATCCCGTCGGTCACGAGATCATGGTGAACGGCACGCCGTTCACCGTCATCGGTGTCTACCGAGACAACGCGAGCTTCCTGTCCGGCGGCGGCGACCGCGCCAAGGTCGTGATGCCCATCCAGTCGCTCGGCCGGCACCTCAACGTGCAGATCCGGGACATGGGACTGGCCGTCAAGCCGCGCGAGGGCTACGCACAGGACGAGCTGATCGACGACGTCACGGCGACCCTGCGCGGCCAGCGCGGCCTGCGTCCGGCGCGCGAATCGAACTTCGCCATCGTGACGCAGGACAAGATCATGGACGTGTACAACAAGATCTTCGGGATGTTCTTCCTGGTGATGATCGCGCTCTCGGCGGTGGGCCTGATCGTGGGTGGCGTGGGAGTGGTGGCCATCATGATGATCTCGGTGACCGAACGCACGCGCGAGATCGGCGTGCGCAAGGCGCTGGGCGCGACGCGCGGCACCATCCTGTGGCAGTTCCTGATCGAGGCGGTGACGCTCACGGGTATTGGCGGCGCCATTGGCCTGTTCGTCGGCTGGGGCGCGGCGCTGCTGATCCGCGTGTACTCCCCCATCGCGGCCTCGGTTCCGCCGCTGGCCGTCGTGGCGGCGCTGGGAGCCAGCGCCGTGACCGGCATCCTGTTCGGCATGCTGCCGGCGGCCCGGGCGGCAAAGCTGGATCCGGTGGACGCGCTGAGATACGAATAGGTAGTAAGTGGTTGGTGGCTGGTGGTGGGAGGTCACCACCGACCACCAGCCACCAGCCACCAGCCACCAGCCACCAACCACCAACCGCCTACCACCAACTCCTACTCCGAAACCTCCGCCGGCACCGCACCGTAGTGGTTCGGTGCCCTTCTTCGAAGCCGTCCGTCTCGCGCTGGACACCATCCGGGTGCAGAAGCTCAAGAGCTTCTTCACCCTGCTTGGCGTCATGATCGGCGTGATGTTCCTCATCGCCGTGATCTCGATCGTCGAGGGGATGAGCCAGTACGTGGAGAACGACTTCGCCGGCAAGATCATCGGCGTCAACACGTACAACTTCCGCCGGCGTCCCGACTTCACGCCCAACGAGACCGAGGAGTCGTGGCGCGAGTACCAGCGCCGCCCGCGCATCTTCGCTGCCGAGGCGGAACTCGTGCGCAGCACCATCCCGCCGGGTTCCCGGGCGGCGATCGTCAGCGAGAACTTCCTGTACGCGGTGGGCGGCGCCGGACGCCCACGGCAGGTACAGGCCGTCGCGACCGAGGCGGACTACTTCCAGATCAAGAAGTTCGGCATCACCAACGGGCGCGCCTTCACGCCACAGGAAGTGCAGGCCGGCGCGCGCGTGCTGGTGGTGGTGGGTGTCGAGGTCGGCGACCACTTCTTCGCGGGGCTCGACCCGGTGGGGCGCGAGCTCCGCATCAACGGGACGCCCTACCAGATCATCGGCGTCATCGAGAAGCAGGGCTCGGTGTTCGGTTTCTCCATGGACCGCCTGGCCATTGCGCCCTACACCTCGCCGATGAACCGGGCCATCCGTCCCCGCGGCGACATCGGGATGCTGATGATGCAGGCGCCCACGACGGAGCTGGTCCTCGAGGGAATCGAGAGCGCGCGCGAGGTGCTGCGCGGGGCGCGGCACCTCCCGCCCGGCAAGCCCGACAACTTCGCGCTCGAGACGTCCGACTCGGCCATGCAGTTCTTCGACGAACTGAAGGGCAAGATGATGCTGTTCGGCACCGCCCTCCCGGCCATCGGCCTGGTCGTCGGCGCCATGGTCATCATGAACATCATGCTGGTGGCGGTCGCCGAGCGCACACGCGAGATCGGCATCCGCAAGGCGCTCGGCGCGACGCGCGGCAACATCCTGTCGCAGTTCCTCATCGAGGCGGCCACGCTGTCGGTGATCGGGTCGGGCATCGGCATCGGGCTCGGCATCGCGCTCGCCAAGGTGATTGCCGCCGTCTCGCCGCTCCCGGCCGGCGTGGCCATCTGGTCGATCTTCGCCGCGCTGGCGCTGGGGGCGGGAGTCGGCATCGTGGCCGGCGTCTATCCCGCCAGTCGCGCGGCGCGCCTCGATCCCATCGCCGCCCTCCGGCAGGAATGAGCATGCGATTCTGGGACCAGGTGAAGATGTCGATGGAGGGGGTGGTGATCGCCCTCGATGCCATTCGCGCCAACAAGGTCCGCGCCGGACTCACCATCTCGGGCGTCGCCGTCGGCGTCTTCGTGGTGGTGGCGATGGGCGCCACCATCCACGGCATCCGCCAGAGCTTCAAGCAGGACCTCGAGGAGTTCGGCGCCAACACGTTCCAGGTGCGGCGCCGCGGCATCGGGTTCAACTCGTGCGACGGCACCGACGAGAACTGCCCCGACCGCCGCAACCCGCGCATCACGCTCGACGACTGGCAAGCCATCCGGCGCCTGCCCGAGATCGAGCACGCGACCGGGTGGCTGTTTGCGCAGCAGGACTTCACGTACCGCAATCGCACCATCAAGAGCGTGGGGATCGACGCGCAGAGCGCCGACTGGATCCAGACCGACATCGCCGACATCTCGCCGGGGCGCTCGTTTTCGGAATCGGAGCACGACGCCGCGACGCCGGTGATCGTGGTCAACGACTCGCTGAAGAGCCAGCTCTTCGGCGACAGCGACCCCATCGGCAAGCAGATCAGCGTGGGGAACCTGCAGTTCACGGTCATCGGCGTCTATCACACCAAGGCCGGTTTCCTGAAGTCGATGGACGGCCGCGGCCCCGACAGGCCGCGCGCGGTGGTGCCGATGATGACGGCGTGGCGCAAGATGCCCGTCTGGCGCAGCATGCTGATCATGGTCAAGCCGCGCCCGGGGGTGGTGCGCGAGGACGCGATGGACGCGGTGACGGCGCTGCTGCGCGGTCGCCGCGGCCTGCACCCCAGTCAACCGAACAACTTCTACCTGATCGGCATGGAGCGCATGCTCGACGTCTTCAACCAGCTCTTCGGCGCCATCTTCATCGTCGGGCTGGCGCTCTCGGCGGTGGGGCTGCTGGTCGGCGGCGTGGGCGTGGTGGCCATCATGATGATCTCGGTGACCGAGCGCACCCGCGAGATCGGCGTGCGCAAGGCGCTGGGCGCGACGCACGGCACGATCCTGTGGCAGTTCCTCGTGGAAGCGGCGACGCTCACCAGCCTGGGGTCGGTCATCGGCCTCGCCATCGGTGCGGGGCTGGCCGCGCTGGTGAAGGCCAACTTCCCGTCGGTACCGGCATCGGTGCCGCTGTCGAGCGTGGTGGCCGCCATCGTCGCGGCGATCCTCACCGGCGTGGTGTTCGGCATGATGCCGGCGATGCGCGCGGCCAAGCTCGATCCGGTGGACGCGCTCAGGTACGAGTAACCGCGACCTGCACACCGCGAAGTCGCGAAGGACGCGAAGATTCACGAGGCATGTCCTCTGACGACGAATGCGGGGTGCAACCTCCCGCTCCACTCTGTAGTTTGTACGAATGGAGTCCACGGCTGCCCCGCGCGCGCACCGGCGTGCGCTGACCTTCATCTTCGTCACCATCCTGCTCGACGTGCTCGGGGCCGGCATTCTCATGCCGGTCATTCCGTATCTCGTGCGGCCGTTCCGCACGGACGCGCTGACCATCGGAATGCTGGCGCTCACCTTCTCGGTGGCGCAGTTCTTTGCCGCACCGGTGCTCGGCGCGCTTTCCGACCGGCACGGTCGCCGCCCGGTGCTGGTGCTCAGTGTCTTCGGTTCGGCCATCGGCTACGCGCTCTTCGGCATCGGCGGCGCGCTCTGGATCTTCTTCGTGTCGCGCCTGATCGATGGCTTCACGGGCGGCAACCTGACGGCGGCGCAGGCCTACATTGCCGACGTATCGAAGCCCGAGGATCGCGCCAAGAATTTCGGGCTGGTGGGCGCCGCCTTCGGCCTGGGCTTCATCCTCGGCCCGTCCATGGGCGGCATACTCGCCAAGGTGAGCCTGAACACGCCGGCATGGGCCGCGGCGGGCATCGCGCTGCTGACCGCCACCTTCGGCTGGTTCGTGCTGCCCGAGTCGCTCCCCGTTTCGCGCCGCCGCCCGCACCCCCTTCACCTGGGCGACTTCAATCCCTTCAAGCTGATCGTCCGGGCCACGCGCACGCCGTCGCAGCGCGCGCTGTTCGCGGGTGTCTTCACGTCGCGCTTCGCCATGATGGGACTGCAGACGAACTTTGCCGTCTACACGCTCAACCGCTTCAAGTACACGCCGTCGCAGAATGCGGTGGTCTTCACGGTACTCGGCCTCACGGCGACGTTCATGCAGGGGTTCCTGATCCGGCGCATCGCCGGCAGGTTCTCCGACCGCCGGCTGACCCTGGTCGGGCTGGCGATCATGGTCGTCGGCATGGCGCTGGTCGGCGGCGTGCCGGCGGGATGGATGCTCTCGCCCGCCATCGTGGTGCTCGCCGTCGGGTCGGGGCTGGTGAGTCCGACGTTGCAGAGCCTGATCTCGCGGGCGGGGACTCCCGAGGAACAGGGCATGATGTTCGGCGCCAGCGCCGCGATCACGAGCCTGACGGCGATCTTCGGCCCGGCGTGGGCCGGCGCCCTGTTCGACCACGTTTCGTGGAGCGCGCCGTACTGGTCGGGCGCGGTGTTCCTTGGCGCCGGCTGGCTGGCGATCAGCCGCACGGTACGAGAGTAGGTGGCCATGCGCCGCGTGGACATCATCGGCACAGCGCTGGGGCAGATCGTGGCCAACAAGCTGCGTTCGTTCTTCACGCTGCTCGGCATCATCGTGTCGGTGGCCTTCCTCGTGGCCGTGGTGGCGATCATCCAGGGGATGAACGCGTACGTGAAGGAGAACATCGCCGACGCGGTGATCGGGGCGAACGCCTTCCAGGTGCGCCGCACGCCGCTGCAGATCGGCCTGTTCGACGATGAGGCGTGGAAGCGGGTGGCGCGCCGCCCGCGCGTCACCGCCGCCGACGCCGAGGCGGTGCGCGCGGCGCTGCCCGACGCGCAGGCGGTGGCGCTCAACTCGGGCTGGCCGACGCCCATGAGCGACGTGATCTGGCGCGATCAGGTGATCGGCGACGCGCTCGTCTTCGGCATCACCCCCGAGTATCAGGTGGTGCAGGACTATCGGTTTTCCCGGGGCCGCGGCATCTCGGACGTGGACGTGCTGCAGCGCCGCCCGGTGTGCGTGCTCGGCCACGACATCGGCAACAAGCTGTTCGGCGAGCGCGGCCTCGACCCCGTCGGGCAGTCGGTGCGCGTCGGCGGCCAGCGGTGCGAGATCGTCGGCGTCGCCGCGCCGAAGGGCAAGGTGCTCGGCCAGTCGTTCGACGGCTTCGTGCTCCTTCCCGTCTCCTTCCATGAGTCGCTCTACGGCCGGCGGCTCACCGCCACCATCAGCGTGAAGATGTTCGAGGCAGCCGACGTGGCGCCGGCGATGGCGCGCGCCGAGGAGGCGCTGCGGGTCGAGCGCCGCCTGCGCCCGGGCGTGGAGGACAACTTCTCCGTCGAGACGGCCGAAGCGCTCGTGGAGTTCTGGAAGAACCTGACCCGCGTGCTGTTCAGCATCATCCCGGCGATGGTGGCCATCGGCATCGTGGTGGGCGGCATCGTGATCATGAACATCATGCTGATGAGCGTGAGCGAGCGGACGCGCGAGATCGGGATCCGCAAGGCGATCGGCGCGCGCGCGCGCGACATCGAGCGGCAGTTCCTCGCCGAGGCCATTGCGCTCTCGAGCCTGGGCGGGATGCTCGGCGTGCTGGCGGGGTGGCTGTTCGCCCTGCTGGTGGCCGCGGTGTCACCCCTGCCGGCGCGCATCACCGCCTGGTCGGTGGCGGTGGCGCTGCTCCTCGGCGCCGGGGTGGGCGTGCTCTTCGGCGTCTACCCGGCCCGCCGCGCGGCGCAACTCGATCCCATCACGGCCATGCGGCAGGAATAGCCCGTGTTCCTCGACCGCCTGCTCCGCCACACGACGCTCGATGAGAACATCATCATCGCGTTCGACAACCTGCGCGCCAACAAGCTGCGCTCGGCGCTGACCATGCTCGGCGTGGTGATCGGCGTCGCCACCGTGATGACGATGGCGAGCATCGTGCGCGGCGTGCGCGAGCAGATCCTGCACACGCTCGAGGTCGCGGGGCCCACCACATTCTACGTGATGAAGGTGTTCAGCCAGCAGCCGCTGAATCCGGAGGCGCTTCCCAAGTGGGTGCGCATTCGCCCCGACCTGTCGGAGGCCGAAGCGGCGGCGATCGACCGCCTCCCCGAGATCCAGTATGCCGCGATCTGGAGCCAGATCATGGGACGCCTCGACTACCATGGCGAGCGCACGCAGCCGACGACGGTGTACGGCGCGGACGCCGGGTTCACGCTGCTGATGGGGGGCGCGCTGAGCGAGGGACGGTGGTTCACGCCGTCCGAGGAGCGCGCGGGGGCCGCCGTGACCGTGATCCTCGACTCGCACGCCCGGCGGCTCTTCGGGCGGCTCGACCCGATCGGCAAGACGCTGCTGATCGGCGGCAAGCCCGTGCAGGTCATCGGGCTGTACGAGCCGCCGGCGAACATCTTCACCCCGCCGGGCGCCGAGACGGGGGCGGTGGTGCCGTACCGGTTCGCCGACCACGCCTACTACATCGACAAGACGAACATGCTGTTCATCGGCGTGAAGCCGCGCGACGGCGTGCCGGTGGCGGCGGCGCAGGAGGCGGCCACGGTGCGGCTGCGGGAGCTGCGAAGGCTCCGCCCCGCGGACGGCAACACGTTCGACTTCATCACGCAGGACCAGATCCTCGACGTCTTCAACAGCATCACCGGCGTCTTCTTCCTGGTGATGATCGTGCTCGCGTCGGTGGCGCTGATGGTGGGCGGCATCGGCGTGATGGCCATCATGATGGTGTCGGTGACCGACCGCACGCGCGAGATCGGCGTGCGCAAGGCGCTGGGGGCCACGCGCCGCGACATCCTGATGCAGTTCCTCGTCGAGGCGGCCACGCTCACCGGCTTCGGCGGGTTCATTGGCATCGTGGTGGGCCTGCTGGCCGGCCGCGCGGCCACCACGCTGATGAACATCCAGGCGTCGCCACCGTGGGGACTGACGCTGATCGCCGTCGGCGTCTCCGTGGGCATCGGCCTCGTGTTCGGCGTGCTACCGGCACGGCGCGCGTCGCGACTCGACCCGATCGAGGCGCTGCGGTACGAGTAGCTGCCGGCGCACCGTCTGTGCCACGGTGGCGGCGGCCGCGACGTCAGTCCTTCGCGCTGTCGAACCGGATGGTGGCGACGTAGTCGCTCTGGGCGATAGTCGTCGACACGCTGGGGTAGGGTGACAAGCTGACCAGGGTGAGAAGCCGTCCCGCCACGAGGACGCTCGAAGGCCCCTCCATCGTGTGCAACGTCACCTGTTGCGTTCCCCCGACCAGGAAGGTCACCGCGGCGTCACCAGCCCAGACGCATTGCGCGCCCGAGGGGCAGCGTGAGTCGGCGGTCACGCCGGTGAAGCGCACGGTAGTGGAGTCTGACGGAATGCGCACCGCGGCATTGTACCGAACGGTCACCTTCTCGCCGAATTGCGGGGCGGTGGACTGGGCGCCGCACGCGACAACGAAGGTGGCAACGAAGATGAGAGCGCGCATGGGTCGATGACAGATGACAGATGACAGATGACGGATGACGGATGACCGACTGCGAAAGACCGAGGGGCGGACGACCGAGTGGCTGTCCAGTAGTACTCGCTGAGCCATCGTTTTGTTTCCGCGAGACCGGTCCTCGGTCCTCGGTCCTCGGTCATCCGTCATCTGCTACTGCTTGCACGCCGCGTTCGGTGACGACGGTTTCGGCTTGTCCACCACCATCCGGTGGTCCGCATTGGCCACGCCGAGCGCCACGTCGTACACGAGCTGGCCGACTGCCGCCATGTGCGGATAGTCGATGTACTGCGGCTCGTCCGTCACCTGGTGGTAGTCCTTGTGGAGACCCGTGGTGAAAAAGGCCACCGGGATGCCGAAGCGCGCGTAGTTGGCGTGATCCGACCGGCAATAGATGTTCTCGGGGTGCCCGTTGGCGTCGAAGGTGTAGTCGAACGTGAACGGGGCCTTCTGCCGCTCGTTGACGCTTTCGACGAGGTCGCCGAGCTCAGTGGACAGCCGGCGTGTACCCACGAGCTGCAGGTACCCGGGACCACCACCCTTGAGGTCGACAGCGGCGCCGCGGCCCACCATGTCGAGGTTGAGCTGCGCAACGACCGAGTCGAGCGGTACGCCGGGATGGCGCGTGAAATAGTCGGAGCCCAGCAGCCCCAGTTCCTCGCCAGTGTGCCAGACGAAGAGCAGCGAGCGCCTGGGCCTGACCCTGGCGGCGGCAAAGGCCTCGGCGATTTCCGCCACAGTGACGGTGCCCGAGCCGTCGTCGTCGGCGCCGTTGGCAATGGAGTCGGGTCGCGGCCGGCGGATCACGCGAATGGAATCGACGTTGACCTTGATGGCCGCGAGTTGCGCGGGCGTCGGCGTCTTTCCCTCGCCCAGCGCTTCCTTCAGCTTCTCCACCTCGCCGTTGTAGGAGCGCAAGGAATCGTGGTCGACGGCCATCGACTCCACCGGGTTGTGGTCGTTGTGCGCGCCGATGGCCACGTACTGGTGCTTCAGCACCGGGTCGCTTCCCTCGAGCTTCGCCACGACATTGCGCGCCGAGGCCGCGCTCTCGACCAGCGCGACCTTGCCGGTGTAACGCCCCGTGACCGTGCCCCACTTCCTGGACGCCAGCGGTCCGCCGACGAGTGCCTCAGCCATCGCGTTCGAGGCCACGATCACCGGCGGCAGCGACATGCCGCTCCCGCCGGCCGGCGCAGCGACATTGTCCCTGCGCATGAAGAACGAGCGGACGGCCGCCGGGGCGTCGTCGAGCATCGGGAGCACGATTGCCGAGGCGGCAAACACGGGGCGTCCGAGCGCAAAGGTGAACTGCGCCTGCAATCCCTTGGCCACCACCTCCGGCGTGAACCCGAACACGACCACCTTCCCCTTGGTCTGGTCGGCCGTGATGTGCGCCGAGGTGTCGCCCAGCAGGCCGCCGTACACGACGTCGGCGCCGTCGAACGGCTTGGTGCCCCACTGGGCGAAGACGCCGAAGTCCTTCTGGTACGTGAAGGTCGTCGTACCCACCACCGGCGACGTCACGTCCCAGCCGCGCCGCACCAGCGGCACGGTCTGGAAGAACGTGCCGCTGTCCCCCATCGGCGCGAGTCCCATCTTCTTCGCCCAGTCGGCGATGATGGCGGTGGCCTTATCGTTTTCGGGCGTGCCGCTGCTGCGCCCACCCAGCGAGTCGTCAGCGTAGACGTACAGTCGTGACATCAGGTCTTCGGCAGTGATGCCGGGATTAAAAGGCTTGGCCGGGCGCTTCACCGGCAACTGCTGGGCGTTGGCAACGCCGCTCGCCAGCGCGAGCGCTGCCGAGACAACCGAACGGAGTGAGAGCATCGAGAGGACGGGCTCGGGAAAGGAGAATATCGAAAGCCGCCACGATACGTGCCGTGGCGGCCTCCGACACCAAGTAAGGTCGCGGGGTAGGAGCTTCAACGCCAGTTGCTTGCGGAAGGGACCGCCGGGCTGGCCGCTGGCGCCTAACGGACGTGGGGGGGCAAGCGTTTATTAGTCCGAGGGCCGGATGCCCGGCTCCGGCACACCACCATTTTGGAGGCATGATGAAGCTTATTCGGTTACTTGCTGCAGTCGCGCTCGCCCTGACGGCTACCACGGCGATGGCGCAGGGCGGCCCCCCGGGTGGCGGTCAGGGTGGCGGCGGTCAGCGCCAGATGGAAATGATGATGAAGGGAATCACGCTTTCCGACGCACAGAAGGCGACCGTGGACTCGATCGTCGCCGCCGCGCGCACCGTGACCATGAAAATGCGCGAGGAGGCCCAGGCCGCCGGCGGCCCGCCGAGCCCGGAACTCCGCGAGAAGGTGATGGCCGTGACGACCAAGCGGAATGAGGCCATCAAGGCCGTGCTGACGGCCGAGCAGCAGGCTGTGTTCGCCAAGAACCTGGAAGAGATCGCGGCCATGCCGCGGCAGCGTCCGCCGCGCTAGGCAGCGACACAGCCATTCTTACGAAATGCGGGCCACGGTGACCAGTTCACCTTGGCCCGTGCTTCGTTTGCAGTCCCGGCTCAGTGGCCACGCTCCATCGCCCGAGACGCCATGCGGTCTACCAGCGACGGCAACAGGAGCTTGAGCCACATACCCAGGCGGGCGCGCGCCGTCATCACCAGTTCGCGGTCACGGCGTTCCGCCGCGTCGAGCAGCTGCCGGGTGCATTCGGCGACGGTCATCATCGCCGCTTCACTGACGGGGCTCCGGCCGAGCGGCTTGCCGTCGACGCCGAGGTTGCGCGCTCGTGAGCCCGTGCCGACGAAGCCCG
>JBBTFF010000055.1:0-19790 GCA_038041995.1 Gemmatimonadota bacterium | reverse complement strand
CTGTGTAACTGTCTGCCTGAAAACATTGAGCAGCCAGTCATTGGCCCTATCGCCGATAGCATGAACTGCTATATGAAGACCGGCCTTATCGGCTGCCAATATTTGGTTCCGAAGATCGGTGGTGTCGGTCACCATCAACCCCGAGGCCTGCAAGGGCTGCAACCTCTGTGTCGAGGTCTGCCCCGACGGCGCGCTGATCACCACGAAGCAGGACGAGCCGTCGCTGCTGAAGCTCCGCAGCAACTGGGCGATGTGGAACAAGCTTCCCGACACCAACGACCGCTTCATCAATGTCAGTGACGTCGACGAAGGCATTGGCGTGCTATCGTCGCTGCTGTTGAAGAAGGCCACGTACCGCGCCATGGTGGGCGGCGACGGCGCCTGCATGGGCTGCGGCGAGAAGACCGCCGTGCACCTCATCCTGTCGGCCATCTTCGCGCAGATGGCGCCCAAGGTGGCCAAGCAGGTGGCCAAGCTCGAAGCGATCCTCGCCGCGCTCGACGAGAAGGCCCGTGCGATCGTCGGCTCGACGGCCGACCTCGGCGCGGCGGCGAAGGGCAAGGGCGACGCGGTGAAGCTCGACGCCGCCCAGCGGCATCAGCTCGACCTCATCGCCAGGGCGTCCAAGGAGCTCACGGACCTGCGCTGGCGCTACGTCGAAGGGCCCAGCGGCAAGGGCCGCGCCATGGTCGGCATGGCCAACTCCACCGGCTGCTCGTCGGTGTGGGGGTCCACATATCCGTACAACCCGTATCCATTCCCCTGGGTCAACCACCTCTTCCAGGATTCGCCGTCGATCGCCATCGGCCTCTTCGACGCCCACATGCGCAAGATGGCGGACGGTTTCGTGTCGGTGCGGCGCGCCGAGAAGCTGGTGGACGGCAGCTACGAGCATGTCACGGACGAGGCCGCGTTCAAGGCGTTCACGTGGCACGAGTTCACGGACGAGGAGTTCTTCCTCTGCCCGCCGATCATCGCCATGGGCGGCGACGGCGCCATGCTCGACATCGGCTTCCAGAACCTCTCGCGCCTGCTCGCCTCGGGCAAGCCGGTGCGCGTGGTGGTGCTCGACACGCAAGTCTACTCGAACACCGGCGGCCAGGCCTGCACCAGCGGCTATACGGGCCAGGTAGCCGACATGTCGGCCTACGGCAAGGCGCAGCACGGCAAGACCGAGATGCGCAAGGAACTCGGCCTGCTGGGCATCGCGCACCGCGGCACGTTCGTGCACCAGTCCTCGCAGGCGGCGGCGTCGCACCTGATCGCCGGCGTGCTCAAGGGCATGCACAAGCGGCGCCCGGTGCTCTTCAACATCTACACGCCGTGCCCGGTGGAACACGGGCTGGCGGACGACTGGTCGCAGCAGGCGGCGCGCTTCGCGCTCGAGAGCCGCGCCTTCCCGTTCCTCACGTACGATCCCGACGCCGGCAACTCGTTCGCCGACTGTCTGAGCCTCGAGGGCAATCCGTCGCCCGAAGCCGACTGGCCGACGTACTCGCTCCGCTACCTCGACGAGGCGGGCACTGAGCAGACGCTCGAGGTCCCGCTGACGGTGGCGGACTGGGCGGCCACCGAGGCGCGCTTCAAGCAGCACTTTTCGGAGCTTGCCACGGAGCTGTACGAGTACGCGATTCCGTTTGACCAGTACCTCAGGCTGTCGAAGGAGGATCGCGCGTTGAAGACGGCGTTCATCTACGCCGTCAACAAGAAGCGCAACCTGCGCCGGCTGAAGGTCTCGCCCGAGATGGCGGTGCTGGCGGACGAGCGGCTGCAGTACTGGTCGCAGCTGCGCCAACTGGCCGGGATCGAGGTCTCCGACGTCGTGCGCAACACGGTGTCAGACGTGATGGAGGCCGAGTTCGAGGTCAAGCTGGCAACGCTGCGCGCCGAGTACGAGGCGAAGATCGCCCAGATCAGGAAGGAGTTCCCGCAGCAGATCGCCCGCCGCCTCGCCGAGGGGCTCATGCGGCACGGTGGCGGCGGTGCGCTGGGCGAGCTGCTCGCCACGCTGCCGGCGGTGGAACCTTCGGGCAACGGCGCGTCGGCCGCTGTTGCGGTCGCCGCAGCCCCTGTGGCTACCGCGGCCGCGGCGGCGAGGGCGGCCGTTGCCGTCGAGGCGGCGCTTGTCGCCGCTGCGGCCGCTGCGGCCGCCGCGCCCGCGGCGGACGACGACGAAGCGCTCGCCCTCGATGCGTACATCGACTCGGCGCGCTGCACCACCTGCAACGAGTGCACCAACCTGAACAAGAAGATGTTCGTCTACAACGCCGCCAAACAGGCCGAAATCAAGGACGCCTCGGCCGGCACTTTCCAGCAGCTCGTGATCGCCGCCGAGCGGTGCCCGGTGACGATCATCCACCCGGGGTCGCCGCTGAACCCCAAGGAGAAGGACCTCGAGAAGTGGGTGAAGCGCGCGGCGAGGTTCAACTGATGGCCTTCTTCGGCTTTGCCCACGGCGTGCATCCGCCGGAGGAAAAGGAGCTGACGAGTGCGCTGCCGATTCGGCGGATGCCGTATCCCGATGAACTCGTGCTTCCCCTGCGCCAGCACGCCGGCAAGGAGGCGAAGCTCTGCGTGAAGGTGGGTGACCACGTGGAGCGCGGTGATCCCGTGGGACTCGCCGACGGCTACATGTCGGTGCCGATCCACGCGTCAGCGGCCGGCACCGTCACCGCGATCGACTGGTGGCCGCATCCTGACGGCACCATGGCGCAGTCCGTGCACATCAAGGTGGAGAAGTACGCGCTCCAGGTGCCGCGTCCGCGCCTCGTGCCACGCTGGGAAGGGCTGACGGTGGAGCAAGTGGTGAAGGCCGTGCAGGACGCCGGTGTGGTGGGCCTCGGCGGCGCCGCCTTCCCCACACACATCAAGCTTGCGCCGCCCAAGGACTACACGGTGCACACGCTGATCGTCAACGGCGCGGAGTGCGAGCCGTACCTCACCTCGGACCACCGTACGATGGTGGAGTATCCCGAGCGGGTGCACTTCGGCCTTCGCGTGATGATGCAGACGCTTGGCGTCTCGAAGGCCGTGATCGGCGTCGAGCGAAACAAGCCCGACGCCATTGCCGCGCTGGAGCGCACCAAGCCCGCCGACCTCGACGTCACCATCCTTCCGCTCACGGTGAAGTACCCGCAGGGCGCGGAGAAGATGCTCATCAAGTCGGTGACCGGCCTCGAAGTGCCCTCCGGCAAGCTGCCGGTGACCGTGGGCGTGGTGGTGCAGAATGTCGGCTCGCTGGCGGCGGTGGCCGAGGTGTTCGACACCGGACTGCCGCTCCTCGAACGCATCGTCACGGTCACCGGGCACGGCCTGCGGCGCCCCGCCAACCTCATCGTCCCGGTGGGCACCAAGCTCCGCGATCTGCTGGCGCACTGCGATGGCGTCACGCCCGATGCCGCCGAGGTGATCATCGGCGGACCGATGATGGGCCTCGCGCAGTCCAACCTCGACGCCCCGGTCATCAAGGGAACCACCGGCGTGGTGGTGCTGGCGGCGCACGAGACGCGCGGCGAAATCGTGTATCCGTGCATCCATTGCGGGCGCTGTCTCGACGCCTGTCCGGTGTTCCTCAATCCGTCGTGGCTCGGCGACCTCGCCCGCGTGAAGCGCTACGCCGACATGGCGGATTATCACCTGGCCGACTGCATGCTCTGCGGATCGTGCGCGTACGTCTGCCCGTCCAACATTCCGCTGTCGCAACTCTTCCAGGCCAGCAAGGTGGCGCTGCGTCGCACGCTGCAAGCCGCACAGCAGGCGGGGGCCGCATGAACGCGCCCAGGCTCATCGTCACCGCGTCGCCCCACGTCAAGGGCGACGACTCGACGCCCCGCATCATGTGGACCGTGACCGCGAGTCTCGTGCCCGTCATCGCGGCGTCGATGTTCTTTTTCGGCATCAGCTCCCTGCTGGTGGTCCTCGCGGCCACGCTCGGCGCGCTGCTCACCGAGCGGTTCCTCGGGCGGCCCCGGTCGTTGCGCGACGGCTCGGCGATGATCACGGGCCTGCTGCTCGGACTCTCGCTGCCTCCCGGCATCCCGCTATGGATGGCGGCGCTCGGCGGCTTCTTCGGCATCGCGTTCGGCAAGGCGATCTGGGGCGGGCTCGGACAGAACGGGTTCAACCCCGCGCTGATCGGCCGTGCCTTCCTGCAGACGGCGTTTCCGGTGGCCATCACCACGTGGCCGACGCCGGGCGGCGACTTCTTTGCGCTGAAGGGCGACCTGTTCGCCTTCCCCTTCATGTCGCCCTCGGCCGATGTCGTGACGTCGGCGACGCCGCTCGGCCTGTTCAAGTTCGAGCAGCAACTGACGCCGATCGTGGATCTCGTGCTCGGCACGACGGGCGGCTCGGTGGGCGAGACCTCCGCCATTGTGATCCTGCTCTGCGGCGCCTTCCTCGCCTGGAAGGGCTACCTCAACTGGCGCTCGCCCGTCTCGATCATCCTGACCGTGCTGGTGCTCGGGCAGCTTCTGCACTTCATCAATCCGGCGCGCGCCGCGGGCGGCCTGTTCCACGTCTTCTCCGGCGGCCTGATGCTTGGTGCCGTGTACATGGCCACCGACATGGTGACCGTGCCGACCACGAACAACGGGCGCTGGCTCTTCGGCGTCTGCGTGGGCGCGATCGTCGTCATCATCCGCGTTTACGGCGGCCTGCCTGAAGGCGTGATGTACGCGATCCTCATCATGAATGCCTTCACGCCGCTCATCAATCGCGCCACCCAGCCGACAGTCTTCGGCACCGTGAAGCTGAAGGAGGCCAAATGAGCGGCCATGAACATTCGCACGGCGCGCCCGCCGCGCCGACGCCGGATGCCGGCAGCTCGACAGCGCGCCTGCTCTTCACGCTCGCGTTTTTCGGCTCCTTGGGCGGTGGCATTCTCGCGTACACGTACCAGCAGACGCTCACGCCGATCCGCAAGTTCGCCGGCGAGAAGGTGGAGGCGGCCGTCAAGGAAGTGCTCGGTGGGCCGGCAACGATCGACACCCTGTTCCTCGTCGGCGACAAGTTGAGCCAGGAGCTCCCGGCAGGCGCGGATGTGCTCGAGGCGACCAAGCTCTTCATCGGGTTCAACGAGGCGGGCGAGCGTATCGGCGTGGCGGTGGAGGAATGGACGCCGGGGTTCGCCGCCGAGGTGCGCCTGATGGTGGGGTTCAACCCGACCACCGGCGCGCTCACCGGCTTCAAGGTGCTGGCGCAGACCGAGACGCCCGGGCTCGGCGACAAGATCGCCAAGGACACGTCCTTCGCCTCTCGGTTCATGGGCAAGATCGTGAATCCGCTCAAGGGCACCAAGAACCCGACGACGGATCCGAGCACGGTGCAGACCCTGACCGGCGCGACGATCTCGTCGAAGGCGGTGATCAAGGTGATCAACAAGGCAGTGGAGACGTGGAAGCCGCGCCTCGAGGCCTATGAGAAGGGGGGTGGCAAGTGACCGCCATTGGTGTCGAAATCGCCGTCGACGCGCCGGAACCGATCGTTCCGGGCGCGCCGTCGCCGCAACCGCTCTGGCTGGATTTCTGGCGCGGCATCGCCGACGACAACCCGGTCATGATCCAGATGCTCGGGCTCTGCCCGACGATGGCCATCAGCAACCAGGTGAGCAACGGCCTCGGCATGGGCGCGGCGACGCTCTTCGTGCTCGTCTGCTCGTCGCTGCTCATCTCGTCGCTGCGCAAGGTCATTCCCAACGAGGTGCGTCTCGCCACGTACATCCTGATCATCGCGACCTTCGTGACGATTTCGGATCTCGTGATGCAGGCCTACTTCCCGCTGTTGTCGAGGACGCTCGGCGCGTTCGTGCCGCTGATCGTCGTCAACTGCATCATCCTCGGCCGCGCCGAGGCGTTCGCGGGGAAGGTGGGGGTCAGGCGCGCGGTTGCCGACGCGTTCGGGCAGGGGTTCGGGTTCATGGTGGCCTTGCTCATCATGTGCATCGTGCGCGAGGTCATCGGGAGTGGAACCTTCCTGGGCTTCCAGTTGTTTGGCCCGCACTACGAACCGTGGGTCTTCATGATCATGCCGCCTGGCGGTTTCCTGACCATGGGGCTGATGTTCCTGACGATGGGGTGGTGGGGCGAGCGCAAGAAGGCGAAGCTCGCGGAGGTGGCCAAGTGATCTCCGAACTCTCCTGGATCTTCTTCTCCACCCTGCTGATCAACAACTTCACGCTGGCGATGTTCCTGGGGCTCTGCTCCTTCTTCGGCGTGACGACCAAGATGGACACCGGCTGGCGCCTTGGCGCCGCCAACACCTTCGTGCTGGTGATGACCGCGGTCGCCGTCTGGATCCTCAACACATTCGTGCTGGCGCAGGCACCCTATCTGCGGACGATCGCCTTCATCGTGGTCATCGCGTCGCTGGTGCAGATCGTGGAGATGGCGATCAAGAAGTTCCTGCCGGTGCTGTTCCGCGAGCTCGGCATCTACCTGCCGCTGATCACGACGAACTGCGCCATCCTGTACCTGGCCCTGACGCAGACCACACGCGGGTACAATCTGATCGAGGGCATCGTCTATGCCATCGGCGGCGGGCTCGGGCTGACGCTGGCCCTGATCCTGATGGCGTCCATTCGCGAGCGCCTCGACGTGGCCGATGTACCGGCGATGGCCAGGCGGATGGGACTGGTGCTCATCATCGCAGCCTGCATGTCGATGGCGTTCATGGGCTTTGCCGGCATGGGGAGCACCGGCTGATGCAGACCTTCGTCGGCATCGTCATTTGCGCGGTCCTGTTTGCGTTGTTCGGCCTGGTGCGGCATCGCGGCTGCGCCGGTCACTGCACGGGTTGCAACAGCGCCTGTGGGCGCTACGAAAAGGAGTCCCATCACCATGTCTGATCCCCTGCTCAAGCGGCCCTTCGGCCGGCGCGAATTCCTGGCCATCGGCACCGGCGCCTTCGCGCTCTCGGCGTTGCCGCTGGCCCTGCGCCGCCACGTCGCGGTCGCCCGCCGCACCATCCCGGTGATGGGCACCATTGCCGAAATCACGGTCATCCACCGTTCAGAGGCACAGGCACAGGAAGCCGTGGAAGCCGCCATCGCCGAGTTGCGGTGGGTGGACGCTACGATGACGCGCTTCCGCCGTGACTCCGACATTGGCCGCGCCAACGCCGGCGCCTCGCGCGATGGCGTGACGGTGAGCGCCGAGACGGCGCAGGTCGTCGAGACGGCGCTGCGCTGGTCGGCGGCCAGCGATGGCCGGTTCGACCCGGGCATCGGCGCGGCGTCGGAGTTGTGGGACGTGACGAACCGTCACGAGCCGCCTGCGGCAGACGCGGTGCAGCGTCTCGCGGGGCGCTCGTTCTGGCGCCACGTGGACGTCGAGCGGCGCGCGGGGCAGGGCGTGGTGCGCTACGGTGAGCGCGACCTGCACCTCGACCTGGGCGGCATCGGCAAGGGGTACTCGCTCGACCGCGCAGTGCGGGTGCTGCGCGAGCGCGGCATCGAACACGCCATCGTAAACCTGGGTGGCGACCTCTACGCGCTGGGCGAGTCGCCGGAAGGCGGCGCCTGGCGCGTCGGCATCAAGTCGCCCGACGACCTGCGAAGCGTGGCTCGCACGCTCGAGGTGAGCGACCGCGCCGTGGCGACGTCCGGCGACTACGAACGGTTCTTCCGCTATCGCGGCGCGCGGTTCCATCATCTCATCGACCCGGCCACGGCAGCACCACGCCAGACGAATGTGCGGAGCGTCACCGTGCTGGCCGATCGCTGCATCGACGCCGAACCCTGCGCAGTCTCGATTTTCGGGCTGCCGCACGAGCGGGCACTCGCCTTTGCGCGCTCGCAGTTGAGCAGCGCCGATGTCATCACGCTGACCTGATCACCACCGGCCGGCGCTGCGCCGGCGACACGGCACGAGGAGGATTCCATGAAGAGCTCCCAACTGTTCTGCAGCGCGTGTGACCGGCAGGTGCGGGTGCTCATCTCCGAGACGCCCCCCGGGGAGCATCAGGCGACGGTGCATGATGACGAGCTCATCTGCCTCGAGATCGGCGATCACTGCACGGGTGGCCTGTGCCCGCTCGGCGCCGCCGAACCCAACGCGATGGTGGCGCGGCTGATCCACGAGGGGCTTTCCACCGACGGCCTGCGCACCGTGAAATCGACCTGCCCGTCGTGCGGCCTGGATGCCGAGTTCGTGCTGTATGGCGCCGGCAAGGCGTCGTGTACGGTCTGCGGCACGGCCGCCAAGTGGGTGTGCGAGCACGTGGAGCCGATGTAGGCGCGCGGCGAACGGCACCCTTTCGCGGTGAAACGATGGCGAAGGAGCACGGGGACGGCGCTACGCTGTCCCCGTGGTGTTTGCCGTCGCTTGACACGCCAGGACTAAGTGACTAGACTAAGTTAGTCACTAGTTCGAGGCCCAACCATGAAGACGTTCACCGTGCACGCCGCCAAGACGCAGTTCTCCAAGCTCATCGCCTGGGCGCAAGCGGGCGAAGAGATCATCATCGCGAAGGGAAGCACGCCGGTGGCGAAGCTCGTCGCGCTCCACGGCGCTGCGACGCCCGATCGGGTCTTTGGCGCGATGAAGGGCAAGGCCGCGGTGACGGCCGCCTTCTTCGAGCCGCTCCCGGCGAGCGAACTCGAGGGGTGGGAGGGGTGATGCGCATCCTCCTCGACACGCACACGCTGCTGTGGTGGCTTGATGGCGACGCGCGCCTCAGCAAGCGCGCGCGCGCCGCCATTGGCGACGTGCGCACCAATTGCCTGGTGAGTGCCGCGTCCGCGTGGGAGATCACCACCAAGGCGCGGCTGGGGAAGCTGCCCGGGGCGCTTGAAGTTGCGGCCGACATCGGTGGCTGCCTGCGCAGCCAGCAGTTCACTCCGCTCGACATCACCATCGACCATGCGCAGCGGGCGGGATCGCTGCCCGGAGCGCATCGCGACCCGTTTGACCGGATGCTCATCGCCCAGTCCCAGGCCGAGAACCTGCCGCTGGTGAGCAACGACGTGGTCTTTGACGACTACGGGGTCGTGCGCATCTGGTGATGGCGCCGCGACGCGCAGTAGCTTTGTGCGCGTCCCACCGCCGTGCTTCGAGTATAACCGGCTGCACTGCCGGAGAAGCGCCGGGTCAGCGTCGCCAGATCAGTATTACGCCACACCCCGTGCGAGGGTCGGGAGGGTAGTTGGGTGGCGTGTACTGTGCGCGGTAGACCTCAATGCCCAAGATGTCCCGGGGGCGCATGAGGTCGATGTCGTCGAATGGATTGCCCCACTCCGGCCAGAGGAACCCGTCGACGTAGTATCGCGGAATGCATGGCGCGCCCGTGAGGTTGCGCATGGTGAAGAGCCACTGGCCGCCCTGTGGCTGGAGCGCAGCGGAGAGTCCGTTGAAACGGAACATGGACTCGCTGATCCGCACGAAGCCACGGCGACGCATCTCGTCGCCGGTCAGGTATTCACCAAGCGCCCCCCGCCGTCGCAGGGCGAAGCCGGAGGCCTCGCGTGACGATGCTGTCCTGATCGTTGTCGCCGCGAGCAATTGCACGCCACGCCCGAGCGTCACGTTGACGCCGAGGGTACTGTCGCTCATCACGTGAATAATCTGCACGGTCGGTTCGGTGCCGATGCGGCGCACCTCGAGGGCGCGCGTGCCGGCCGGCACGTTGACGAGTGCGAAGCGGCCGTCGGCTGCCGACCGCGTGCGACGCTCGAGGCCCGCAATGCTCACGAGCGCATTTTCCGCCGGCTTCCCGCGCTGGTCGATGACGATGCCACGTACCGTGCCAGTATCGCCTGCGGCGCGCGGCAGCAGCAGGTCGGCGTGCCCCACGCCAGTTTCGGAGACGTTGACGGGCACCGGACCTGCGGTGAAGCCTGACGCGCTGACGGTGATGTCGGCCACGATATCCGTGGGTACGCGGCAGAGCACAAAAACGCCGCGGTCACCGGATACGGCAGTGGTATGGTAGGCGCGCTGGCGTGTGCGCCCGGCGCCCACGGTCAACTCCGACCACGTCGTCGTCACGGTAGCGCCAGTCACGGCGGCGCCGTCAGCGGCGGCGCGCACGCGCCCTACGATCACCCCGAGCGTGTCGCCAGGAGTGGCGCCGCAAAGTTGCGCGTAGATCGACGCGCCGCGCGGAACGGCGAGGCGCACGGAAACGCGACCGGCGGGTGGTACCTCGACGCTTCGCCGCGGCGCGGCGAGGTCAAGCGAATCGAGGAGAGGGTGGAAGAACGAGAGCGTGTAGGTGCCGGCCGGCACGCCTTCGAACCGGAACATGCCGCGAGCGTCTGCCACGCTTTCGCGTCCCAACTCCGCGAGGACGACGGTTGCGCCGCGCAGCGGGCCTGCCCGGCGACTCGGCTCGACGTTGAGGGAGTCATCTACCGTTCCGACGACGGTGGCCTGCGCGGCGGCGACTCGTGCGCCGAGCAAGATGACCATCAGCAGGGTGCGAACGGGCGCCATGGGGAGAGTGTACCGCTGGTCCTCGACGGCTGTCAAATGGAAGCCCGCCGACAATGGAAGCCCGCCGACAGTCGTGACGCGAGGCGGCAGATGCAGTACCTTCTCCGGAGACCCACCAGCCGGAGATCGTCATGATTCGCTTGCTTCGCCGCGCCGCGCTCGCCGCGGCCATTCTGCCGTCGCTCGCGGTCGCGCAGGATCGACCGACCAAGCTGCAACTGCAGGATTACCTAGACTGGGAAGAGGTCCAGGCGCCCCAGTTGTCGCCCGATGGCGCGCGCATCCTGTTCGCTCGCCGCTGGATCGACAAGACCAACGACAAGTGGGAGTCGTCGGTCTGGATGATGAACGCCGACGGCTCGCAGCCCCGCGCCCTCGTCACCGGAAGCGGTGTGCGCTGGAGTCCCGACGGCAAGCGGATCGCCTACGTTGCCCGCGGCGAGCCCACGGGATCGCAGATCTTCGTGCGGTACATGGACGCCGAAGGGGCGGTGACGCAGGTCTCGCGTCTCACCGAGTCGCCCAGCAACATCGAGTGGTCACCCGACGGCAAGTCGATCTCCTTTTCAATGAGTGTGCCGAGCAAGCGTGACGACCCGTTTGCGCGTGCTCCGCTCCCCGCCGCGCCCAAGGGCGCCAAGTGGACGGAAGCCCCGAAGGTCGTGACCCGGCTCGACTACCGGCAGGACCGCGTCGGCTTCAACGACGATGCGTGGAGCCACGTGTTCGTCATCGACGCCGCCGGTGGCACGCCGCGGCAGGTGACGAATGGCGACTGGAACCACGGCAACCCCACCTGGCTCGACAACGGCACGCTGCTGTTCACCAGCAACCGCGTGCCGAAGGCCGAGCATGCCTGGCGCGAGTCGGACATCTACGCCGCCGACCTCAAGTCGGGCGCCATCCGCGCGCTGACGACCCGCAAGGGGCCCGATGGAAATCCCACGCCGTCACCCGACGGCAAGCGCATTGCCTACACCGGCTTCGATTCCACCGATGCCACGTGGAAGGACGCGGCGCTCTACGTCATGGATGCGGACGGCGGGAATTCGCGCGTGCTGACGGCCGCGCTCGACCGCTCCCCGGCATCCCTGTCCTGGGCGGAGGACGGAAGCGCGATCTACTTCACGGCGGAGAACGAAGGGAGCCGGCACCTCTACTCGGTGACGCTGGCGGGGCAGGTGAAGCAGCTCACCACGGGACAGCAGCTGGTGAGCGTCTCGGACATCCGCAACGGGACGGCGGTCGCGGTGCGATCGACCCCGACGCTGCCGGGTGACGTGGTGAAGTTCTCGGTCAAGGCGCCCGCAGCCCTGACCCAGCTGACGTCGGTGAACGCCGACATTCTCGACGGCAAGCAGGTCGCGTCGCTCGAGGAGGTGTGGTACAAGTCGAAGGACGGATTGCGCATCCAAGGGTGGATCATGAAGCCGCCGGGCTTCGACCCGGCGAAGAAGTACCCGCTGATGCTCAGCATCCACGGCGGACCGCATTCGATGTACAACGTCGGGTTCAACTTTGCCTGGCAGGAGCACGCGGCGCAGGGGTACGTGATCCTCTACACCAATCCGCGCGGCTCCACGGGGTACGGTTCGGCGTTCGGCAACGCCATCAAGAACGCGTATCCGGGCAAGGACTTCGACGACCTGATGGCCGGCGTCGACACGGTGCTCGGCCGCGGCTACGTGGATAGCCGCCGGATGTTCGTCTACGGCTGCTCGGGCGGCGGTGTGCTGACGGCGTGGATCGTCGGACACACCGACCGGTTCGCAGCCGCGTCATCGAATTGTCCGGTCACCAACTGGATGAGCTTCGTCGGCGTCACCGATGGCCCGGGCTGGTACCGCAACTTCGAGAAGCCGTTCTGGGAAGATCCGTCGGAATACCTCAGGCGGTCGCCCATCATGTACGTGGGCAGCGTGAAGACGCCCACCATGCTCATGACCGGCGTGCTCGACCTGCGCACTCCCATGCCGCAGACCGAGGAGTATTATGAAGCGTTGCGGTATCGCGGCGTGCCAACCGCGATGATACGTTTCAACAATGAATGGCACGGCACGTCGTCGACGCCGTCGAATTTCCTTCGCACGCAGGCCTATCTGCGTGCCTGGTTCGACCGCTTCGGCGGCGTGGTCACCCCCTGATCCGGAGCTCGACATGAAGACCATCACACAGGCATTGGCTGGCTTGGCGCTCGTCGCCGGGCTGGCCGCACCAGCCGCCGCCCAGACGGGCGAGGCGCTCATCAAGAAGGTGGGCGCCAACACACCTATCCCGAATCCGAGCCATCCGGGGCAGAAGGACCTCGTCTACAAGGTGGCGTGGGACGTCACTCAGGGAGCGGCCACGCCGACGGAACGCGCCGCCGGTTTTTCCACCCCGGCGAATTTTCTGGTGATGGCCGATGAGAATGGGCTCGATCGAAAGAACGTACACCTCGCCATCATCGTGCACGGCACCGCCACGCAGACGTTGCTGGGCAACGATGCGTACAAGGCGGCCACGGGTGTGGACAATCCCAACATCGCGCTGCTCGAGGCGCTCAACGACGCCGGCGTGCAGATCATCGTCTGCGGGCAGGCGCTGGTGAATCGCAAGGTGCCGCGTGACAAGCTGCTGCCGTTCGTGAAGGTCTCCACCTCGGCCACGATGGCGCGGGCCACGCTGCACGCCCAGGGGTACGCGACGTTTTCGCCATAGCGTCAGTGATCCACGCGCCAGCGCGAGTTGCAAGTCTCGCGTTGCTCCTGGTCTGCGCCGGCGCGGCCAACCGCGCGTCGGCGTTCCAGCAGTACCCGGAGGGCGTGAATGGCGTGACGCACGTCGAGTACTACGAGGTGCACGGCCGGACCGTCGCCGAAGTCGCGGCCGACCTGCGCCGGCTCGGACCGAAGGACGCCCAAGGTCGCGCACGGGCGGGGTTTGCCAGTTCGCCGCTGCGTTGGACGTACAGCAAGCGCTCGAACGGCCGCGAATGCAACGCCTTCACCGTGCGCGTTACCGTGAGCACGGACATTGTCCTGCCGAAGTGGGTGCCGCCGGCCGACACGGTGCCGGGGCTGCTCGCCCTGTGGAATCAGTCGATGGCCGCGCTCACGGTGCACGAGAACGGTCACAAGGACATTTCGGTGCGTTACGCCAAGCTCATCCGCGACCAGATCGCGGCCATGCGCGCGCCCTGCCGCAGTTTCTCCGTCAACGCCGATAGCGCGAGTAACCGCCTGGTTGGCGAGATGCGAGCGGCGCAGGTGAGATACGACGCCGAGACTCTCCACGGGGTCACGCAGGGCACGGGCTTCCCGCCGCGCCCGCGACCGTGAAGCGGCGGACCACCTGCCCGCCGGTGAGACCGGTTATATTTACAGGTTGGTCGCCAGCGCGTCACCAGGGCCATTGCGAATAGAGGATGAGATGAGAGTTGGAGTGCCAAGGGAGACCCTGCCCGGCGAACGTCGGGTGGCGGCGACTCCGGATTCCGTAAAGAAGCTGGTCAAGCTCGGCTTCGACGTGACCATCGAACAAGACGCCGGACTGGCCGCGGGATTCGACGATGCGTCGTACGCGGCGGCAGGGGCCACGCTGGCCGATCGTGCCGGCACCTGGTCCAGCGACATCATCGCCAAGGTGCGTCCCCCGGGTGACGACGAAGTCGATCGACTGACCGCCGGCCAGACGATCATCAGCTACCTGTATCCGGCCTTCAACACGGATCTGGTCGGCAAGATGTCGGCGCGCGGGGTCAGCGCCCTCGGCATGGACCAGGTGCCGCGCATCACGCGCGCGCAGAAGGTCGACGCGCTCTCCTCGATGGGCAACCTGTCCGGGTATCGGGCGGTCATCGAGGCGGTGAACGTCATGCAGCGGCCGCTGCGCGGACAGTCGACGGCCGCCGGGAAGATCCATCCGTGCCGGGTGCTGGTCATCGGCGCGGGCGTGGCTGGCCTGGCGGCCATCGGTGCCGCGCGAGCACTCGGCGCGATCGTCCGGGCCTTCGACACCCGTCCGGCGGTGAAGGACCAGGTGACGTCGATGGGCGCCGAGTTCCTCGAAGTGCAGATCGACGAAGACGGCAGCGGCACCGGCGGCTACGCCAAGGAAATGAGCCCGGCGTTCATCGCCGCCGAGATGGCGCTGTTCGCCGCGCAGGCTAGGGAAGTCGACATCATCATCACGACCGCGCTCATTCCGGGCCGTCGCGCGCCGATCCTGATCACCGCCGACATGGTCGCGTCGATGAAGCGGGGATCGGTGGTGGTGGACCTCGCCGCCGAACAGCACGGCAATTGCGAACTGACCAAGGCCGGCGAAGCGGTGGACGTGAATGGCGTCACGGTGATCGGCTACACCGACCTCCCCTCGCGCATGGCCCACCAGGCCTCGAACCTCTACGCCACCAACATCGTCCACCTGCTCGCCGAGATGGGTGGGGCGGAGAAGTTCGAGCTCAGCGAGACGAACGACATCGTGCGCCCCATGACGGTGCTGAAGGCCGGCGAGCTGTTGTGGCCACCGCCCAAGCCATCCGGCACACCCGCGCACGTCACGCCGCATGCTGCGAAGGCGCACCTCTTTAGCGAGGAGCACGGCCCGCCGGTCTTCGAGAAGATGACGGCCTTCTCGCGCCGGAGCCTGATCCTCGTCGGCCTCTGTCTCTTCGGCATCGGTCTCACCGCGCCTCCGACGTTCCTGACACACTTCACCGTCTTCGTGCTCGCCTGCTTCATCGGGTATCAGGTGATCTGGAGCGTCACGCCGGCGCTGCACACTCCGCTGATGAGCGTGACCAACGCGATCAGCGGCATCATCGTCATCGGCGGCATGTTCCAGATCGGCGGCGGCTCGGCGGCGCGCATCCTCGGCATCGCGGCCATCCTGCTGGCCACCATCAACATCGCTGGCGGTTTCCTCGTCACGCAGCGCATGCTGAGGATGTTCCACCGATGACGCCGTCGCTTCTTGCCACCTCATACATCGGCGCCGGCGTGCTCTTCATCATGAGCCTCAAGGGGCTCTCGCACCCCGAGACGGCGCGGCGCGGCAACCTGTTCGGCGCCATCGGCATGATCGTCGCCGTGCTGGCCGTCGCCATCCAGGTCGGCCTGGCCACGTCGCCGCTGGTCATCGGGTCCATTCTGGTGGCGGCACTCATCGGCGCCGTGGTCGCCGCGCGGGTCTCGATGACCGCGATGCCGCAGCTGGTGGCCATCCTGCACAGCTTCGTCGGCGCCGCTGCCGTGCTGGTCGGCCTCAGCAACCACCTGCAGCCCGCGATTTCGCTCGTCGGAGCCGAAGCGACCATCCATGACGTGGAAACGGTGCTGGGTGTCTTCATTGGCTCCCTGACGTTTACCGGCTCGGTGGTGGCGTGGGGCAAGCTGCAGGGCGTGATCCACAGCAAGCCGCTGCTGCTCCCCGGACGGCACCTGCTCAACCTGGCGATGCTCGTCGCCTGCGTCTGGCTGGGTGTGATCTTCGTCGGTACCGGAGTGCAGGCGATGCCGGCGTTGCTGGCCATTACCGTGGTCTCTGGCGTGATCGGGATCCATCTGGTGATGGCGATCGGCGGCGCGGACATGCCGGTGGTCGTCTCAATGCTCAACAGTTACTCGGGGTGGGCGGCGTCGGCGGCGGGCTTCATGCTCTCCAACGACCTGCTGATCATCACCGGCGCGCTGGTGGGCTCGTCGGGAGCGATCCTCAGCTACATCATGTGCAAGGCGATGAACCGGTCGTTCGTCTCGGTCATCCTCGGTGGATTCGGCGTCGAGGAAGGCACGGCGCCGGTCGGCGGCGCGATCATGGAAGGGGAGATGATCGCCACCACGGCCGACGAGGTCGTGGAACTGTTGCGGGAGGCGCAGTCGGTGATCATCGTGCCCGGCTACGGCATGGCGGTCGCCCAGGCGCAGCACCCCGTGCGCGCGATCGTCGACGTCCTTCGCTCGCGCGGCACCCTGGTGCGCTTTGCCATCCATCCTGTCGCCGGCCGGCTCCCCGGCCACATGAACGTGCTGCTGGCCGAAGCGAACCTTCCGTACGACATCGTGCTCGAGATGGACGAGATCAACGAGGACTTCGAGAAGACCGACGTGGTGCTGGTGATCGGCGCCAACGACATCGTGAATCCCAGTGCGCTCGAAGATCCGAGCAGTCCCATTGCCGGCATGCCCGTGCTGCCGGCGTGGGAAGCGGAGAGCTGCATCGTCTTCAAGCGCGGACGAGGCGCCGGATACGCCGGCGTGGAGAACCCGTTGTTCTTCAAGTCCAAGACGCGCATGCTGTACGGCGATGCGAAGACCTCGGTGGACGCCATTCTGGAATTGCTCAAGGTCGGAGCGGACGCAGGTGCTCCGGCAGTAGGATCCGCCCGGTAGGGTGCTTCGTGGTCGCCTGCTGTCGGCTCGCCGGCTCGAAGCGCAACGGGGAAGTTCCATCGCTGGGCCAGGGTGACCCAGCCTCAACCGGATCGTGATCATGCGCCTGTTCCGCGCGCTTGTCGTCGTGACACTGCTGCCGGCCGCGCTCACGGCCCAGCGTCCCGTTCCAGATACCGCCCGCGCCGGCCGCTTCGACCTGGGCCGCATGTGGACCTTCGAGTACGCGCCCACGGCGTACTTCTCGTCCACCTATGGCTTCTTCGCCGACTCGGCCTGGTTCGCTCGGGCACGACTCGCCGCGCTGCGCATCCCCGGCTGCTCGGCGGCCTTCGTGTCGGCCGACGGACTCATCATCACCAACCACCACTGCGTGAGCGGGTCGGTGAACGCCCTCAGCCGGCGTGGCGAGACACTGCTCGACTCGGGGTTCGTGGCGGCAACGCTCGCCGATGAACGGCCCATCCCGAACATGGTGGCCGACCAGATGCTGGCGGCACTCGACGTCTCTGCCGAAGTCAACAAGGCGGGAGACGCCGCAGCCGAGGGGCCGGCGCGCGACGCGGCCCGGCGCGACGCCGGCGCGACGGTGCAGGCGCGGCTCAAGGCGCAGTACGCGTCGCCCGGCGACTCGACCTGGGTGCAGGTGGTGGCCCTCTACAACGGCGCCCGTTCGTCGGCATACGTCTTCCGCCGGTACACCGACATCCGGCTGGTCGTTGCCGCCGAACTGGGCGTGGCCAACCTCGGCGGCGACTGGGACAACTTCACGTTCCCGCGATATGCGCTCGACTTCGTCGTGATGCGCGCCTACGGGGCCGACGGCAAGCCGGTGTCGAGTCCGGCGCACTTCGCCTGGGGCGGCGTCGATGGCGCCAAGCCCGGTGACGCCGTGTTCGTCATCGGCAACCCGGGTGCCACGCGCCGCCTGACGACCATCAGCCAGCTCGAGTACCAGCGCGACGTGGCGCTCCCGCTGACGGAGCGCTTCCTCTCGTCGCGCCTCGCGGCGCTGAAGGCGTTCCGTGACGAGAGCCGCGACGATGCACAGCGTGCCGACGCCCTGGTGCAGATGCTCGGGCTCTCCAACAGATGGAAGCCCATCGGCGGGCGACTCGAGGGACTTCGCGATCCGGCGATCATGGGGCGTCGCGCCGACATCGAGCGCACGCTCGCCGACTCCATTCGCGCGCGGTCCGACCTGCGCTCGCGCTACAGCGGTCTCGTGGACCGCATGGCCAGGCTCCAGCAGCAGCGCATGAAGTCGCGCACCGCACTCTCCGCGTTTTCGCAGATGACCAGCACCACTGCTGGCAGCGCCACGCTGCAGCTGGCGTACTGGGCCTGGCGGGTGCAGCATGGCCCCGCCGACTCGGTGGCGGGCTTCCGCACGCGGCTTGCGGGCGTGCGCGTGGTGCCGCGCGACCTCGAGCGGCGCTTCCTCGCGCTCGCGCTCGATGACATCGCGCGCGCCTATGGTCCGGGTCACGCCATCACTCGCGCGGTGCTGGCTGGCGGCAGCGCGAAGGACGCGGCCGATGCGTTGCTGGCGGCGACGGCGCTGGGCGACACGGCCGGCGTGCGGCGTGCGGCGGCCGGCGAACTGGCCGCCGATCCCGCCATGAAGCTCATGAACGACCTCATGCCGAGCGTGCTGTCGTTCGAGGCCGAGCAGGCCCGCATCGGCGCCGAGGAGTCGGCGCTGGCGGCACAGATCGGCCGGGCACGGTTCGAGGTGTACGGGCCGAGCATCCCGCCCGACGGGTCGTCATCGCCGCGCATCGCCGACGGCGTGGTGCAGGGCTACGAGTACAACGGCACGCTGGCGGCGCCGTTCACCACGTTCTTTGGCGTCTACGACCGGAACCGCAGCCACGGTGCCGGCAGCGACTGGGAGTTGCCGTACCGCTGGCGCACGCCGCCGGTGGGGCTCGACCTTGGCACGCCGCTGAACTTCGTCTCCACCGCCGACAGCTACGGCGGCAACTCCGGATCTCCGGCGGTGACCAAGGACCTGCGGATTGTGGGGCTGAACTTCGACCGCAACATCAATGCATTGGTGCGCGACTACATCTACCTGCCCGAGCGGGGGCGCAACGTGATGGTGGACGTGCGCGCCATCCAGGCGGCGCTGAGCGCGGTGTATCACGCCGACCGCATCGTGCGGGAGTTGAACACCGGCCGGATGCCGTAAGGGCGCTGCGAACGGCGCGCGAAAATGACGATGCGCGCGGCGAGATGATGCCGGGTTGGCGGGGGCGAGCATGCAGTGTACCGCATGCTCGCCTCCGTGCATTCCGCCTCGGTCATGACGGTGGACGTCCATCCGACGATGGACGAATGGTGTGACTGTGGTATATTCCCTCTGAGGGAATATTCACCATTGGAGCCAACCGTGAGTGAGATCATCGGGTACCTGACTGTCGACCAGAAGGGACGCACGACGCTGCCTCAGCGAGTGAGAGAGCAGCTCGGCATCGGCGAGGGCACGCAACTGCGCATCGAGCGGACCGAGTCGGGAGCCATCGAACTCGTGCCGTCGGTGACCATTCCGCAGGATCAGGCGTGGTACCACAGCGACGAGGGGCGCGCGCGTCTCGGGCGTGCCGATCAGGAGTTGCGCGCGGGGCGCGTGTCGCGGACGCGCGGGGAGGCAGAGGCGCGGTGGCTCCTTGATTCGCTGAAAGGGGGAGCCGGTCGACGGGTAGCGGCGAAGCGCGTCAGGAAAAAGGTGGCGAAGCGGGCCGCGAAGCGCTGAGCGCCGGATGGCCAGGAAACAGCCGTTCCTCGACATCGAATTCGCGGACCAGTTCAAGAAGAGCTACTCGGATTTCCAGGCGAGGGAGCAGGAGCGGATCGACGAGTTGGTGATGGCGCTCGCCAAGGGTGTCAGTACGCCGGGCATGCGCATCAAGCCGATCGATCCGGAGAAGTACTACTACGAGGCGCGGGTGAACGATGAGATCGCGTCGTCTTTCGTATCGAG
>JBBTFF010000054.1:0-5425 GCA_038041995.1 Gemmatimonadota bacterium | reverse complement strand
ACACCCCCTTGAAGACGAGGAGCCAGGCGAACAGCTCGCCGTCGATCCGCTTGCGCGGCCGCAACACCAGAACGATCAGGAAGAACGTGAGCAGGTTGAGCCCCGCGAGGTAGAGCTGCGTGGGGTGAACCGGCAAGGGGGGCGCCTCCGCGGCGATCAGGTGGGCCTCGCGGTGCGCCTGGTAGACGGCGCCGCCGACCGGGAAGTGCACCGCCCAGGAGACGGCCGTCGGCTTTCCGTGGCAGCAGCCGTTGATGCAGCACCCCCTGCGGGGCAGCGCGAGCCCGAGCGCGATCCAGGGGGCGGCCAGGTCCGCCGGACTCGGCGGCGCAATTAGAAGACCGCGACGCGGCGCGCGCCGCTAGAGGGCGCCACCTGGTGTACGCGGCAGGGCACGCGGACGCTCAGCGCGTGGGCGCTGACAGGTGCCTGGACGCTCAGCGTGCAACGCGCCGCAGTTCCGGTGCGCTGGCCGGCGGATGCCTGTGGTGCGTCGCCTGCTCGAACCCGTACGCCAGCGTGATCAGCTTCCCTTCGCTCCACGGCCGCCCAAAGAAGGTCATCCCAGCGGGCAGCACGCCGCGAGTGTACCCCATCGGCACGGTGATCGCCGGGAATCCCGTCATCGGCGAGAAGAGCTGGCTATTGTCGCCGTGCGGCGTGTTGAGGTCGCCAATCAGCCGCGGCGGGTTGCTCCACGTAGGGTACACGAGCGCGTCGAGCTTCAGCGAATCCATGAGCGCGGTGACCGCCACGCGCAGGCGCGCGCGCATCGCCTCGCGCGACTGGCACGCCGGATTGTCGGCCGGCGCCACGGTCACCGCCTGCGCCGCCTGAAGTCGCGTCTGGGCCAGCGGATGAAACGCGCCGCTCTTCACGATCTCGTCGATGGTCTTCACCGGCGCGTTCTCGCCGCGCGCGGCGAGGTATCCCTCGAGGTCGTGCCTGAAGACGTTGCACGTTCCGCCCGTGGTGCGCAGCAGCGCCGGGAGCGAGTCGATGGCCGCCGGGTCGACGATCGTCGCCCCCTGTGCCGTCAGCGTCTCGACCGCGCGCGTGAAGACGCGCACCACCTCGCTGTCGGTGGTCGGTCGCTCGTAGGCCTGGCGCAGTACGCCGATGCGCGCGCCCTTCAGCGCGCCCGGCACCACGAAGCGGCGGTAGTCGGCCTCGCGATGCTCGCGGGCCGGTGCGGTCACCGGATCGTCGGCGTCCTCGCCGGCGACCACCTGGAAGACGGCCACCGCATCGGCCACGGGGCGGGCCAGCGGCCCGGCGATGTCGGCGCCGTTGGCCAGCGGCGCCACGCCAGCCCGCGACGTGAGCCCCATGGTGGACCGGATGCCGACGAGCGCGTTGTGCGCCGACGGGCCGCGGATCGAGTTCCCCGTGTCGGTACCGAGTCCCACCGTCCCCTCGTTGGCGGCGACCGCCGCCGCCGTGCCGCCGCTCGAACCCGCCGTGACGCGGTCGAGCGCGTACGGGTTCTTGGTGTATCCCGGGAGAATCGAACTCACCGTCTCGTACGGCGAGAACGCCCACTCGGCGAGGTTGCTCTTGGCGAGGACAACGGCCCCCGCCGCACGAATGCGCGCCACCATGGTGGCGTCGCGCCGCGGGATCCACCCCTTGAGGGCCAGCGATCCCGCAGTGGTCTGCAGGTCGCGCGTCTCGAAGTTGTCCTTGACGATCATCGGGATGCAGTGCAGCGCCCCCACCGGCCCATCCTTCGCGTAGCGCGCGTCGAGCGAGTCGGCCACCGCGAGCGCGGCCGGGTTCACCGTCACCAGCGCATTGATGGCCGGCCCGCGCTTGTCATACGCGTCGATCCGTTCGAGGTAGCGCTGCACCAGCGCTCGGCAGCTCAGCGTCTTGGCCCGGAACGCCGCGTGGATGCCGGAGATGGTCGTTTCCTCGACGCGAAACGCCGAAGGACGCTGCGCGGGCAGAACGGCCGGGAGCAGCACGAGCGCGAAGGCAACGGTGGATGGGCGCATGACGCAAAGCCTACTGCCACCAGACGCCCGGCGATAGCGCCACGGCGCCGATCGTGCGCGCTCATGCCCTGGCGCTCCGCCATGAGTGCACGAAGGGGCCGCCCATCAGGGAGGCCCCATCGCCCATCGGAATCATGATTCGCAGTCCTGAATCTCGATCCGCGATCCCAATCCTCAGTCAATCACGGCACAACCGCCGCCTTCACCAGCGTAACCATCAAGGTGGACGGGTACTTCTCCGAATGATGCACCACGTTGTGCGCGGTGACCGGCTGGGTTTCGTCCCAGTTGTTGCCGCCGGTATTCAGGTTCCGGTCGAAGCGCGGGAAGTTGCTGCTCGACACCTCGATACGCAGCCGGTGGCCGGGGGCGAAGTAGTTGCTGGTGTTCAGCGGCTGCAGCGTCACCTTGTAGACCTTGTCCTTCTCCATCCATACCGGCGGCTTGTCGTAGCCGTCGCGGTAGCGCATGCGCTGGATCGACTCGTCGAGGTTGTACGCGCGGCCGTCCGGGTAGACGTCGATCACCTTGACGGTGAAGTCGGTGTCCTTGACGTCGGACGACACATGAAGCGTCGGGACGATGGGCCCGCTGAACTCCATCCCTTCCGTGAACGGCTCCGTCGTGTACACCAGGATGTCCGGGCGCTCCTCGATCTTCTGCTGGTCCATCGAGCCGGCGACCACGGCGTTCCCCTGGCAGCAGACGTTGCCGCCGTACGACATCACCGGATGCAGCGGGTCGTAGGTGAACCGGTCGGGTTTGTCGGTCTTCGCCGGCTTCATCGACAGTGTGCCGTCGCCGTGGCGCGTGTTGGCATTGCCGTTGCTGCCAAGGTGGAACGTCATCGGCACGGCCTCTCGCGGTGGCCACACATCCGACGTCTTCCACTGGTTCAGCCCCATCACGTAGTAGCGCACCTTCGGCACCGTATCCATGGCGGCCGACGGCTTGTCCTTCAGGAACCGGTCGAAGAAGTCGTAGACGAGCTGCTGGTAGCCGAGCCGCGCGTCGCCCATGTCGCGCTGGCCGACCACGGTGTGCTCGCTGGCACGGGTGTACGAGCAGTGCGCCACCGGCGCGATGATTGCCCACTGGTTCCCTGCCCCGGTGTCCTGTGCCGACTTCCGCACGTGGTTGTACATGGCGAGGTTCGGCCCCACCGACACGTCGTACCACGACATGAACCAGAGCCCGGGGATGTTGATCGGCATGGTCTCGTGCCAGAGCCCGCCCTTGTACCAGGCGGGATCATTGGGGGCGCGTTTCATCATCGCCCCGCCGGTGGGCACCGGCATCGAGTCGGCGAAGATGCCGTGCGGCCCGTCCACTGCCTTGATGATGTCGATGGTCGGGAGCTTCCAGAACGCCTTCGCCCAGTCCACCGGCGGCAGGCGCTGCGCCAGGTCGTACGACTTCGACACGCGGATCAGTTCTTCCTGCGTCGTGCCGCGCGGGAACATCGGGCGCACCTGGTTCTGCTCCCCCATCAGCCAGTCGATGAAGAGCATCTGCACGGCGCCGCCGCGGTACCAGTTCCCCATCTCGTAGTACGGCCCGACCTTGCCGACGCCGGCGCCAAAGCCCTGCACGTTCATCGCGGCGTAGCCGGGATTCCCGAGCGCGGCAACGGCTGGCTGCCATTCGGCGGTCGACGAGCAGCCGGTCGTCCCCACCTTGCCGTTGGACCATGGCTGCGTGGTGAGGTAGTTGAGTTCGTCCTCGCCGTCGCTCAGCGGGGCGCCGAGGATGTCGTAGTTCCCCTCGGCGAAGAAGTGCCCGCGTTCCTGCATGTCGACGTACGCGTATCCGCGCTTCACCGCGGTCAGCGCCGACGTCATGTCGCGCGGTACGCCGTTGGCCACGTCCCAGTAATTGAAGTTGTACGGCGTGCGCACCCAGATGGCCGGGTACTTCTGCGACGCGTCCCTGGGGTGGTAGATGTCGGCCGGAATGCGGACGCCGTCGCGCATGGTGATCATCACCTTGCGATCGACGACGGCCAGCGACTGCAGTTCGTTCTCGAGTGCCCAGCGCCGGGCCTTCACGCTGTCGGGCATGGAGCCGCCGAACTGCGCGGCGATCGGCGAAGTAGCGGCGAGCAGGAGGATCGCTGCGGCCGCAAGAGGGCGGAACGAGGGACAGGTCATGGTGGACTCGTCGTTGGAGAGCAGCCATGAAGGTGCAACGCGCGGCGCCCCGCGTCCACCGGGGCGCGTGCTTCTTGACGGACTTGCGCTCCTATACGCGAAACGCCCGACTCTCGCCGGGCGCCGTTGTCGTTCGGCGTATCATGCTGTCGTGCTCTGTCGTCCTCTGTCGTCCTCTGTCGTTCTCTTTCAGAGCCACAGGTCGGGATTGAACCGACGACCGCTCGATTACGAATCGAGTGCTCTACCACTGAGCTACTGTGGCAACCGCCAGACCACGAGACGGGAGCACACAAGATCGCAGGATCTGTCGTACTCTGTCGTACTCTGTCGTACTCTGTCGTACTCTGTCGTTCTCTCGCCAGTATGCCCTGACTCGGACTCGAACCGAGACGCCTTACGGCACCACCCCCTCAAGATGGCGTGTCTACCAGTTTCACCACCAGGGCGAGCCACCTGCTTCAGCCTCTGCACCTGCACCTGCCTTGCACACCTGCAACCTGCATCCTGCGGTCCACCGACAACGGGAGCGACGGGGCTCGAACCCGCGACCTCTCGAGTGACAGTCGAGTGCTCTAACCAAGCTGAGCTACGCCCCCAACACCAGACGGGAGACGGTAGACGATAGACGGGAGATGAATTGCCCAGCCAGCACCACCGACCTTCCTGCCCTTCCTGCCGCACACTGCACCAGTCCTGCGCCGACCTCGGTGCCGCCACCCGTCGGGTCGTTCATAGCCCCAACGGGAGTCGAACCCGTCTCTGCACCTTGAAAGGGTGCCGTCCTAACCGATAGACGATGAGGCCGAGGTGAGGCGTGTTGAGTAGCGGTAACGGGATTCGAACCCGTGTTACAGCCTTGAGAGGGCCGCGTCCTAGTCCCCTAGACGATACCGCCATGTAGTACCCCTTCCACTCCTCACCCAAGGGGAACGAGGTGAATCCCTGCGCCGTTCGCCAGCCGGGAATGCCGGCGATCGGACCTGCTGCCACGACGCCTGGGAAGTACCGGTCGCAGCCCTGCACGTCGTGATGTCAATCAGCTTGCCGAGCAGGCCAGGAGGGAATCGAACCCCCAACCGCCGGTTTTGGAGACCGGTGCTCTACCAATTGAGCTACTGACCTAGAGTCAGCGGGGAGCCAGCCCCAAGGGTTCAGCGTGCCGACCCCCGAGCCCAGCTTCCTGCCACCCAGGGTGACTGACGGGAATTGAACCCGCAACCCCCGGAGCCACAGTCCGGTGCTCTAACCAATTGAGCTACAGCCACCATGTTCCCC